>CAYQTB010000059.1:0-16450 GCA_964420315.1 uncultured Thiothrix sp. | reverse complement strand
TTAAGGGATTTCATGCTGCTTGGGGGAGAGGGGAGAACTTACGACTGTTGAGGAAATGAGATGAGCAGACAAAAACGAACGGGTACGGGTAATCGAGATGGTGTCTAATAACCAGAGAAAATGGTGGGCCCAGTAGGACTCGAACCTACGACCAAGGGATTATGAGTCCCCTGCTCTAACCAACTGAGCTATAGGCCCGGAAACCATTACGATCAGTTTGTCGGTAAGACACCCGGCTCGTATTCCAAGAAGCTGCGAAGCATATCCGAACGGCTCGGATGGCGCAACTTGCGCAACGCTTTGGCTTCAATCTGACGAATACGTTCGCGGGTCACGTCGAACTGTTTGCCCACCTCTTCCAGCGTGTGATCGGTATTCATGTCGATACCGAAACGCATCCGCAGGACTTTGGCTTCACGGGAAGTCAAACTCGACAAGACATCACGGGTCACTTCCGACAAGCTTGAAGTGGTCGCAGACTCAATCGGCGACAAAATATTGCCATCTTCGATGAAGTCACCCAAGTGCGAATCTTCATCGTCGCCGATCGGCGTTTCCATCGAAATCGGTTCTTTGGCAATTTTCAGCACTTTGCGGATTTTATCTTCCGGCATATCCATCGCTTCAGCCAGTTCTTCCGGCGTCGCCTCACGACCTTTCTCCTGCAACAGCTTGCGCGAAATGCGGTTGAGCTTGTTGATGGTTTCGATCATGTGTACTGGAATACGGATGGTACGTGCCTGATCTGCAATCGAGCGCGTAATCGCCTGACGTATCCACCAAGTGGCGTAGGTCGAAAACTTGTAACCACGGCGGTATTCAAATTTATCCACCGCTTTCATCAAACCGATATTGCCCTCCTGAATCAAATCCAAGAATTGCAAACCACGGTTGGTGTACTTTTTCGCAATGGAAATCACCAAACGCAGGTTGGCTTCGACCATTTCCTTTTTCGCACGCCGCGCCTTGGCTTCGCCCACCGACATGCTGCGGTTGATGTCTTTGATTTGCGAAATGGATAAATTGCATTCGCGTTCGAGGCTTAATAATTCCTGCTGCGCTTCGTGAATCTTCGGCAAAAAACTCTGTAGACGGGCATGGTCGCCACGTTTATCAACACAGTAGCGGTCTAACCATTCCAGATCGGTTTCATTTTGCGGGAAACTGTCGATGAAATCCTGACGCGCCATACCGCCTTTTTGGACGCACAGTTTCATAATGTGGCGTTCATTTTGGCGAATCCGATCCACAATTTCATTCAACTGCACAGTCAACTGTTCAATGATAGGCTGTGCCAAACGGAATTCCATAAACTTGAGCGCAACCGCATCACGGGTTGCGGTATAGGCAGCCTGATCATTGCTGGCGCAAGCCGCTTTAGATGCCTCATACAACTCGCGCAGTTCTGCAAACTTAATCCGTGCTTCTTCAGGATCCGGTCCTGTATCAACCGGATCAGCCGCGTCTTCGTCGTCCTCTTCTTCAACGACTGCCACTGCGTCTTCTTCAGCCGCAATCGTCGCCTCTTCCAACTCTTCCGGCACAGTAACCTGAAACGCCGCCAAGTCTTCATCAGGGTTAACAAAGCCATTAATAATGTCGGTTAAACGAATTTCTTCGGAATCAATCAGGCTGGCTTTTTCCAGCAGAACTTCCGTCGAGGCAGGGTATTGTGCCAACGCCCGCAGAATTTCGTTCAAACCCTCTTCAATACGGATAGCAATCTGAATTTCGCCTTCACGAGTCAACAGCTCCACCGTGCCCATTTCGCGCATATACATACGCACTGGATCAGTGGTTCGCCCAAAATCGCCATCCACATTCGCTAACGCAGCGGCTGCTTCTTCAGCGGCTTCATCGTCGGCTTGTACCGCTTCATCGTTTAGCAATAAAGAATCGGCATCCGGGGCATGTTCATACACCGTTATGCCCATATCGTTGATCATCGCAACAATATCTTCGATCTGCTCCGGGTCAACGATGGTATCGGGAAGGTGGTCGTTGACCTCAGCATAGGTGAGGTAGCCCTGCTCCTTACCTTTGGCAATTAACTCTTTCAAGCTGGACTGCTGCTGCTCTTCTTGACTCATGCCCTAAAACTCTCTGGAAAAAATTCGGTAACTATATCACATTTTTCTAAAATGCAACCACATGTGCTCACTCACGCCCCCGGACTTTTATAGTCCTGAAGCAGTAAATAAGCTAAATCACTACGCTCTTGCTCGCTCAACACTTGGGTTTGACCCCGATGTAATAAGGCTTCAAGCTGCTTTTGACGTGATTGCCGCCTGATTTGTTGCAGGCAGTCGGCAAATTCACGCCGTATAACGGTTTCATCATCCGTCTCAGGTCGCCAGTTAGTGAGCCGCTGAATAACAGCCTCATGCTCCGTCTGGCGAAAACGCTCTAATAAACCCGCCAAATTTATATTGGGGTGCTCCTCGATATTTTCAATGATAGCCGCCAACAATGCTGTGCCAGGCAAGTCGTAGCCAAGAATCTGTTCGGAACTGCCTGCTACCTCCACCAACATCGGGTAGTGCAATAACAAGGCGATGGCGTGCCTTATCGGCGTGCGGCGTACATCTTGGTCGCCCAAACGCGCCAGATTACAGGTGAGGGGCGCATCACCCGTTGATTTTTTTTTCAAGTGGCGGCGCACAACCTCCAAAGGCGTGTCAGTAAGTGTAGACAATTCTCCGAGAATTTGCTCGCGCAACAAAATAACCGGCATGGTAGCGAGTAATTTCAAACCGTCGCTTAGCAGGCGTGCTTTGCCTTCTTTGGTACTCAGATTGAAACGCTCTTTCAACACTGCCAATAAATAAGCACTGAGCGTGAGTGCCTTGGCTAAGCTTGCTTCAAACGCTTCTTTACCGATTTGGCGGATTTGCGTATCGGGGTCTTCACCTTGCGGCAAAAACAAAAAGCGGATCTCTTTATCATCGCGCAACTCTGGCAAGGCATTTTCCAAGGCTCGCCATGCCGCATCCCGCCCCGCACGGTCGCCGTCAAAACAAAACACCACTTCCGGCACGAGACGTAATAATTGACGAATGTGTTCCGGCGTGGTCGCCGTTCCCAAGGTTGCGACCGCGTAGGTAATGCCGTACTGCGCGAGGGCAATCACATCCATATAACCTTCGACCACCAACAACCGTTCCAGCTTGCGGGTATCGTTACGCGCTTCAAACAGACCGTAAAGCTCAGCACCTTTGCGAAAGACTTCAGTTTCGGGTGAGTTCAGGTACTTGGGTGAACCATCGCCAATCACTCGCCCGCCAAAACCAATGACCCGTCCGCGCCGATCCCGGATCGGGAACATAATGCGTTCCCGAAAACGGTCATACACCCGCCCGGCGTCATTACGAATCGTCATACCGCTGGCGACCAATTTATCCTCTCCGTAACGGGATAATTCGCGCCCTAGTGAACTATTCGGTGGGGAAAACCCTAAACCAAAGCGTTTTACCACATCATTGCTCAAACCACGGCGTTGCAAATACCCAAACGCATCAGGGTTTTGCGACAATTGTGCCTGAAACCATACCGCTGCCTCTTCCAACAAGGCATACAAGTTTTTATCTTTACGCGGGCGTTTTAGGGCATCCTCTGCACCTTCACGGGGAACAGTTACCCCCATAGTGCGGGCTAACGCCTCAATCGCCTCCGGGTATTCAAGATGTTCGTATTCCATTAAAAAAGTAATGGCAGACCCATGTGCCCCGCAACCAAAACAATGGTAGAACTGTTTGGTCGGACTCACCGTGAAAGAAGGCGTTTTCTCATGATGAAACGGACAACACGCGGTATATTCGCGCCCTGCCTTTTTTAAGGGCACACGCCCACCGATCACGTCGATAATATCGACGCGAGCTAACAGTTGGTCAATGAACTCTTTGGGGATGCGACCTGCTGTACTCATAAGCTGTGTGCGATCTTGCTCCGTTGTGCTGGTAGCGTAGTATACGCCAATTAAGACCATGCTTTCTGGGCATGTCGACAAAAACGCGCTAAGGTGTCTAGCTCTAAACTGACATTTTAGTCCATAATAGTCACCCTTTTATCGCCTGAGACTACGATGAGATACACTGAACTACCCCCATCGCAAGGGCTTTACGACCCTAGCTTTGAACACGATGCATGTGGCATGGGCTTTGTGGCTCACCTGAAAGGTGTCAAGTCACATCAAATCGTCCAACAGGCATTAAAAGTGTTAACCCACATGGAACACCGTGGCGCGTGCGGTTGTGAGGAAAATACCGGCGACGGCGCGGGTATCCTGCTCCAACTTCCGCATGAATTCCTCGTATCTGAGTGCAAATCACTCAATATTAAACTGCCTGCGCTCGGTCATTATGCCGTGGGCATGGTGTTCCTGCCACAAGATGCCGACGCACGCGCTGAGGTTGCCGCTATCTTCGCCCGCATCATCGAAGAAGAAGGTCAAACCCTGCTCGGCTGGCGTGATGTCCCCACGAACCCTACCCCGATTGGCAAAACTGCGCTCAAAGCCATGCCCTTCATTCGCATGGCGTTCATTGCCAAATCTGACGACATTGCGGAGGGCATCGACTTTGAACGCAAGCTGTATGTTATCCGCAAGCGCACGCAAAATAGCGTGGATAACCCAGACGTTGCTGGGCATATTTATTTCCCCAGCCTGTCTTCACGCACACTGGTCTACAAGGGGATGCTGACCACCGAACAGGTCGGGCAGTTCTACAAAGATTTAAGCAATCCGCACATGAAAACCGCCATTGCGATGATCCACTCGCGGTTTTCCACCAATACCTTCCCAAGCTGGGAACGAGCGCACCCCAACCGTTACCTGATCCATAATGGTGAAATCAACACCATGCGCGGTAACGTTAACTGGATGAATGCGCGTCAGGGCGTTATCAAAACCGACGTATTCAATACCGAAGTCAGCAAGCTGTTCCCCATTGTGAACCCCAACGGCAGTGACTCCGCAATGTTTGATAACACGTTGGAATTCATGTACTTGTCGGGCTATTCCCTACCCCATGCCATGATGATGATGGTTCCTGAGCCGTGGTCTAACCATGAAAGCATGAGCGCGGCAAAGAAAGCCTTCTACGAATACCACAGTTGCTTAATGGAACCGTGGGATGGTCCTGCGGCAATGGGTTTCACCGATGGCACATTAGTGGGTGCGACGCTGGATCGTAACGGTTTACGCCCGTCGCGTTACTACATCACCAGCGATGACATGATCATTCTCGCCTCAGAAGTCGGTGTATTGGATGATCTCGACCCAAAAACCATCATCTCCAAGCAACGCCTGCAACCTGGGCGTATGTTGCTGGTTGATACCGCGCAAGGGCGCATCATTGCGGACGAAGAAATCAAACAACAAATAGCAACCGCCAAGCCTTACCAAGATTGGTTGGCGAGCCATTTAGTGGAGCTAGCTGACCTGCCAGAGGCACCGCATCACGTACTGCCGGAACACGAAACGCTGGTACAGCGTCAGAAAATGTTCGGCTACACCTACGAAGATGTGCGCAAAGTGCTTGTGCCAATGGCGTTGACCGGTATCGACCCATTAGGTGCAATGGGAATCGACTCACCGATTGCCGTGCTATCCAATCAGGCGCAGCCACTATTCAACTATTTCAAGCAGTTGTTCGCACAGGTAACGAATCCGCCGATTGACTCTATCCGTGAGGAAATCGTTACGTCGTCGTACACCACACTGGGTTCAGAAGGTGACATTACCGCGCCGAATGCCGCCAGTTGCCAACAAATCTTGCTGAAGACCCCGATTTTGGGCAATGAAGAGTTAGCCAAACTCACTCACGTGCAGCGTGAGGGTTTCCAATGCATCACCTTGCCAATCATCTTCCGTGCACGTGAGGGCGAAGCGGGTTTAGAAACTGCCCTCGAACACTTGTTTGCCGCCGCTGATCATGCCATCGACAACGGCGCTAATTTGATCGTGCTGTCTGACCGCTTGGCAGATGCCGATAATGCGCCGATTCCGTCACTGTTGGCGGTTGCTGGCTTGCATCACCATTTGATTCGTGACGGCAAACGTACCCGCGTGAGTTTGATTCTTGAATCCGGCGAACCGCGTGAAGTGCACCATTTCTGCACCTTATTGGGTTACGGTGCGCAAGCCATTAACCCGTACTTGGCATTTGAATCACTGGACGATTTGATCCGTGAAGGCTTGTTGCCTAACCTCAAGCACGATTATGCGGTGCAGAAATACATCAAGGCGGTCACGAAAGGGGTGATCAAGGTGATGTCGAAAATCGGCATTTCCACGATCCAGTCTTACCGTGGGGCGCAGATTTTTGAAGCACTGGGTATCAACAAGACGGTTATCGACAAGTATTTCACCGCTACCGCCTCGCGCATTGGCGGGATTGACTTGAACATCATCGCCAAAGAAGCTTTGATGCGTCACCAACTGGCATATGACCATCACGATGCCGAACAGCGCTCCCTGAAAGCGGGTAACGTGTTCCAGTGGCGTAATGAGGAAGAAGAACACCAATATAACCCCGCGACTATTTACGCCCTGCAAAAGGCAGTACGACTGGGCGACTACGGTTTGTACAAACAATACAGCCGCTTGATGCACGAAGATGCTGAAGTCAAATTCAACTTGCGTAACCTGCTGGAATTCAACTTTACTGAACAAGCTATTCCCCTAAGCGAAGTTGAACCCGCCAGCGCGATTGTCAAACGTTTTAAATCCGGCGCGATGTCGTTCGGCTCCATCAGCCAAGAAGCACACGAAGCTTTAGCGATTGCGATGAACCGTCTCGGCGGGCGTTCTAACTCCGGTGAAGGTGGCGAAGATCCGGCACGTTTCACTCCCGATGCCAACGGCGATTCGCGCAACAGTGCCATTAAGCAAGTGGCATCCGGGCGTTTCGGTGTCACCAGCCACTACCTGAATAACGCGCAGGAAATCCAGATTAAACTGGCACAAGGCGCGAAACCGGGCGAAGGCGGTCAATTACCGGGCAAGAAAGTTTACCCGTGGGTAGCTCGTGTGCGTGGCACGACACCGGGTGTCGGCTTGATTTCCCCGCCGCCGCATCACGACATTTACTCGATTGAAGACTTGTCACAGCTCATTCACGACCTGAAAAACGCCAATAAACGCGCGCGAATCAACGTCAAGCTGGTATCCGAAGTTGGTGTCGGCACTATCGCGGCGGGTGTTGCCAAAGGTAAGGCGGATGTCATTTTGATCTCAGGTTACGATGGCGGCACGGGTGCTTCTCCGAAAACCAGCGTACAACACGCCGGTTTACCGTGGGAATTGGGTCTGGCAGAAACGCATCAAACGTTGTTGCTCAACAACCTGCGTAGCCGCGTGCGTCTGGAAACCGACGGCAAGCTGATGACCGGGCGTGACGTAGCCGTGGCGGCATTGCTAGGTGCGGAAGAATACGGCTTTGCGACGTTACCACTGGTGGCGCTGGGTTGTGTGATGATGCGCGTTTGCCATCAGGACACTTGCCCCGTTGGGATTGCGACTCAAAACCCCGAATTGCGCAAGAAGTACGCGGGTGATCCGCAATACGTGGTCAATTTGCTGATGTTCATCGCCGAAGAATTGCGCGAATACATGGCGAAACTCGGTTTTCGCACCATTGATGAAATGGTCGGGCGCGTCGATAAGCTGCGTCAAGGCACGGCAGAAGGTCACTGGAAAGCCAGCACGGTGGATTTGAGCAAATTGCTGCACGCGCCAGAAGTGGAAGAATGTGACGGTATCCGCTGCATTCGTGCCCAAGATCACGGCATTGCGCAATCCTTGGATGAGCAGAAAATCCTGAAGGCGTGCCAACCGGCCATTGATAACGGCACGGCGGTAACGGCTGAGTTCGAGATCAAGAATATTGACCGCGTAGCAGGCACGATTACCGGCTCAGAAGTGACCCGTAAATACGGTGCGGCAGGCTTGCCCGAAGACACCATCCGCTTGAAATTCAACGGTTCGGCAGGGCAAAGTTTCGGCGCATTCGTTCCGAAAGGCATGACGTTGGAACTGGAAGGCGACTCTAACGACTACATCGGTAAAGGCTTGTCTGGCGGCAAAATCATTGTGTATCCACGTAAGGATGCGCAATTTGCGGCTGAAGATAATATCCTGATCGGCAACGTGGCATTCTTTGGGGCGAGCGACGGCGAAGCTTATGTACGCGGTGTGGCGGGCGAACGTTTCTGCGTGCGTAACTCCGGGGTACGTGTCGTCGTCGAAGGCACGGGCGACCACGGTTGCGAATACATGACTGGCGGGCGTGTGGTCGTATTGGGCAAGGTCGGGCGCAACTTTGGCGCGGGCATGTCCGGCGGCGTGGCTTATGTGTATGACCCCAGCGGCATTCTGGCAATCAGCGGCAACACTGAAATGGTGGCTTACAGCCCACTGAGTGATGCTAACGAGAAAGCCGAAGTCAAAGCCATGATCGAAAAGCATGTACTGTATACTGGCAGCACACGTGGTAGCCTGATTTTGGCGGACTGGAATAAATATTCAGCCGATTTCGTGCGCGTCATGCCGAACGACTACCAACGGATGCTGGAGACGATTCGTGCCTTTGAGCAGCAAGGGCTTTCCGGGGATGAAGCCTTGATGGCGGCTTTCACCGCAAACAATAGCGACGCTTCGCGTGTCAGTGGCAACTAAGGATTAAAGGTAACAATCATGGGTAAACCTACTGGTTTCATGGAATACCAGCGCGAGCTGCCAGCCGACCGCGCCCCGTTGGAACGGATTAAAGACTGGCGTGAATTCCACCTGCATTTCGAGCGCGAAGCCGAAAGCCGCGAGCAGGGTGCACGATGCATGGAATGCGGCATCCCCTTCTGCCAAACCGGGCAGATGCTGCCAAGTGGTGCGAGCGGTTGTCCGGTGCACAATCTGATTCCTGAATGGAATGACATGATCTTTCGCGGCTTGTGGAAAGAAGCCTACGAACGCCTGCGCATGACCAACAACTTCCCGGAATTTACCGGGCGGGTTTGCCCAGCACCGTGCGAAGGCTCTTGCACCCTCGGCATTAATGAACCACCCGTCACCATCAAATTGAACGAAGTGTCGATCATCGACAAGGCGTTTGAGGAAGGTTGGGTGCAAGTCGAACCGCCACTGAAACGCACGGGCAAAAAAGTGGCTGTAGTCGGTTCCGGTCCAGCAGGGTTAGCGTGTGCTGATCAACTCAACAAAGCCGGTCATACCGTCACCGTTTACGAACGTGCCGATCGCATTGGCGGCTTGTTGATGTACGGCATTCCCAATATGAAACTGGACAAACAGGCAATCGTGCAACGCCGCGTCGACCTGATGGCTGCCGAAGGTGTGAACTTCGTTACAGGCGTGGATGTGGGCAAAGATATTTCTGCTGAACAGTTGCGCAGCGATTTTGATGCGGTGGTGTTGTGTGCAGGTGCGACCCAGCCACGTGATTTGCCCGTGGAAGGGCGTAACCTCAAGGGTGTGCATTTCGCGATGGATTTCCTCACCGCGAATACCAAAAGCTTGCTGGATTCGGGCTTAGCAGATGGCAACTACATTTCTGCCAAAGGCTTGGATGTAATCGTGATCGGCGGTGGTGACACGGGTACTGACTGCGTGGGTACGTCGGTACGTCACGGCTGCAAATCCGTGACCCAACTGGAAATTATGCCACGTGCGCCAGACGCACGTGCGCCGGATAACCCTTGGCCGGAATGGCCGCGTGTGCACAAAGTCGATTACGGTCAGGAAGAAGCAGCAGCGGTATTTGGGCGTGACCCGCGTGATTACCTGATTTCCACCAAGAAACTGGTTGGTGATGAAAACGGTCATGTGAAAGCAATTCATACGGTTGGGGTGCGCTGGGAGCAGGGTACTGGCGGGCGCATGAATTTGATCGAAGTCGAAGGCACCGAAGAAGTCTTGCCCGCGCAATTGGTGTTGCTGGCAATGGGCTTTACGGGGCCGGAAAAAACACTGGTGGATGCGCTGACGCTGGACACTGACCCACGCGGCAATGTCAAAGCTGACTACGGTAAATACACGACCAATCTGCCGGGCGTGTTTGCGGCGGGCGATATGCGCCGTGGGCAAAGTCTGGTGGTGTGGGCGATTAATGAAGGTCGTGAAGCCGCACGGGAATGTGATCGGTTTTTGATGGGCAAGACATACTTGCCGTAAGCTCACGACGAAGTTGGGGGACTTTTGTCCCCTATACTGTCACAGTGCATCCACACGCCAAGCTGATTTCTACCGGCGAAATATGTTGGGCAGCCCCCGCCTGATGCACATGCAACACCGCCAAGGTATACGGATTAAACACCACCACGTCTTTCACCCCTTGTGACAGATAAAATGGTGGAGCAATCTGCAAATCCTTGGCTTCGTAACCCTTACTAATAATTTCAATAACCGCTTCGGGAACCAGCCTGATTGCCTCCTCCTCTTCATCCGGTTCTCGACAGAAAATGGAAATATCAGGGCGTTTGAGTGAACTATTGGGGAAACTGACATAAACATCAGCAATATGGACACACTGACAAGCGTTAGTCGTTGTAGATGTAATAGTGCTGCGGATACGGTCAACCGCACGTTGATGGCGGTACACAGGTTGTGCTTCCCAGATCGCTAAGCCATTGACAATTTCCAGCTTGATACCCAGCTCTTCTGCCTGCAAAAAACGGGAATCCATTGCACTCATCTCCTGATTGTTACCCATAGCGGTATTCTAACACAGCTTTTCCAACGTCAATGGCTATACTCTGGTAACGCATATTACTAAACTGGGGCAAGATTCAAGCCCTTACGTTTACTTTTTGCCGCTTTGGTTTCAGCCTTGCCTGACTTCAGGGTGGGGTAACGATCGTAATAACGCGAATCCATCGCTTCCTGTTGTGATTTCACCATTAAGAACCCCACCACATTCGGTCGCACACGCCGCAACTGCTCAATGACCGTCAGCAAGCGTTTGCGGTTAATGCGCTCCTCATCCGCAACCATTACTGTCGCTTCCGCCAGTGACGACAAATAGAGTGCATCCGCAAAACCTGCCGTCGGCGGACCGTCAATAATGACGCTATCGAAATGCTTGGTCGCCAGATTCAGCAATTGCGCCATTGCCGGGCTGGACACCATGCGCACGGGGTCAGCCATCAAGGTTCCCGCCAAAATCAGGTACAAACCTTTCATATCGCGGGAAGGATGCGTCACGCTGGCAATATCAACCTCACCATTTAAGTAATTGCTCAAGCCTCTGGCATGTGGCAAACCTAATTTGACATGTACCGACGGGCGGCGCAAATCCGCATCAATCAGCAACACCTTCAAACCCTGTTGTGCTTGACTCATGGCAATATTCACCGCCGAGGTTGACTTGCCCTCCGCCGGATTCACACTGGTGATAAAGGTGACACGCGGCGCAACCCCACCGGGTAGTACAAAACGTAAATTGGCGGTCATGACCCGATACGACTCCGCCAGCAACGAACCTGCATCACGCACCGTCGCCAATGCCAAATTACCCTCGGATAAATGCCGCACATGCGGAATCGTCCCCAATATCGGCAACCCACTCAAGGATTGTAACTCACTCACCGAAGCGACACCCTGGCTCATGGTTTCACGCAATAACGCCGCACCAACCCCTAACATCAACCCAACTAAACTACCGATAATCAAATTCAGTAGTTTTTTAGGACGGAACACATCGCTATCGGGAGCTGCCGCATCCACCACCCGAATATTACTGCTGGTCACATTAGTAGCAACGTTGACTTCCTTCATGCGTTGCAACAAACCATCGTATAAGTCTCGACTGGTTTCGACTTCGCGCTTCAAAGCGTTGTATTCAATGCTGCGGTCACGCAAATCAACTAATTCACCTTTATAAACAGCCAGTTGATTACGCAGATCATCTTCCAGTTTTTTTGCCGCCGCGTATTCCGCTTGCAGGGACTGTTTCAGCCCCCCCACTTCCTGTTGCAATTGGCTGCGCACTTCCTGAATCTGTTGTTGCAAACGTTGCATATCGGGAAACGCAGGTTTAAACAGTTTGAGCTTCTCCTGATATTCCGCTTCCAAGGTATTCAGATTTTGCTTGATGCCTTCTACCACCGGATTATTGAGGACTTCACGCACATTGCCGTGCCTACGCCCTTGAATCATTTGGCTTTCGGCTTGAATACGGGCGCGTTCAGCAGCACCCAAGGCAGAATACAGTTCATCGAGTTTTCGTTCCTGACTGGATTGGCTGTTATTCACTTCCAGAATGTCATTTTGCTTGGCGTATTCAATCAGTTTGCCTTCTTGTAAGTTCAAACGCTGCCGCGCTTTCTCTAACTCTTGCTCCAGAAACGCCTTAGCATAAGCATCTGTTTCACTTTGGGAACTGATATTCTCTTTGATGAAAGCGTCAATCAGGGCATTCACAATATCCGCCGACAATACCGGATCAGGGCTTTCGTAAAATACCTTAACTAAATGCGTTTTCTCAATCGGCTCTATGTAAAGTTTTTCTGCAAATTGCTGCGCATAATCGAGTGCCTGAGCGTTGCCAGCAGTGGTTTGCTTAGCGGGCAAGAAACTATCAATAAATCCCTTAATAATCACTTTAATGGAAGTCAACAGACTGAATTTTGCAGAGCGCTCAAATAATCGGGTACGCAAATCCAGATCAGCAATGACTCTCTCCGCCAGCTTGCGACTTTTCAACTGCTCGTATTGTGTGCGGAAAAAAGGATCTTGTTCCCCCATATCCGGCGAAGTGCTGGTGAGTGTACCAAAATTAACGATTTGCACGCCTTGCTTTTCAATCTGGATCGTTGCGTTAGCACGGTAAGATGGAGTCGCTGTCCAAGTGAAATAAGCCGTTAGCAATACAATGGTTAAGGCAGTGAATAGTAATGTCCATTTTTGTCGCAACAAACGCCGCCAGACATCCTCAAGTGTCAACGTATGCGTAGCAACCCCGGCAGCAGGCACGGCAAGATACGGCACTGGTGCAGCAACTGAATGAGACGGACTAGGAACACGGTTAGCGTTGACAGTTAGCATGGTTCTCTGCTGGAGATCATTGTTAGTATGCCAACCATTGTCCGACAGCTTTACCCCATACCGCAAAGTTTAGCCTGCATTCGCGGTCATTTTCTGGATAAGCGGGCATAGCACCAGACGAATAACCGCCTACTCGACAAAGTTACCCCGTTAATCTGCCCGCACTAGCATGACTCTCCCTAACGTCATACAAATGGGTAATCATAAAAACAAAGCCGTTTGGAAGATGAGCATCACGATTACACCAGATTCGCCGCACAAACCGTCACCGCTGGAGGGAGAGATTTTTCTCAATCCCGCCTTTCGCGCAATTTTGGCACGTGAATTCCGTTTGCAGCCCGTGCAAGTACAACTAGCAACCACCGAACGCGGGTGGACTATTCCCGCTTTTTTACGCACGCAGTGGCTGGGTAAATCAACGCTGATTCTGGGGGCAGGTTTTGATAAAACCGGCATGATTCCTCACACGAGTGCTGATGATTACGGTTTGATGATTGCCGTCTTGGCACAAGAATTGGCTGCTACCCACATCAATACCCTAGAAGTTCGCACTGCACAGCACATTCCTTACCTGAACGATACGGCGGATAAAGTCGAATTGAATCTCGACATTCAACCTTCTGTCGATGCTATTTGGCAACAGTTGTCCGGTAATACCCGTAAAAATATTCGTCGCCCATTAAAAATGGGGTTTACCTCAGTCGTCGGTTTAAACCCGCAATTATTGGATGAGTTTTATCATCTGTACCGCATGAGTTTGCATGACCTGGGCAGCTTGCCACACCCCAAAGCATTTTTTACGGATTTAATGCAGCAATGTCCCCAGCACGTACAAATTTTTATTGGTTATATCGACGGCATTCCAGTGGTGTCATCCGTCAATTTTGTAAGCCAAACCGAAGTGTATGGCGCTTGGTCAGGCATTCATACTGATTACAAAAAGCACAATGTGTTCCTCGCCATGCTCTGGCAGATGGTTGAATATTGCGGTGCAAGCGGGCGCAACACTTACAACCTAGGGCGCTCTTCCGCCGGTAGCAACCCGCACCAATTCAAGCTCAAACTCGCCAATCGCAGCCACAAGATTTACTACTACAAAATACCCACACCGCAACCGTCATCCGCGCATTCCAAAGTACAAAATGCCGCCTCTTGGCTAATCCGTAATACGCCGGAAATCGTGATGGATGGCTTATCCCGCGCTCTGCTCCACAAATTTTACTGAATGCCCCATGATAACTAATCCACTGAAAATTTTGGAAGTATGCACCGTTAGCAGTTCCGCCTACGCGCTGGTGTTTCATCGTGCCCATGCCCTGAATCAACGTCATGCAGGCAAAATGCAAGTGGATGTGCTATGCAGTGATGGCCCTGAAGTTGCCCTCATGCAAGCCCAGGGTATGAAGATAGTGATAGCTGATCAGCACCGTAGCCTGAACCCGCTGCAATTAACACGTTCTGCTTGGAATTTACGCCGTGCGATTCGCCAAGGCGGTTATGATGCCGTGCACCTACACTTCGGCATACCGGGCTTAGTCGGGCGTTTTCTCGCTTTATTTGACCGTAAAACGGTGTGGATTTACCAAAGCCACGGTTACAGCATTGCCGACAATACCAGCCCGCTGGCTCGCAAGGCGTATTTACTGATTGAAAAATTGCTAAAAAGCACGGTGCGATATTCACTGTTTCAATTGCATGAAGACATAGCATTGGCACGTGAACACCGATTGCTTGATGAAGAACAAATCGTATTTCTCGGCAATGGCATCGACTTGAATAAATTTGCACCACATTCCACCGCCTCCACCAATACCACCACATTTGGCATGGTGGCACGCTTTGAACCCATCAAAAATCATGCTTTATTGCTGGATGCCGCCGAATTAATGGCAAAGCAAACCCGTGACTTCAAGATCAAACTTATCGGTCAAGGTCATCTACAAGCCGACGTGCGAGCCAGCATTCAGCAAAAAGGGCTAAGTGATGTGGTGGAAATCATGCCATACCGCAACGACATGCCCGCGTTTTACCAAAGCATTGATGTCGGGGTGCTGACCTCATTCGCCGAAGGCATTCCTCGCGCCCTCATCGAACCGATGGCATCTGGCAAACCCGTCATCTGCACCGATGTCAAAGGCAGCCGCGAAGCTATTATTGATCAGCAAACCGGCTTCAAAACGCCACTGAATTCCCCGCAAGCGCTTGCCGACCGTATGCTGTGGTGCATCCAACACCCCGCACAACGCCAACGGATGGGGCAAGCAGCACGGGAACACGCCTGCCAGCACTTTTCCGAAACCCGCATTCTCGATATTCTCGGTGAGCTTTATCTCGCCTGCCGCCCACTCCCTGTAAGAGCTTACCACGCAAGCGATTCCCCAACCCTATCGCCAGCACGGCTGGCTCCTACAAACGAGGAGGCAAGCCCATGATATTCACCGCAGACATCGAAGACTGGCAACAATCCGTTTACGATTTTGACCGCGCTGTATCCAACCGTGTAGTACGCAATACCAGTCGCTTGCTGGATATTTTGGATACACACCAAGTCACCGGCACGTTCTTCATCCAAGGCATGGTGGCAGAAAAGTTTCCGCAATTGATTCGCAGCATCGCGCAAGCCGGTCACGAACTCGCCAGCCATTCACATACTCACCGCATGATTTACCACTTGACCGAAGCGCAGTTTCGCGCCGAAATACAACGTTCGGTTGGTTTATTAGAAGACATCAGCGGCATCAAAGTCATCGGTTTTCGCGCCCCCACGTTTTCGGTACGCGACGATATTCTCGACTGGTATTGCGCTGCGCTGCGGGAACAGGGGATTATTTACGACTCATCCATTATGTTAGCCACCGTGCGCCGTTGTTACGGCTTTAGCGATGACGGCATTTTGCAACGTATTGCGGAACGCGGGCTGGATTGCTATCCGATGAGTGTCAGCCGCGTATTCGGCAAGAATTTGCCGGTGATGGGCGGTGGTTATTTCCGCATTTACCCCTACTGGTTATCACGCTGGCTGGCACGCGATTTGAACCATAACACCAGTATTTTCTACATGCACCCTTACGAGTTGGATACCCACGAACACCGTGAAGTGGGAAAACACGTCAAGATTCCGTTGAAAATGGCCATCCATCAATTTGCCCGACGCAGTAGCATTCCGGGGAAACTCAACAAATTATTGCAGGATTACTCCTTCAGCTCATTCCGGGATCATTACTACGCCGCCACACCTACGGTAGCAAACGCGCCCCAATAATCCGGTAAGTGTCCGCACTCAACAAGGTATCCCAAAATGCATGGGAATCCGGCACCAACGCCCACGCAATAATCGTGGCAACTACCAGTGCGGTGGATTTTTCGCGCTTTTTCCAATCGAGTATTTTTAAT
>CAYQTB010000058.1:0-17124 GCA_964420315.1 uncultured Thiothrix sp. | reverse complement strand
GGAAGGGCGGCATGTTGTTTGCCGTGCCACCGCATCACACCAGCCAAGAATGCCCGGCTTGTCACCATGTGTCGGCAGATAACCGCCAGACCCAAGCCCGGTTTGCGTGTGTGGAATGTGGCTACGAAAACCACGCCGATGTCGTCGGCGCGATCAACGTTTTAGAGCGGGGACACCGCTTGTTAGCTTGTGGAGATGGGGTATTACGCCCCTCGATGAAGCAAGAACCCACCGAAGGGGTGAAGCCTTGCCGCTTAGCTCCCGTAGGAATCCCCTTCCTTTAGGGAGGGGAGGATGTCAAGTTGTCTAGTAGCGGCTTGTCCGGCTTGTTGACGGGTTCTTTCCACTCGCCACTGATGAAGTTGCTGTAACGTTCTTTGCAGTGGATGACCGTACCGTCGGTATTCGGGTTTGCGCTTGGAGAAAGGTTGGTTGTGAAGTCTCTCTGCGGTGAATTGCCACCGTTCATCTTCCCACTTGCCCTGTTGCTGATTGACTTGAGTAGAATCAGGGGGTATTAACGTACTATCGTGGTCATGTATGCGTGTCAGGTTACTATCGCTGTTGTTAATGTTTGGTTTTATGAGCATGTCGGTGCAGGCGGAAATTTACCGTTGGGTGGATGCTGCCGGTAACACGGTGTATGGCGATAACCCACCGAAACAAAGTGCTGCTAAGCCTGTCAATTTGCCAGTGTTAACCGTAGCAGATAGCCCCGCACCGGCACCCACCGCCCAGCCCGACACTGCCCCCGCAGCAGAGGAGGAAGCGTATACCGATTTTGCGATTAGCTCACCGAGCGCGGATGAAGCTATCCGTGCCAATGAGGGGAATGTGACGGTGAGCGTATCCCTGAAACCGGCATTAAAACCCGGCGACAGTGTGGCGCTTTATCTGGACTCCAAACAAGTCGGCTCCGGCACTGCACTGTCTTTTGCACTGACCGAAGTGGAACGCGGCGAGCACAGTGTGTTTGCCGTGTTAAGCAATGTGGAAGGTGACATTATCCAAAACACCGAGCCGGTAAAGTTCAGTGTCTTGAGGCATTCAGCCCTGCAATAGCGTTCAAGCCCGTGCGCCGAAAATCGCCGTGCCAATGCGCACGATGGTGGCACCTTCGGCAATGGCGGCTTCCATGTCATCGGTCATGCCCATTGATAGCGTATCCAGCGTGAAGCCTTGCGCCACCAAACCTTCTTGTAATGCTCGCACTTGGGCAAACACGGCGCGTTGCTGAGCGAAATCCTGTTCTGGTGCAGGAATTGCCATTAAACCCCGTAGACGAATACCCGGTAACACGACGATTTGGCTTGCCAATGCCGCCAATTCTGCCGGTTGTACCCCCGATTTGCTGATCTCATTGCTGATATTCACTTGCAAGCAAATATTAATCTCAGGTGCGTCCACTGGCTTTTGCGCACTCAAACGCTGGGCAATTTTGAGACTGTCAACCGAATGCACCCAGTGGGCAGTGCTGGCGATCAAGCGGGTTTTGTTGGATTGAATCGGACCGATGAAATGCCAGTCGAGATTGATATTGGCGAGTTCGGTCGCTTTTTCGACCATTTCTTGCACGTAATTTTCACCGAAACCGGTTTGCCCCGCGTCGATGGCTTCACGGATGCTGGCACTGGAGTGTTTCTTGCTCACTGCCAATAATTGGACGCTGCCTGGTTTACGCCCAAAGCGTTGTTCGGCAGCGCGGATACGTTCGCCGATTGTCTGGATATTGTCACGGATTGTCATGGTATGTGTTACTTTCCTCATTAATCACTGAACTAAACTCATAACGTAAATTATAACAACAATGGACATTACCCAACTATTGGCGTTCAGCGTCAAAAACAATGCCTCCGACTTGCACTTGTCGGGCGGGATGCCTCCCATGATCCGTGTCGATGGCGAAATGCGCAAGATCAACTTGCCAGTACTCGACCACAAACAAGTACACGCGCTGGTGTACGACATCATGAATGATCACCAACGCAAAAACTACGAAGAGCATTGGGAGTGCGATTTTTCGTTTGAAATTCCCGGTGTGGCGCGGTTTCGTGTGAATGCTTTTAACCAGAACCGTGGTGCTGGTGCGGTGTTTCGTACTATCCCCAGCAAAGTATTAACGCTGGATCAGTTGGGTGCGCCGGGTATTTTTCGGAAAATTTCGGAAAACCCACGCGGCTTGGTGTTGGTAACAGGGCCGACCGGTTCGGGCAAATCCACCACACTCGCGGCAATGGTCGACTACAAAAATGATACTGATTACGGACATATTTTGACCATAGAAGATCCGATCGAATTCGTGCACGAAAGCAAAAAAAGTCTGGTCAACCAGCGTGAAGTGCACCGCGATACCAAAGGCTTTGAAGCCGCGTTACGTTCCGCCTTGCGTGAAGACCCGGATACGATTCTGGTCGGGGAAATGCGTGACTTGGAAACCATTCGCTTGGCTCTGACCGCAGCGGAAACCGGGCATTTGGTGTTTGGCACGTTGCATACAACATCCGCACCTAAAACCATTGACCGTATTGTGGACGTGTTCCCCGCTGCCGAAAAAGAGATGGTGCGTTCCATGCTCTCCGAATCCTTACAAGCGGTGATTTCACAAACCTTGTTGAAGAAAAAAGGTGGCGGGCGCGTGGCTGCGCATGAAATTCTGATTGGCAATCGGGCGGTGCGTAACCTGATTCGGGAAAATAAGATTGCACAAATGCGTTCTGCGATGCAAACCGGGCAAAGTGACGGGATGCAAACCCTTGATCAATCACTGAAAAATTTGGTGATGAAGGGTTTGGTGGATCGTGAAACCGCTCGTCGCAAAGCCGATAACCCGGATTCTATTTAAGCAGAGGGTAAGTTATGGATCGCGATGCTGCTGTCAGCTACGTGCATAAATTATTGGCGACCATGTTGGAAAAAAAGGCTTCCGACTTGTACGTTACGGCGGAGGCGGCACCTTCTGCCAAAATTTCCAGCGAAATGGTGCCGTTAACCAATCAGCCACTCAATGAGCAAATGGCGCGGATGTTGGTGCGGGCGATTATGAATGACCGTCAACTCAAACAGTTCGAGGAGGACATGGAATGTAACTTTTCCATTAGCCTGCCGGGTAAAGCACGATTCCGGGTGAATGCATTCACGCAACGCGGCTGTGCGGGGATGGTGTTACGCCACATTCCTAACCATATTCCGGGTTTGAAGGATTTGGGTTTGCCGCCGGTATTGCGCGATATTGCCATGACCCAACGCGGCTTGGTGATTATAGTGGGGGCGACTGGTTCAGGTAAATCGACCACGTTGGCGTCAATGGTCGATTTCCGCAATACCAATTCCAAAGGGCATATTGTCACGATTGAAGACCCGATTGAGTTTGTGCATCAGCACAAAGGTTGCTTGATTACGCAGCGCGAAGTGGGTGTCGATACCGCCAGCTATGAGATTGCGATGAAAAATACCTTGTGGCAAGCCCCTGATGTGATTTTGCTGGGCGAGATCCGTGACCGTGAATCCATGGATTACGCGATTGCCTACGCGGAAACCGGGCATTTGTGTTTGTCAACGTTGCACGCTAACGGTTCTAACCAAGCGATTGACCGTATTATCAACTTTTTTCCCGAAGAGCGCCGCAACCAGTTGTTGATGGATTTGTCGCTTAATCTTAAGGCGGTGGTGTCGCAGCGTTTGGTGCGTAAAGCCAAAGGGGAGGGGCGTTTACCTGCGGTGGAGGTGGTTATTAATACCCCATTAATGGCGGATTTAATCCTGAAAGGTGATGTACCTGGTATGAAAATTCTGACCTCGAAATCGCGTGAACACGGGATGCGTACCTTCGACCAAGCGTTGTTTGATCTGATTGAGGCGCGGCAGATCACCGTCCATGAGGCGTTACGCCATGCGGATTCGCAGAATGACTTGCGCTTGCGCCTTAAACTGGAAAGCCGTTTCGCGCAAGATAATGACTTCTTCAAGGGGTTGGATGATTTGGCGATTGAACCACTGGAGAATACCCGCGTATGACAGTTTTAACCGAAACCGAGCTGCGCATTACCCCAATGTTGAATATGATGGTGAAGCAAGGTGCATCGGATTTGTATTTGACTACGGGGGCGCACGCGACGCTTAAAATGCGTGGGCAGCTTAAGCGCATTAGCCGCGAACCGATGAAACCGGGCAATATTCGTCAATTAGCTGAAGAGATCCTCACTGCAACCGAAATGGAAGCTTTCTTTGCTGATCGTGAATTAAATAAGGGATTTTCGCTGAAAGGCATTGGGCGCTTCCGCATGAATTTTTATTTTCAGCGCGGTGAGGTGTCGATGGTGATTCGCCACATCCGTTCCGATATTCGTTCGCCGGGTGAGTTGAAATTGCCGGAGGTGCTGAAAAAGCTGGTGATGCAAAAGGAAGGAATGTTGTTGTTTGTCGGTTCTACGGGGTCGGGTAAATCCACGTCGATGGCATCCTTGATTCAGTACCGCAATGAGCACCATTCTGGGCATATTTTGACGATTGAAGATCCGATTGAATACACCTTCCGCCACGGCAAATCCATTATCGGGCAGCGTGAAGTCGGTTTTGATACCTTGAGTTACGCCAATGCGATGCGTGAAGCCATGCGTGAAGCCCCTGACATGATCATGGTGGGAGAAGTACGCGATACCGAAACGATGGATGCGGTGTTGGGCTTTGCGGATACCGGGCATTTGGTGTTGTCGACTTTGCACGCCACCAATGTGATTCAGGCGATGGAGCGCATGTTGTATTTATTTCCCAGTGAAAACAAAAACCGGGTATTGATGGATTTGTCGTTGAATCTACGCGGTATTGTCGCGCAACGCTTGATTTCCGATGAACAGGGTGGTTTGCATCTAGCAGCGGAGGTATTGGTGAATACCCCGTATGTCGCAGAACTAATCCGCACCGGACAATTGGGCGAGTTGAAAGACATTATCGCCAAAGGTTCGGTAGATGGGATGCAAACCTTTGACCAAGCCTTGTACCAGCTTTACACCGACCGCTATATCAGCAAAACCGTGGCGTTGGAGTACGCTGCTTCCCGCAACGATTTGGAGTGGCAAATCAATTTCGGTGCGGGTCAGGCGGCGGGGGGCGATGCGGATTATGCCTTGCCGGAAATGGCTTAAGTAAACGGAGACGAAATTACTGGCACGTTCAGGTACTGGCGTATATCGTGACCATTATCCATGCCGTTCACATTGGGCGTGCGGGCATTCAGAATAACGCCCGCCAGCTTGAGACCGCGTTGTTGCACGGCTGCGGCGGTAAGTAAGACATGGTTGATGCAACCTAAACGGTCTTCTGCAACGATGACCACGGGTAAGCCTAGGATTTGCGCGAGATCGGCATTGAGACCGTCATCGGCAATCGGTGAATAGAAGCCTCCTGCGCCTTCCACATGCAGAAACTGGTGGGGTTCCCAATGGGTGGGGCAGGCGGCTGCCAGTTGTTGCAGCGTTAAGGTGTTGCCTGCTTGCATTGCCGCTCGTGGTGGGGCAAGGGCAGCAGTAAAGCGGTAAGGGCAGATACTCTGATTGAAAGTTTGCTCTGCTGCATGGGCTAACTGCCAAGCGTCAGTTTGTTGGGTATCTTCTGCCCAGCCGGATTCCACGGGTTTGCGCGGAATCACTTCACGCCCTAATACTTGCAAGGTTTTGATCAGATGGACGCCTACCCAGGTTTTACCCACGCCGGTGTCCGTGCCGGTCATAAAAATGCCCTTGGCAGTATCTACACCAGAATCAGCCAGCCATTGTGCGAGTTTTGGAACAATCATCCCCATGCAGTTTCCTTTTCTTCCTCAAAGGTATCATTTTAGATGATACGTTGATGGCAGTACCTGCCGTTTTTTCACTGAAAGTTAAGCCTAGACTAATGTTTCTATGACTAAGGGGCAATACTAGGGAGTATCCAGCAGATGATACTTCTGCCAGCAATTAAAAAAATGATAAATTTAATTTATTAAATTGAACCATTTTGCTAGAAAATACGACTATTAGTTTGTTTATTAAACTAAATTGATAGAAATTTATAAATTTTACATATAACTTGCTTGGTAAATAATAAGATGACGAAAAGGTTCTCCCTTGTTTTGGGCAGCGGCTTGCTGCTTTCTTGTGCTAATTGGGCTATGGCTCAGCAACAGTGTCAGGGTAATATTCCCGCTTCTACTCCCGTACAGCGTTTCAATGATCAGGGTAATGGTACACTCATTGATAACCATACCGGTTTGATGTGGAAAAAATGTTTAGAAGGTCAGGATGGGGAACGTTGCGACGGACAGGCGGTACGCATGCAATGGGATAGCGCCGTTAGTCTCGCGCAATTAACCGGTAGTAATAAGTTTGCCGGTTACACAGGCTGGCGCTTACCAACGCTGGATGAACTCAACAGTATTGTGGAGCAACGTTGTTCCGAACCGGCGGTTAATCTGGACGTGTTTCCGCGAATGCCTGCGGTTGGGATTTGGTCGATGAATCAGGTCGATTCATCGGCATGGAGTATGGATTTTGATAAAGGTCGCGCTTATGAACACCTCAAAGGTGCGGGTAAGTACGTTCGTTTGGTGCGCAATTTGCGGTGAATTTACGGTGATTGTGCCAAATCTTGAGGTAACTCAATGCAGTATTCTGCGCATCAGTTAGTGCTGTTTCCCGTCGCTGTTACGGATACGCCAACCGTTGTGTCTTTAGAGCCTTGTTTACAAACGCTGGGTTTATTAGGTGAGGGCTTGGGGGAGGGGCGTTTTGCCGTAGGTGAGGCGTTTTTGTCGTTGGTGTGTTTTTTGGGATGTTCGCCGGATATTGAATTAGTGCCACAGGAAGGCAAACCGTTTTGCTACATACAATTGCCTAGCAGTACGGCGCTGGTGGATTTTCGCCTGATTCGTAAGCCGTTGGTGCAAGCGCGTGAGTGGGTAATTATTGGCAATATTCATGAGGCTGAAGCCGTCCCGGATGCTGCGTTGCTGAGTGCATTGGAAGCAGTAACCGGGGGGCGTTGGAAATACGCTTATCGGCGTTAAGGCTTATTTATTGCCAACATCCCGCGGGATAATGAAATATTGCGGGGCAGCAGCGGGGGCTTGTTGTACTGGCACTGGTTCAGCGGGTGCAACTTGTTCCGCTGATTGTGGTTCAGCGGGTTGAGCCTGGGTGTCAGCTTTGGTAGCGGCGGTCGCTGCTGGTGTAGCGTTGTAGCGTTCAAAGCTGCCATTGTCTTCAATATCCGCAGCAGGTGCTGTTGTTTGTAAGGCGGCTGCTAATTGCTTGGGTGTTGAAGTCATGAATGTATTCATGTCTACAATATCCTTATCGGTCAGGATACCGGCGGCTTGACGCAGTTTCAGCGTATTCAGCAAGTAAGTGTAGCGGGCTTGGGCGTAATCGCGGCGAGCGCTGAAGACATTGCGCAGCGCGGTCAGCACATCTACCGCAGTACGGGTGCCGACTTCAAAACCGGCTTGGGTGGCTTCCGCTGCGGTTTCAGCAGAAGCAAGGGCGCGTTGGTTGGCTTTGACCTGGCTGATGCTGGATTGTACGGTCAAAAACGCATTACGGGCTTGTTGTTCCGTGGTGCGGTTCTGGAATTCAAATTGTTGCTGTGCTTGGCGAAAATTGTGTTGAGCTTCGCGAATTCTGGAATCTGTGCTGCCGCCTGTATACAACGGCATACTGACTTGCACGCCAACACTGGCACCATACACTTGTGGGTCTGATGCTGCATCGCTCTGGGTATCGCTTCCCGTTTGTTTGGCGACCAGATCCACGACGGGTTTTTTCGCGGCGCGTTGAATATCAATCGCGGTTTGGGCGGCTTGAATCGCGTGTTGGCTGGCAATGAGCTGTTTGTTATTGGCTTTGGCTGTTTTGACCCATTGCTCAATATCGGCTGGGGTTGGCACGGTCAGCGGTAGGTTGGCTGCGGGAGCATTCAGCGTCTGGTAGAAACCACCAGTGAGTACCCGTAACTGTTCGCGACTTAAGTCCAGTTGGTTAACCGCATTGATTTCTTGAGCAATCGCTAAGTCATAACGGGATTCGGCTTCTTTAACATCCGTAATAGCGGAACGACCCGCATCGAAGTAGGCGCGGGTTTGTTCCAGTTGGCGGCTAATTGCGTCTTTTTCGGTGCGGGCGAATTCGAGATTGTCTTGCGCTAACAGAAAGTTGAAATAGGCTTCCGCTACACGCAGGATCAGCCCTTCCCGTTCGGCTTCTAAACCAGCACTGGCTTGCGCAATGATCGAATCCGCCTGATCAACTTGAGCGTTCAGCGCTTTGTTATACAGTGATTTGCTCAAATTCAGACTGTAATTCGCGTTGCTGGAATTCAGGCTATTGCTGGATTCGAGTTGGGATGCATCACGGGTCGTGCGTTGGTGATTTTGGGTAATGGAGCCGGAAACCCCGACTTGTGGTTTGAGCGCAGCCAACGCTTGCGGTTTACGTTCCAGAATCGCCAGATAATCGCTTTCCAGCGCTTTGAATTGGGCATCGTAGCCTTTGGCTTGTTGATAAACCTGAAGCAGGTTTTCTGCCTGTGCCTGCTGCGTGACGAGTGTCAGGGAGGCTGCTATCAAGAATGCCAGTGTGTGTTGTTTCATAAAAAACGATTCCAAATATGTAGTTAGCCACACGGGGTTTTATGCATGTTGTCGTCAAACGCGAATTATAGCCCCAATCCGTGTTAATAGAGTGACATATCGTGGTCAATCTCTCTTGCCCAACGGTCAATCCCGCCGGTTAGATTGATCGCTTGAAAGCCATTTCGTTCCAGATAATAGCACGCATGAGCGCTGCGGATACCATGATGGCACACCACTAGCCACTCGTGCGTTTTATCCAAGTGTGCCATTTTCCCCGCTAATTGCCCTAAAGGAATCAGGGTTGATGGCTCAAAGTGGGCAATATCGTATTCCCATTCTTCCCTAACATCCAGTATATGCAGCGGGGATTGTGTACTTAATTGCGCTGCCAGTTCGCTAGGTGTCCAGTGACGCATGATTAAAATACAAAAGTCCGGTCAGCATCACTGTTAGCCCCAGCCAATGCTTTCAAGTGGGTTTCAAACAGCTTGGTGCGGGTAAATTCACCGTCCCCTTCGCGGGTCACTAGCATGGCTTGCATCGCAGCGCCTTGCCCGACCACGATGAATAGCCGTCCACCTAGCGCTAGTTGATTTTCAAAGCGCGGCAAATAGTGGGGGATAGAACCTGTTACTGCAATCACGTCGTATTGCTTGGTAATCGACCCATCACGCAAGGCATCAGCAGTATGCAAAGCATGGTTACGCAGCTTAAGGTTAAACAGGCGTTCTTCTGCTCGTCGGGTAAAGTCTTCATGAATATCCACACTGTCGACGTGTTTGCTAAGATGAGCAAGACAGGCGGTGACAAACCCGCTGCCTGTCCCAATTTCTAGGCAAGTGTCATCGGGCGAAATCTTGAGTGCCTGCAACATGCGGGCTTCGACACGCGGGAACATCATGTGTTCACCGTGACCTAGGGGAATTTCCACATCAGCAAATGCCAGTGCTTGGTGAATTTTAGGCACAAATAGCTCACGTTGGATGAAACCAAACGTTTCTAAAATGGTCTGATCCAATACGTCCCACGGGCGTATTTGCTGTTCGATCATATTAAAGCGGGCGTGTTCCAGATTCATGCGGCAGGCTCCAGACGAAGAATGGGATAAGAGTACGGATTACGGCGCGATGTCGCAAGTGATTGCATACTGCCCGAAACAATCTAAGGCGAGGTTTTTATGAAAAGCTTGGGAATGCTGCTGTTAGGAGGTGTATTACTCGTGACAGCCTTGTCAGGGTGTAGCCGTTCCGATGCAGCAGATGGCATGACAAATATGGTGGCGTTTCAGCAATGCCGTGAGCCGCGCCCGGAAATTTGTTACGAAGTGTTTGCGCCAGTGTGCGCTCAGGTGACGGATCCGCTGATCCGGTGCGTGAACGCGCCGTGTCCTTCCACGCTTCAGGCGACGTATGTTAACGATTGCAAGGCGTGTGCTGACCCAAAGGTGCAGGGGTTTACGGCGGGGCAATGTCAGTAAACGAATGTGTAGGGGCGGTTCATGAACCGCCCCTACAGGGGTTACGCTAAACCTTCGTTGCCATCCACGTTTTTCAGTTTCGGCGTATTCAGCTCAATCTTGCCAATGGTCTTTTTGTCGCGCAGGTAATCGGCGACCACTTCCCAGATTTGCTTGTTCTTGGGCACTTCTTCCTGAACGCTTGCCCAGCCTGCTACCGGGTAGGTCTTTGCCGCATCCAGTGGTTTGCCATCCAACACCATCTCGGATACCCGTTCACCCATTTTAGCAGTCGGGTCAAAGGTGAATTTCAAGCCACCGACACGCACCATGTCGCCGCCTTGCTGGTAGTAAGGGTCAGCGTTGAACAGGTTATCCGCCACGTCTTCGAGGATGGTTTTGATGGTTTCGCCGGTCATTTCGTTACGGGTGACAGTGCCGTAAGTGATTGCAGTTTGGTCAGCGACGTGTTCAAACGTGATCGGTTGCCCTGGCAGTACGCTGGTGCCCCAGCGGAATCCCGGTGAAAACGCCAGCGGTGCGTCCAGCTCTTGCATCAGCGCGTCGCAGATCAACTGGTCAAATGTGCCGTTGAAATTGCCTCGGCGGTACAATACGTCATCACACACCGCGAGTTCTTCCGCCAATTCTTTCTGGTATGGCTCACGGATTTTGTCGATCAGGGTTTGCATGTCCTTGTTGGCTTCCAACAAATTGGAGAAGACCGGCAGCAATTTGTAACGGAAATCCGCCACTTTGCCGTCTTTCACGTCAAGGTCGAGTACGCCGAGGAACTTGCCGTTGGAACCTGCGTTTGTGACCAGCGTTTTACCGCCTGCATTTTCAACAACCACCGGCTGGAATACGCCATCGTGGGTATGACCGCCCATAATCGCGTCAATGCCAGTCACTTTGCTGGCCATTTTCAGGTCAACGTCCATACCGTTGTGCGACAGCATAATGACGACTTTCGCGCCTTTGCTACGCGCATCGTCAACCGCTTGTTGCATATCGTCGTCACGGATGCCGAAGCTCCAGTCAGCCACCATGTGTTTGGGGTTGGCAACGGGTACATACGGGAATGCCTGCCCAATAATTGCCACCGGCACGCCGTTGACTTCTTTGATGACGAACGGTTCAAACACGCGCTCGTCAAAGTCGTTGCTGAAAATATTTTGTGCGACGAAATCAATTTTGCCCGCGAAATCTTTCTCGACAATTGCTTTGACGCGATCCGCACCGAAGGTCATTTCCCAGTGCGGGGTCATGACGTTTACACCGAGGGCAAGCTGTGCGTCTACCATGTCTTGCGCGTTGGTTTTCAGAGCTGTCCATGAACCTTGCCAAGTATCCCCGCCGTCTAGCAGTAAGGAACCGGGGCGTTGGGCGCGTACTTGGTCAACCAAGGTCTTCAGGTGAGCAAAACCACCGACTTTACCGTATTTTTTCGCCGCTTCTGCAAAATCAAGGTAAGTGAATGCGTGGGCATCCATTGTCCCGGCTTCGATACCGTACTTTTTCAGGAAATGTTCGCCGACCAAGTGCGGCACAGCACCTTTCATGCTGCCAATACCCAGATTCACGTTCGGCTCGCGGAAATAAATCGGTAATAATTGTGCGTGGCAGTCGGTGTAATGCATCAAGGATACATTGCCAAACGCAGGCAGTTCATAGGGATTAGCGGGGGCTTTGGTGTCGGTTTTACTGCCTTCTTTGGCGGCATCCGCAGCAAACGCATTATTCAGGCTGAAACCGGCGACGCTGGCGGCTGCCAACATTTGCATAAATTCACGACGGGTTAAACTCACGTTTTCTCTCCTTAAACGGGTTGACGTTATTCTAGCTACAGGGGTAGTGACGGGGTGCAGGTGAAAATATTCCATCTTTTTGGGAATATTACGGCGTTTTTTTGCATCATATGCAACAGAACCGCTAGGAGAAACTTAATAAAGCATATGTTTAGTCAGTATTTTCGTTTTAACCGTCTCGACCAGCAATTGTCGGCACACCGTGCCAAGCTGCATCGCATGGCAGTGGCATGGTGTGGCGATAGCGCGTTAGCCGACGACCTGGTGCAAGACACTCTTGCCAAAGCCTTGGAAAAACAAGAACAACTCAAAGATGAACAGCGTTTGGGGGCGTGGCTGTACAAAATCCTCCACAATTGCTGGATGGAGCATTTGCGCACCCAAAAGCCGACGCTGGACATTGACGACATGGAGCTAAGCTGTACGGATTGCCCCGAAAAACACTGCGCCGATGATCAATTGGTCACGCAAGTGCGCACTGCTGTGGAATCGCTTCCGGTGAGTCAATGTCAAGTCATGACCTTGGTGGATTTGGAAGGGTGCAGCTACGAACAAGTTGCCGCGATCCTCGATATTCCGGTAGGGACGGTGATGAGCCGCCTCAGCCGCGCCCGCGACACCATGAAAAAACGCCTGCAAGGCATACGCCAAACTGACAACGTTCACTATTTACGGAGAGTGAAATGAACCCCGATCAGCTAACCATCCACGACCGCCTGCACGCCCTCGCAGACGGGCAATTGGATGCTGAACAAGCTCGCCAAGTATTAGCTCAGGTAGAAACTAACCTTGGGCTGCAAAAAGAATTGTGCGAAATTCAGCGCATCAAACATTTGGTGAAATCGGCTTACCCCTTACCCGCGTTGACTCGTCAACCAGTGCGTCGCCCGCAGGCATGGCAACAAGCGGCGATGTATCTATTAGTGTTCGGTCTCATCTTTCTTGCTGGTGCGGGCAGCAGTCACTACGCCCCGAAATTGTGGCAACCCGAAGGTTTGACACTGAAAAATGCGGCGGCATACGACGACCGTTTCATCGTATTTCTGGATTCACACGAGCCTGCCAAACTGGAAAAAGCCTTGGTGAAGGCTGAAAAATTGGCGCAACAAGTCGAGTCTAAAGACGGTAGTGTGTATGTTGTTACCAGTGCGGAAGGCATTGACTTATTGCGCCTAGGGGAAACTCAGCATGAAGGTCGCATTTTGCACATGAGCGAGCAATACCCACACCTGAAATTTGTAGCGTGCAGTAATACCCTGTATTCGTTTAAGAAGCGCGGTGAATTGGTAGCGTTGGTTGACGATACCGAAGTCGCCCCGTCAGCGGTGCAGTTTGTGGTAGAGCACATGCGTGACGGGTGGCGGTATATCGCGATTTAGGGTTGTAATATAAACTGTCTTAAGGTGTTCAATGCAGTGTCGATAGCCTTGCCGCGTTGTTGGATAGTTTCCAATACCTCCAATACGCTGCGTTCATCCGTTTCTGCCTTAATGTGTGCATTCACCGCTTTCAGATCAAAAACGGCAGCATCAATCGCATCGGCTTTGGCCTTCGCGTCGCGTACTGCCTTTTCGGTTTCAAGAATGCTGGTCTGACATTCTGCCAAAGCATTGTCATCACGAGGGCTGGCTTTGCGCAACGCGCTTTGCTGCTCTTTCAGAGTAATCAATGTTTCTTTCAAGGCGGCTTCTTGCTGTTTGAAAGGTTCCATGTCTACTTGGGCTTGAGCACGGCGTTCAGCAAAATCTACCGTCCAACTGAAGGCACTATCCGCCTGCGCTGTTCCCATATCACTTTTCAGGCGGGCAAAACTGGGGAACGGTTTACCTGCACTCTCGGCTTGTGCTTGCCAGTCGCTGGTCAAGGTGGCGGGAAGGGCTGCCACCAGCTTGCGCTTGGTTTCGACAAAGGCACTTTCATTGGTGCGGAACAACAATCCTTCGTCCAGCACAATGCCGCAACTGCCGCCGTCCGCCAATTTGTCCAGCACCCGTTGCAAGAACAGCACTTGAGTGGCACTGGTTTCAAAGTCGAAATTGCTTTGTGCGGTCTTGCCTTCTTTGCCGCCAAACGGGGGATTGGTGAGGATAACGTCGAAGTCAGTTCTGGCACATATTGCAAGGCACTGGCGCAGTTCGAGCGGCGCATAATGTCGCACGCTGCCTTGACGGAGGAGGAAAACGACTGAATGGAGGCGATGCTTTTGGGTTGTTTGGTTTTTGGCGTTTGGGGCTTGGCTGGCATGAGACTATCTTTGGTTAAGGGTAATGGGCGAGTGTGTACAGATTCAAGGTTATTCCAGTTGAATAATCTGCATTCCCAGCATTTTGGCTGCCAAGTTCAGGCGTTTGTCGAAACAGGCGAATACCAGCGGCAAACTCGTGTGTTGTTGCAAATACCGCGCTGCTGCCAGATGCACACTGTCATAAGCTCGCAGGGAAAAAGCTTCCGCCAATTCTGCTGTACTTTGCAATAAGCTCAGGTCAGTTTCGACCTGCAAATAGTCTACCCAATCGGCGATGAACGCTTGTTTCAACGCCTCAAAAGTGGGCGCGTCCAGATCATTTTCACGGTAACGACGTGCCAATGCCGCGTGAAATTCAACAAAGGCAATCTGGTGCGAGGCGATGACATCGGCTTGCTGCTGGAGCGTGTTGATCACATCAGAATAGGCTTCTTGCACGTACAATTTGACGAGGGCGGAAGTATCCAGATACAACAACATTAGCGCATTTCCAGTACGGTATCGGCTAAGGATTTGCCACGCAGGGTGGGGCGTTCCCGGTTCAAGTTGGGTTTTTTACCCATCCAATGTACATTCGGAATATTGCCCAACAAGGTTTGGGATGCAGGTGCGGCAACCGAGACGAGACGTGCTACTACCTGTTTGTGGGAGGTCAGCCACACGGTATGCCCCGCCTGTGCTTGGCGGATGTAATGGGAGGGGTTCACTTTCAGTTCGCGGATAGAGATTTGCATGACGCACCTATTGAGACTACATTTCATGTAATTTTTATGGTCTCAGAAGCGTGTAATGATGTCAAAACTCATCGTTGTTCGCTTGCATCACCAAGATGGGCAAGGTAACGACAGGTTATTTGGTTTTTGTTTTGAGGTTGTTAATCATCCGTTTACCCAGTTTTCAATTTGTAATCCCGGTAGGTTCTGGAAATCCTGTACATTGTTTGTTACCAGAATACAGCCTTCACTCAGGGCATGGGCTGCAATCAAATGGTCAAGTGCCGCTTTGCGTTTGCCGCTGGCATGACGTAACTCGCCGTAGCGTTCCGCCTGTGCCTCATGGAAAGGCAATACGGGAATATCTGCCAGTAAGTCCAATAACGCCGCTCGGTTTTGCGGCTGGCGTTCGCCACTGGCAGCGACACCGTGCCACAATTCCGCCAAGGTGATGGAAGACAGGACCACATCACCGTAATAACACGCCGCAAAACGCTCCTCCACCTCAGGCGGCTGGTGTTTCAGCAGGTAAATGCAAATATTGGTGTCAAGCATGTAGCGCGTCATAATGCGGGGCGCTCATTTTGCTCCTGATCGCGCCCATCCTGCATGAAATCTGCCGAGAAACGGGTGAACCGTTGGCTTAACCCTTGCAGGCGACGGCGTTTGATGGGGCGGATACGCAATTCATTACCCAGCCATTCCATTTCTACCTCTGAACCTGCGACGACCAGATTGAACTGTTTGGGGATGCGCAATGCCAGCGAATTGCCAGACTGGAAAACACGGGATACAGCGATCATGGGCATACCTCTCATCTGATGTATATACCGTGTATACTACACCGCAAACACCTGCGCCAGCAACCGCGCTGGCAACAAATCCACTTCCGCCCGTTGTGCCTGAATGCCTTTCTCATCCAAGCAAAGCATTGCCAAGCCGAGATAATTCTTTTGATTTCATTTACCGAGGGTCTCTGTTGGAAAAAGTAGGAGCCAGCCCTGCTGGCAATTCGCTTGCAGGGTAAGCTCCTACAGAAGATATTTCTTAAACTCGAACTTTAAGGGATTTTACAGGAATACTGCTTTTCTTGTACACTTAAGGCATATTATGTACATAAAGAGGTGCAATATGAGCGAATGGACAGTAGCCAGTGCCCGCCAAAATTTTTCCAGTTTGTTGGAAGCCTGTCGGGAAGGCATCCAACCGATTTACCGCCGCCGCCAATTGATCGCGGCGATGGTCGATGTCGCCACCTACGAACGCTTGCAAGCGCAGAGCAACCAACGCCCAACCTTGGCAGATTCTTTCTGTGAATTGCGGAACATTTTGGCGAAAGAAGCGGCGGATAGCGCAGAATTGGCAACCTTACCACGCATCAATCGCCACAATGCTTTTCTTGATGTCTTGGGGGATTGATGCTCTGCGATACCAATATCATCAGTGAACTGGCACGGCTTAAACCTGACCCCGGCGTATTGGCGTGGTCAAGCAGTGTCACCGACATTCATTTGAGCGTGATTACGCTGGATGAAATCCATTTTGGTCTAGCATGGAAAGATAACCCACGTATCCGCCAGTGGTTTGAGCGTTTCTTGCAGCAACATTGCACCGTACTACCCGTGACAGCACCGATTGCACGACTGGCAGGGGAATTACGCGGCAATTTACAAACACAAGGTCAGATACGCACCCAAGCCGATATGCTGATTGCCGCCACCGCTGCCATTCACGGCTTGCCGTTGGTGACACGCAACAGCAAGGATTTTGGTGGTTGTGGTATCAGCCTGATCAATCCGTTTACGAACGCTGCTTTCAGTTTGTCATAAGCCTGACTACGCAATTCGTCACGGTCACACAAAAACAGCGCGGGTTTGGCGAGTTGCCCCGCTTGCGACAAACGCCACAGCAAGTCGGAGGTACATTTATTAAGCCAGATAATAAGGCAATCATCGACTTAACGCACAACAAAGAAGTTGTTACGGTGTGCGCTAAAGCTTTTTATTAGCCGCATCACTCCAATTCAGGTTGTTGCACGCCTCGCACTCTTCTTTTAGCACGCCCATCCAGACTAATAAGGAGTGCACTTTGCAACCCGCACAGAAACCCAATACAGTTTCCATCCACATAAATCCAAAACAGACCCACACCATCACCAGCGGAATCCAAGACGGCATGTAGTTGTAGGTTTCAGGCAGTATTTCGCTGCCCGCAACGGCATTCACCCAGCCCGCGAAAATTTCGGGATTAAAGAAAATCAAGCAAGTCACAATAAAGCTTGCGCCAATCGACCAAGCAAA
>CAYQTB010000057.1:0-17280 GCA_964420315.1 uncultured Thiothrix sp. | reverse complement strand
CTGAATACGCCACGTTGCTCGATGCGTTCATTGTAAGCATCAAGTGCGCTGCGGTTTTGTTTCAGCCACTCTTCACGCTTTTTTTGCTGAAGCGTGTCAATGAGCGTCTTTTCCAATAGCTTGGAGAGGTTGATTTTGTAATGGCGAGCTTGTTCTAGCAAGGAGCTATTGATGCTTAGATTAGAAGCGCGTTTGGGGGCATTTTGATCGTAAATCAATAGGTTTTGCATAATGAACCTCCGTTTTCAGGCTATTTTATGCGTATTGCTGATGCGCATCAAGCATGGGTTCGTAGCGCAACCGTTCGTCACGTTTCAACAACGCCTGAAAGTAAGTATCCACCGCCCGTGCTTGCCCAGCGGTACTATCTTGCGCATACATCGCCTGCCGGAACGCATTGCTGTCGTGCAGCCCATTGGTGTACCAAGCAATATGCTTGCGGGCGATGCGACACCCCGAATATTCCCCGTAAAACTGATACAGATCATCCAAATGCCCTAGCAGCACCGCGTGGACTTCGGCAACACTCGGCGGCGGCAATTCCTCGCCGGTTTGCAAATAATGCGCGATTTCCCGAAAAATCCACGGTCGCCCCTGCGCCGCACGCCCGATCATCAGCGCATCCGCCCCTGTTGCCTCTAACACCGCTTTGGCTTTTTGTGGGCTATCAATATCACCATTGGCAATGATGGGAATCGTGGCTTGGCGTTTCACTTCGCGAATCAGCTCATAACGCGCCTCCCCCGTGTACATTTGCTCCCGTGTGCGCCCATGAATCGCCAGTGCTGCAATGCCCGCCTGTTCTGCCATTGCTGCCACCCGCAGAATATTTTCCGCGCCATTCACATAACCCAAACGGGTTTTTAAGGTCACGGGTACATCCACGGCAGACACCACCGCATCCAGAATTCGCTTGACTAAATCCTCATCTTGCAACAGCGCCGAACCTGCCAGCTTGCGGCAAACTTTGCGCACCGGGCAACCCATATTGATGTCTACAATTTGCGCCCCATTCGCCACCTGATAACGTGCCGCTTCCGCCAGCATTTCCGGTTCAGACCCTGCAATCTGTGCCGAAATGGGGGCAAGTTCCCCCTCGAAATCGGCTCGGTACAAGGATTTTTTCTGTGCATACAAGGTAGCATCCACCGACATCATTTCACTGACGGCATGACCTGCGCCAAAATGTTTGCATAAGGTGCGGAATGGGCGATCGGTCACACCCGCCATTGGGGCAACAATCAGGTTGTTATCGAGGGTGTAAGAGCCAATTTTCATCGTCTTTAAAAACGTATCGCGGGCGTGTAGTTTAACACGGCAAACCCCGCAGGTTGTGCTAAAGTATCTGCCCTGTGAAAAGCCACCTGTACGGAGATTTAGTGTGCGTTTAACCGTAGAACAATACCGCCAATGGGAACACAAAAAAGTCACGCTGCTGGGCATGTCTGGTGTTGGCAAAACCCATATTTCCAGTATGTTGCGTAATCATAACTGGTTTCATTATTCCGGCGATTATCGAATTGGTACGTGTTATCTGGATGAAGACATCCTCGATTTGATCAAAGAACAGGCGATGAAAGTGCCGTTCCTGCGCGAATTATTGCGCAATGATTGGATCTATATCCGCAACAATATCCGCGTGAATGATCTTGGTCCGGTGCTGTCATTCGTCGGCAAATTAGGCAACCCTGAATTAGGCGGTGTACCGCTGGATGCCTTTATCCAACGCCAAGCGCAATACCGAGAGGCTGAAATTGCCGCTATGCGTGACGTGCCGGAATTCATCCGCAAAGCTCAAACGATTTACGGCTATGCGCATTTCGTCAATGACGCAGGCGGCAGTTTGTGTGAGTTGGAAGAGCCAGGCGTATTTGATTTGTTGGCAGAAAATACGCTGATTCTCTACATTAAAGTGACCACCAAGGACGAAGAGCAAAAACTCATCGACCGCGCCCGTAGTGACCCGAAACCGTTGTATTACCGCCCGAATTTCCTGCGCGAAAATTTAGCGGTGTACCTGCAAGAGCAAGGGTTGCAATACGCGGCAGAAATGAATCCTGATGATTTCACCCGTTGGGTATTCCCGCGTTTATTCCATTCGCGCTTGCCGCGTTACGAGGCAATTGCACATGACTACGGCTATACTGTTACCTCAGAAGAAGCCGCGCAGGTGCGTAACGAAGCGGATTTCAATGCCCTGATTGAACAAGCCATTGCTCGCCATGCATAACGTTGCTGGGTAAGGGGGAGGGAGACCTATGCCATTAGTTGCACACACCGCATTGCCGACGTTTGACCGGCTGCGTCAAGAGGGTCAAACGATTCTGAGCGAAGATTACGCTTTTAATCAGGATATTCGTGAGCTGCATATCGGTTTTCTGAACATGATGCCGGATGCGGCGTTGGCAGCGACCGAGCGCCAGTTTTTCCGGCTAGTGGGCGAATCCAATCTGATTGCGCAATTTCATATCCACCCGTTTACCCTTGATGGTTTACCGCGCAGTGACAAAGCGCAAGCCTATATTGAGCAGTACTACGAAAAGTTTGCGGATTTGCAGGAACAAGGACTGGATGCGTTGATCATTACCGGCGCGAATCCTGCCGCGCAACACTTGGAAGACGAGCCTTTTTGGAATGGCTTGTGTGAAGTGGTGGCTTGGGCGCAGGAAAATGTCACGTCAACTTTGTGTTCGTGTTTGGCAAGTCATGCACTGGTGCAACATCTATGGGGAATCCGCCGCCGCCCGCTGGGTTTCAAGCGTTGGGGCGTGTACAGCCATGCCGTGACCATGCCGGAACACCCGTTGGTCAATGATCTGAATACGCGCTTTGATGTGCCGCACTCGCGTTTCAATCAAATTGATCGTGCAGCATTAGAAGCTGTCGGGGTGCAAATATTGGTGGAAAGTCAGGAGGCGGGCGTACACATGGCGGTCAGCCCTGATCTGTTCCGCATGATTTTTTTGCAAGCCCACCCCGAATACGATCAGGTGAGTTTGCTCAAAGAATACCGCCGCGAAACCATGCGTTGGTTTGACGGGACGCGGGAGGATTATCCGCCATTTCCCGAAAACTATTTGCGCCCCAAAGCCAAAGCGATTCTCACCGAATATCGCTTAGCGCAGGAAATAGCTAAGCGCCAAGGCAAGCCCTTGCCAGATTTCCCTGAAACCTTGTTGTTGCCGATGTTGCACAATACTTGGCGCGATACTGCAAAAGTGTTTTACAGCAATTGGATCGGCAAGGTTTATCAGATTACCAATAACGACCGCCGCAAGCCATTTATGGAAGGTGTCGACCCTAATGACCCCTTGGGGTTACGTCAAGCACTGGGAATGCGCTAGACTAAGCACATGAAACTCTGGAATTTTACTGTTCTATTGGTGTCATTAGTGCTATTGGTCGGCAGTTTGAAGGCATTGCTCGATTATTGGCAATACGACGAAATGGCGGCAGATGTGGCGCAATTGATGTTGCATCAAGTGAGTGCCGAAGATGTGCGCCAGCAAGTGCAAGAAGCGATTGCCAATAATAATCCCGCTGACGCGCGAATGTATTTAAGCCTTGCGCGCACCTTTGGTTACGCGGTGGATTCGGCTGAGTTTGAGGCGGAACTAACCCGTTTGGAATCACCCATCAATACCGCCCGCCGTAGCATCAATGATTTTGCTAGTGGTTTTTTAGACGGTGAAGCCAGCAGTGGTGCTGGTGTCGCAGGCGCAATTACCGCCGATTTTACCGTGGTAGGGGATGCCCGCGATTTGTGGGAACAGTATCAATTGTATGTCAGGGGTGAGCCAGTTAATGAACTCATTGTCACCTTGGCGGGCGTGGGCGTTGGGTTGACTGCTGCGACGGTGGCGAGCGCGGGTACGGCTTCACCTGCAAAAGGTGGCATTTCTACCACAAAATTGGCAGCGCGTGCCGGCAAGCTGACACCGGGTTTTCAGCGCTTTCTGCTCAGGCAGGGTTCAGATGTGTTCGATTATAAAGGTTTTTTATTAGCAGCGCGTACCGAAAATAATTTGGATGGCATCAGTAAAGCCGCATTAAAAGCTTATAACCCGCAAGCAATGCGGGCGCTTAAACAAACGGCAGAACGGGTGAATAGTATTCGCAAATCCAGTTCTATCGCTGATGTCGTGCATGTATTGAAATACGTGGAAAATAGTGAAGATTTGATTCGTTTGGAGAAAATCAGCCTAAAATACGGCACGCAGACTAAGGGTGTCATGAAATTTCTGGGGAAAAGTGCGTTGGGTACAGTGCGGGTGCTACGTAAAACGACAGAATTATTCATCAGCGTTTTTGCATCGCTAGTATCGCTTATCGCTTTTTTCGTTTCGCTTAGTGGCATAAAGCTTGCAAAATAATCTTATTAATCTGCCACTAAGGTTAAAATTTAATCTAAACGTGCTAGCCAGTTACGTTACTATTAATATTATTTCTAGCGCAGTAAGGTTATGGGATTACTTGCTTTTAAAGATGCAGCACATCTGGTATCACGCACTGGCTTAGGCGCAGAGTGGGATACCATCAAACGTTTGGAAGGTCGCTCTACACAAGATGCCGTTGAATGGGTGTTGCATCCAAAACCTCATGCATTGAAACCTGTTCCAGTCATGACACCCTGGTTGAAGTTAGAGCCAATGCGTTTGACTGACATGAAAAGTCGTAATTCAGCTTGGGCTATCTCGCAACGTGAGGGTAAGGCATTACAGGCTTGGTGGTTAGAGCAGATGTTGACCACCCGAACGCCCTTTCTCGAACGCATGGCTTTGTTTTGGCACAACCACTTTACCTCCTCCATTCAAAAAACCCTACAACCCAGTCTGTTATACCAACAAAACCTGTTATTACGCCGCTACGCATTGGGAAGTTTTGGGGAATTATTGCACGCCATTGCGCGTGACCCCGCCATGTTGATGTATTTGGATGGGCATCAAAATAACAAAGAGCAACCGAATGAAAATTTTGCCCGGGAATTGTTAGAGTTATTTACCATTGGGCGTGGACACTACCGTGAAACCGATGTGAAAGCGGCAACACAAGCGTTTACGGGGTGGCGCGTCGATCATCAAACCGGCAAGTTTGTCATTCGTACTGATGAACGTGCAACTGGACCACTGACTTTCTTGGGCAAAACCGGGCATTTCACGGGTGATGACATTATTAAGATATTGTTGGCGCATCCCCGCACGGCTGAACGCGTGACGGAAAAGTTTTGGTTGGCATTCGTGAGCAATCGCCCTGACCCGGCGCTGATTCGTGCTTGGGCGCAACAGTTGCGGCAGTCGAACTATGATATTAAAGGTCTAATGCGCACGATCTTGAACAGTGAAGCGTTCTGGGCAACGGCAAACCGTGGCACGTTGGTGAAATCCCCCGTGGAATTGGTGATTGGCACGGTACGCATGTTGCCGTATCCCCGCGAATCCACCCAAGAAATGCTGAACCTGTGCCGTTTGCTGGGGCAGGAATTATTTGACCCACCAAACGTCAAAGGCTGGGCTGGTGGTGAACATTGGATCAGCACCCAAACCTTGCTGGTACGCAATGCTTACCTGTCTAAATTGTCACGCGGTAATTTAAATGAAAAAGTTGCCAGTGGGATAAAACTCCCCGATGTAGCCGCTGAACAGTTAGTCGAATGGTTATTGCCGGTTAAGCCATTAAAACCTTTGCCAGCAATACCGGGATCCCGCCGCTTAGTGCGTGCTTTGCTGCTTGACCCCGCGTTTCAAGTGTCCTGATACCCTTTATGCGGATATTGCTTACATGAACCGTCGAGAATTTATGGGAATGGCAGCCTTACTGCCTTGGTTGGGGGCTTTGCCTGCGGAAGTCTTGGCAGCACCTGCCCACCCTCCACAACGTATTATCGTGTTGGTCAAACTGGCAGGGGGCAATGATGGGCTGAATACCCTGATTCCTCATAATGACCCATTGTATTACCAACATCGCCCCACGATTGCGCTGCGCAAACATCAAATAATCGACATTGGTGAAACACACAGCCTAAACCCTTACCTGAAAGCGCTCAAGCCTTGGTGGGACAAGGGCAATATGGCGTGGGTGCAAGGGGTCGGTTATCCGCACAGTAACTTGTCGCATTTCCGTTCCAGTGACATTTGGGAAACTGGCGTTGCTGCAAACCAATACGCCGACGCGGGGTGGCTGGGTTCATTATTGCCTGGTTGCAAGCCCGGTCTGCATGGTATCGCGATTGGCGATGATAGCGGGCCGATCAGCGGGAAAGGCTGCAATACCATTGCGATGCAAAGCCCTCAGTCTTTCCTTAGTCAGATTAATTTGCTGGAAAATATTCAGCCTGTTGCCACGAATGCTGTACTGGCGCACGTCACCAATGTATATCATCAATTGTACGCGGCGGGTGAACAGTTAAGCACTAAATTGCAGCGCCCTGTCCCTTTAGGTGTCAACTTCTCCACCAGTCAACTCGGACGGGAACTAGAAGCCGTTGCCCAAATGATCCTCACGGGGGTAGATGCAGCCGTGTATATGGTCACGTTGGACGGTTTCGATACCCACAGCAACCAAAGTGCGGTACAAAGCAATTTATTGCATCAACTGGCAGGTGCGCTCGATTCATTTGCACAAGCCATGCAACGTGGCGGGCGCTGGAATGATGTCATGCTGATGACGTATTCAGAATTCGGGCGGCGTGTACAGGAAAACTACGGCAAAGGCACGGATCACGGCACGGCTTCGGTACAATTGGTGATGGGGGGCAAGGTGCGCGGTGGTATTTACGGCGACGCGCCTGATTTAAGCCAGTTGGATGGCGATGGTAATGTGCAGCATACTGTCGATTTCCGTACAGTCTATGGTACGGTATCTCAACGCTGGCTGGGGCAGCCTAACCCTTGGGCTAAGTTTGGTACGCTACCGTTTGTTTAAGTCTGAAGCGCTTTCCGGCATAATCGCGCCTTTCTCATTAGCATAGAAAGGCATTGCCATGTGGTTCAAGAATCTGTACCTGCTGCGTTTGAGCAGTGATTTTGCCATCACGCCAGAGGCACTACACGAAGCCCTTGAAAGCAAACCCTTTTTGGGCTGCGGCGCTGAATTGCGTGAAGCCAGCGGCTGGGTATCACCGTTTGGGCGCAACAGTGAGCAATTGGTGCTGGCGACGAATGGCTGTCTGCTGCTGACACTGGCACACCAAGAAAAAATCCTCCCGGCTTCGGTGGTGCGTGAAGAACTCGATAACCTAGTTACCGAGATCGAAGAAAAAGAAGCCCGCAAGATCGGTAAGCACGAAAAGCAGGATTTGCGTGACGAGATCGAATTTGAATTACTCCCTAAGGCATTCACCCGCACCAAGAAAATGGACGCTTGGTTGGATCCTGCCAATGGCTGGATGATTATTAACAGCTCGTCGAATACGCCAGCAGAACGCTTAACCCATTTGCTGCGTAATAGCCTAGGCAGTTTGCCCGTGACTCCCCCGAAAACCGACATGAGTCCAGCAGTGCTCATGACGCAATGGCTGACGGATGACCACACCTTGCCCGCGCCATTTACTTTGGGCGAAGCGTGCGAATTAAAAGGGCAGGGCGAAGCAAACAGTGTGGCGACGTTCAAGCGCCATGAATTGATGGCGGAAGAAGTGCAAGCGAATCTGGCAGCGGGTAAAACGGTATCCAAACTCGCTTTAATTTGGGCGGACAAGATCAGTTTCGTCTTGACCGAGGATTTAGGGGTACGCCAAGTGCGCTTCTTGGATGTGCTAGCCGACAACCTTAAAGAAGCCGACCCGCAATCTCATGCCGAAAAGCTGGACATCGAATTCACCTTGATGACGGGTGAAGTGACGCAGATGTTAGCCGATTTGATGCAATGTTTTACGGCAGCGCCTGAAGCAGAGCCTGCTTGATTTTCTCAATCCGCGCTGTCTGACTGGCAAGGGCAGTCGCGGGCATTCCCCCCAAGGCATACCACTGTTTTAAAACCGGCAAGGCATGAGTGTTGGGTTGCAGGGTTTCTTTGCGGCTGCGCAGGGTTTCTGAGAGTTGTGCCACTTGATATTTGAGGCGGGTGGCTTGGAACTCGGCAGGGCTTTCCAGCGCTAACAGTATTTCCAGTTGCAAGCACAGTAATTCACCCGTATGGCGGTTGGCAATCTGCTCGTCAGCGTTGGTGTCTGCTTGTTTATTTTGCAAGGATTGGGTAGCAAGGGCTTCCAACTCAGCGAGTTGCTGCTGCTGACGTTCCCGTTCGCGTTGGTGTTGTGCTTCAATCTGACGGATGGCTTCTGCTTGTTGCGCATTGCGTGCGTGTTGTTGTTGCTGGCGTTCTTCACGCGCACGGGCAAACAGGGTGTCGATCGGCTCACGGAATTGTTTCCACAAACGTTGTTCGTCAGCAGGACGTGAACTGAGGCTGATTTGCCATTGTGTTTGCAGCGCTTTGGCTTGCTCAATGGCTTGTGCTGTGTCGGGGGAATCTAACAGGGCTTTGGCTTGTTCGACCAATTGACTACGTTCTTGCCAGTTGCGGGCGCGTTCGGCTTTGAAGTGGGTTTCTAGCGCACCCATCGCTGCATTGAAACGTTCATTGATGCTTTTCCAATCTTTGTGGCTAACGGTTCCGGCGGCTTTCCAATGTTGACGAGCGTCATTCAAGGCAACTTGTAGCGCCCGCCAGTTAGGGTTTTCCCAGTTGGTGTCCGCGTGCAAGGCTTCGAGTTGGGCGCAAATGGCGTTGCGTTGTTCGAGATGCGTGGCACGTTGTTGCGCTTGTTCGGCAAAATAGTGTTTGCTGGGTTCGTAAGCAGCCGTGGCATTGGCATCAAAGGCTTTCCACAGGGTGTGTTGTTGCCCCGGTTCAAGCTGGGATAGTTTGCGCCATTCTTCCCGCAGTGTGTGGATTTTCTTGGCACGTTCTTGTGGGTCAAGTTCCTCATCGGTGCGCAGGTGTTCAGCGGTTTCGATCAGTTGTTTGCGTACTTGGTTCGTACCCCAGCGTCGCCAATCTTGTATTTCACGCAGGAATGGGGCGAGCGCTTGTAAGCGGCGTTGGAAAAAAGCGTGTTCTTTACTGGGCAGGTGCATGGCATTTTTGAGATTTTCTCTGAGGGTTTTGTGTGCCTCAATGGCTTTGCCGTATTGTTCGGCTTCTAGGTGAGACTCCAGCGTTTTTAAACGGTTGTGTAAATCTTTTAAGATTTGTTCTTGTTGGGCTTGTTGTTGCTGGCGGTGTTTGCGGGCGATGGCTTCACGCTGTTGTGTCTGCGCGAGGCGCTCTTGTTCGGCTTGTGCAGCGGCTTCGGCTTGTTGTCGGGCTTCGGTAGCTAGGCGAGCTTGCTCAGCGGCTTGTTGGGCGAGTAGTTGTTGTTGCTGGGCGTGTTCGCTTTCCCACGTTTGTAGGCGCTGCTGAAAATTGGTCAGTGCTTGTTGGAAGCGCTGCTGTTGGGTTTCGTTGGCGGCTTTGCTGATTTTTTGCCAGCGTTGTTCCAGTACTTTCGCACGGGTTTTCTCTTGCGCCCAGCGTTGATTGTTGCCGAGGGTTTCGGTTTCGGCGCAGATTGTGTCAATCTCAGCCTGTTGTTGGTGCTGATGTTGTATAAGGTCTTCGCGTTCTTTGAGCAACTGGCGCAAGCGTTTGTTTTGTTTACCGTGTGTTTTCTCTAGGGCTTGCAGTTTTTCTAAATCGTGAATGTTAGTGGCGGCGAGGTATTGGATTTCTTTGGAGGTATCGTTACTGGCAATGGCAAACAATAATTCTTGGTCGTCCAGTTTGGCGATGGCTTGGTGGCGCAATTTAGCACCACGAAGCGAGTCCCGCGCAATACTGCGGAGTAATGCGGGGTTTTGTAGCCAAGTAAAGACTTCTGCCAGTAAATGGTCATGGCGGTGCTCAGTGGCTGCTAAACCGATGACCCGCTGGCGGGCGCGTTCACCAATGGAACCGGCGGTGTGACCCAATTGCACCAAGGTCGGGATGTGGTGTAAACGGGTAATCGCTTCCATGCGCACATCGCTATCAGGATCGCTTTGGGCAATCTTGATTAATTCCACGCTGTCACCGGTAAGCGTAGCCAGTGATTTCAGGCGAACACTGGCATCGGTATGTTGCCATTTTGGTTTAAAAAACTTCCCTAACATACGATTCTTCGTCTTATTGTTGGCGTTACTTTACGCGCATTCCGGGTTCTGCACCCTTATCAGGGGTCAGGATGAATAAATCTTTACCGCCAGGTCCCGCTGCCAACACCATGCCCTCGGATACCCCAAAGCGCATTTTACGGGGGGCAAGGTTGGCAACCATCACAGTATAACGACCTTCCAGATCAACAGGATCGTAAGCGGACTTTATCCCAGCAAACACATTGCGGGTTTCACCGCCCAGATCAAGGGTCAATTGTACCAGCTTATCCGCGCCCTTGACGTGTTCGGCTTTCACGATTTTAGCAATGCGTAGGTCAATTTTGGCGAAATCGTCGTAGTCAATCGTGGCACTGATCGGGTCGTCGGTTAGGTGTTGAGTGCTGCTCCCTTCGACTTCGCTCTGGGAAAGATTTTGGTTGCTGAGCGTAGCCGAAGCATTGTCTTCGAGCATGGCTTCGATCATTGCCGGTTCAACACGGGTCATCAGGGCTTTGAACGTAGCAATTTCGCTGCCAAGCAGCGGAGTCGCCACACTTGTCCAGGTTAATTCACCCGCATTGAGGAAACGTTCTGCATCCATCACCAATTGTGGTAGCACCGGCTTGAGGTAGCTCACAATTGCCCGGAACATATTGATGCCTTGGGTGCAAACGCTTTGTACCTCGGCAAGGTGTTCTGGGTCTTTGGCGAGTACCCACGGCTTTTGTTCGTCAACGTATTGGTTAGCTTTGTCAGCTAATCCCATGATTTCACGCATCGCCTGACCGTAACGGCGGGTTTCGTAAAGTTCGGCGATACGCTCAGAAGCATCGTTAAATTCCTGATATAACGTGCTATCTGGCAGTGTATCAGCCAATTTATTGTCAAAACGTTTGTTGATGAAACCGGCGCAGCGCGAGGCAATATTAACCACTTTGCCAACTAAATCGCTATTGACCCGTGTCACGAAATCTTCGAGGTTGAGGTCAATGTCATCCACGCCATTGCTGAGTTTGCTGGCGAAATAGTAGCGTAACCATTCCGGGTTCAAATGCTTGAGGTAGCTTTCGGCTTGAATAAATGTACCGCGTGATTTGGACATTTTCGCGCCATTTACCGTCAAAAAGCCGTGGCAATGTACCGCGCTAGGGGTGCGGAAACCCGCGCTATGTAGCAAGGCAGGCCAAAACAAGGTGTGGAAATAGGCGATGTCTTTGCCGATGAAGTGGTGTACCTCGGCGGTGGAATCGGCTTTCCAGAAGCTATCAAAATCCAGCCCGATGCGTTCACACAGGTTTTTGAAGCTGGCTAAATAACCAATCGGCGCATCCAGCCACACATAAAAATATTTATCGTCAGTGTCAGGAATGTTAAAGCCCCAGTAAGGTGCGTCGCGGGACACGTCCCAATCGCTCAAGCCTTGATCCGACTCAAACCATTCCATTTGCTTGTTGGCGATTTCTTTTTGTACCGCACCACTAGCGAGGAATTCGCGCAGGAAGGTTTCAAAATTTCCCAGCTTAAAGAAATAGTGTTCGGTTTCTTTTTCAATCGGGGTTGTACCGGAAATGGCTGACACGGCATTTTTCAAGTCCGTGGGGGAATACGTCGCACCGCAAGCCTCGCAGTTATCGCCGTATTGATCTGCCGCGCCACAACGTGGGCATTCGCCTTTAATGAAACGGTCGGGCAGGAACATTTTCGCTTGCGCATCGTAAGCTTGGCTGATGGTGCGCTTTTCAATATGCCCGTTATTACGTGCTGCTTTGTAGATGAATTCGGCGAAGTGGCGGTTTTCGTCAGAGTGTGTGGTGTAGTAATTGTCGAAACCAACCCTAAACCCTGCAAAATCACGCTGATGTTCCGCGCCAATGCGGGCAATCAATTGTTCTGGGGTAATACCTTCTTGTTGCGCCCGCAGCATGATCGGTGTGCCGTGGGTGTCATCCGCACACACGTAATAGCATTCATTGCCGCGCAAACGCTGAAAACGCGCCCAAATATCCGTCTGGATGTATTCGACCATATGACCAAGGTGAATCGGGCCATTGGCGTAGGGCAGTGCGCTGGTGATGAGGATTTTTCTTGGCTGCATGGCTGTCTTTAAAAGTGTGCTGATAGGGACGCGATAAAGTAGCAGGTTGTGGGGGGTTGTGCCACCGTTGAGGTCAGAATGCCATGCAACTTTTGGGTGCTGTTGGGCATAAGAAAACTACCATTAGTAAATTCGATTAATATTTTGATAATGGTTGCCATATAATATCCGATTGAGACCATAAACCCCAATTAATCACTTATAGGTAATAAATCATGAATATGAACAGTGTCAAGGTTCATACGTTCAATAAAACCTCTATCGCAAAGCCAGGGCAATTACTACTGGCGGGCGTTGTGATGTCATCACTGCTCACCGCTTGTGGCGGCAGTAGTGGACCCTCCGCCGAAGAATTGGCAGCACAGGCGGCAATTGCAGCACAAGCAGCGGCAGATAAAGCAGCGGCTGATGCCAAGTCAGCGGCAGAGCGACAAGCCGCGCTGGTGGCAGCACGTCAAAAAACGCAAGACCTCCTAACGCAAGTCGATAGCGATGCCAAAGCCACCCAATCGGCAAATGCTATGGCGGGTTATTCGCTATTGCTGGCTAAACAGCAGGGAGCGAATTATTCCGAATCTGAAGTTGTCGAAGCACTAGCCGAAACCCAAACATTTGCTGATCGGGCTAAACAAGCCGTCGACCAAGCATTGGCTCAGCAAGCAGTAGCCAAAACGGCAACAAACAATGCTGGTAGCGCACCAACGTTGGCAGAAGTTCAGGCATTTTCACAGCAAGTAGAAGCCGCCGCACTTGCGGTCAAAGCTGCTCGCACGGCGGCAGAACAGGCACGCGAAGCAACGCAAGCCGCTGCAAAGAAGGTTAGCGATGGCGTTAAAATTGCCGAAGCGGCGCGACGTTACACCAAACTCGACAGCGCGGGTAATGTACTACCTGCTTCGGCTACGTCATGGGCATGTGTCAAAGAAAATGCGACCGGTAAGGTTTGGGAATCTAAAACCAATGATGATGGGTTGCGTGACCGCGATTGGCGTTACCGCCATTTTCACAATTACGCGGGTTATGCCAGTACCAGAGACAGTAATGGTAATACCTTGTGTCGAGTACTGGGCAATTGCGATGCCTACAGCTATGTGAATGCGGTGAACAATCAGGGCTTGTGTGGCAGGTCCCAATGGCGTTTGCCAACAATGGAAGAACTGTTGAGTCTCGTGCAAGTGAATAACAACGGGCAGCGTCCTAACATTGACTTGGCGGTTTTCCCGGATACGGTCAATAAACCCAATGAAGCAGCTTATTGTTCCGAGAATATGGCACGGACGGCAACCGATTGTGGTTATGCAGCCGGTACACCCGTCAATAAAAGTGCTGATGGTCGTATCGAGTGCAATTACCAAGGTGTCGATTATGGCTTATCCATCAGAGCTGAGAATCCGCGCGGTGATAGCATGGTGCCACTGCGTTATTACGGTGAAGTGCAAGATGGGCTACCGACTTACCCTGCCAATAACTGGATTTGTTATACCCGCTTGATCAGCACTTACTAGGCTTCATCTATGTGGGGGGCGTCCTGTGTTGCACGGGATGCCCCTTTTTTATGGCGGGCAGTATTACTGCAATCCACCGCGCACGATGTAGTTCGCGGCAAAGCCGGTGTTGAGCGGGTGCAGCAAAATATTGCCTACCAGCAGGCTGGTATCATTGCTGGAACCACTAAACAAGGTTTTGCCATCGAAGTTTAGGTCAGTAGTAAGATAACCAGGCAAGATATAGTTAGTCTGACCCTGGGGGTTATCCTGATTGGTAATCACAGCACTCAGCAAACTTGTGACATCATTGCCGGGACCATTGGCCGTCAGGGTGTTGCTGCCATTGATGTCACCTGCCCACATTAGCGCTGCTTTACCGTTCAATATGCGGGCTTCTTCGCCATTCACCGCCGTTGAGCTGGCGGCAAAGTTGATCAGTTTTGCATGGTTATCCAAGCTGACTGGGCTGGCACTTATGACACCCAAATGGTTACGGTGACGCACACTGATGTAGTAATTGCCTGCCTTAACGCGTGCAAAATGCAAGTTGGTGGAGCCGGTTTGCGAATCCACTAAATCCCCGTCGCGTTGTAACATAACAGCGCGACTGGCTACGGTGGTGTTAACGCTGGTGCGCAAATCGACCAATGCCCAGTCCACTACCGCATTGTTGCCCGTGGTTTCCTTGAGCAGGGTGCTGAGGGTTTCAGTACCTGTATGGTTGAAGGGGGCGTATGAGTAAGGCTGTTTGTTGGGCAATAAACCCAAGGTGTTCAGCTCAGCAGACATGAGTGCGGTGTTGCTGTCATAAGCGCCTTGCAAGAGCGCCCGTACATTAACGACTACACCGTCATCAGCCGTGTTGTTCACCATGCTGACTTTGAAGAGTTTGCTGTTAGTCAAGCCACCTTTGTCTGTCACGGTGACTTCCACTTCGTACAGGTTATCGCGGTTAGTATCCATTGGTGCGTCGTAGTCGGGAATGGCACGGAAGCGCAGCAAACCAGTGGTCGCATTGATCTCGAAGTGGCTGCTATCCACGCCCCCACTAATGCGGTAGCTTAGTTTCTCGTTAGCATCGGGATCTTGCGCTTTGACGCTGAGCACCTCGACATTGCTGTCTTCTGTCAAGGTAAGTACGGTTGCCGACGTGATGTTGGGTGCTTCGTTGGTGTTCATTACCGTTACATTCATGTCGCGCACGTATTTCTTGCCATCAACCGTGGTTGCGGTGATTTGCAGGTCATAGACGTTATCTTTGTCCTGATCCATTGGTAGTTCATAGTTACCGGGTAGCGGTAAGACGCCCGGTGTGACAATAGCGCGGGTTTCGGTCTCGTTATCTGCCAAGGCAGATTTGGTGATAATGATGTTACCAACCAAGAACCTGATGGTGGCACAATCCAAGGTCGCACCAGGGGCAGGGTTGGTAATGGTGAAGAACTTACCGTCTGCCCCGCCACTAATGACGTAGGTAAGCGGATTGCCATTGGCGTCTTTGGTTTCCAATAGCTTGATAACGGTCGTCAGGTCAGTTTCATCAATCACCATGTTTGAGCCGCTAGTGGTGTCATCAAGCAAGCTGTCACAGACTTGTGTGGTAATGCCATCGCGGATACCTGAAAACTCGGAGGTGGAGCCATAAGTCGTGGAGTCGGTTTTCTGGGTTACGGTCGTGCTGATGTAGGCACCTTTGGCTACGGGTATATTGGCATTGAACGTACCCTTGAAGTTGAGGTTTCCTGTGCCGGGATGGCTAATGTCTTTGCTGCCGATGAAGGTTTGACCCTCACCATGACCGGATGCATCTTTAGCTGCGCTAACAAAGAATTCAAGACGGTAATCGCCTGCTGCTAAATCCAGATTGAAGTCATGCGTCACAATTTTCGTGCCATTGGCACCGAAAGAGTTAACTTTAACTTCGGGGTAATTGAGCAGGGCGTTCGGGCCAAAATCGTTATCACCAGCATCATTGGCAGTGACACCGGAACTGTTTTCAGTGCCGCCCACCAGGTTAATGCCCAAGCCACCGTTAGCGTAAATGCTATTGCCGAGAATGCTGTTACGCAGCGCATCGAAACCCGTAATGGTAATGCCGTTGCCGGTGTTATTGGCAATGGTGTTGCCCTCACCAGCCGTTGTGCTGCCGATTTTATTGCTATGAGAGGTATCTAGGTGGATGCCTGAGCCAGCATTGCCACGGGCGACACCCGATGGGGTAAGACCGAGATAGTTGGCAAGTAAACGGTTGCCCATGCTGGTCTCCAAGTAAATACCTGCACCGCTAAAGCCGGTTATCGCCAGTTTGCGGAGGGTGCTGCCGCCCGAACCTGCGCCTAGGGTCAAGCCGTTAGCGCCGCTGCCTGCGGTGGTGCCTTTTAATTCCAATATTGGATTACTGTTAGAGCCGGGTGGGAGTGAGGCATCTAATACAATAGGCGCAGTAATGCTGGGCAGGGCACTTTGCAACGGGATGCTCCAATAACCCGTGGTGTAATTCGGGTCGCTGCTGGAGAGTTCCAAAATCGCATTTTCTTTGCCAGCAGTACGCCCGACTTGTGCCAGTGTGGCATCGCCACCCAACAGGTTGGCGTTGAGGATGAACTGGCGCAGGGAACCTTGCCCGCTGTCATTGGTATTGACCACGGTGCTGAAGTTGAAACCGAAATCGACGCCACTGATGTTGCTGCTGGAGACTGTGACCGGCTGCACGGATTGTGCCTGCCCGCCACCGGAGAGCAAGAATGTGGTGGTGTTCAGGGTTTGGGTGGTATTGGTTGCTGCATCAATCACGGCAGGGTTGCGCCCGCCCACTTCGTTGGCAGTGGCGGTTGTGCCATTGGTGCGGTAGGTCTGGATGCCGCGTTCTGTGCCGTTGCTGCCCGCGCGGGTCGATTTAACCGTACCGTTGACCACACGCACGTAATAGTTACCCGCCGCGAGTGAGCTGAAACTGTAGGAGCCATCAGCGGCTGTGGTCGTGCTGGTGAGGAAGGCGCCCGTCGAACTGTAAAGTTCAACCCTGGAGCCATTGATGCCTGCTGTACCTGCCGTGCCGAATGCTCGCCCTGCGCCACCGCCGTAGTTCACGTCTTCGTAGACTTTTCCGGCAATAGTGCGCACCTCAAGCAGCAGGATTGCTGGTGAGAATTCCGATGTCCCTGAGGTGCTGATCGTGGCGGTGGCGGTCATGGTGTCACCGACCACAAAACCGGGAGGCGCTGGGATGGTCACGCTGAAGGCTTTCATGCCGGTCTGGTTATTGCCATCGGCATCGGTTGGCAAGCTACAGTTGGCGGCATCGGTGTCGGGTGCGCTGCCTTCCACGAAGCTGGTGAGGTAGGTTTGGCCTTCGCCGTAATCCTTGCTCTTGCCTTGCTTGTTGTCACCGGGGGTGGCTTTGCCGCCGACGCTGACATCGGCCTCGAACAGTTCCACCGTTGCACCCGCAGGGGCGCAGCCTTTCAGGGTCAGGTTAGCACCGGCGAGGCTGAGTTCGGATAGCATCGGGAAATTGAGCAGCTTATTGATACCGGTATCAGCATCGTTGGCATCATTCAGGGTAATGCTGTTGTTACCAAGGTCA
>CAYQTB010000056.1:0-17294 GCA_964420315.1 uncultured Thiothrix sp. | reverse complement strand
AATTATTCTACCACGGATAGCCTTGGGTTTTTATGATAGTGAGAAATTCGGGCTAAACGTGCGCCCACAGCACCGGCACTGCGGCGGCACATGGAATTCGATGCGGTCTGGCTGTGCTACCCGTTTGAGGGTATTGCCTTGATGCCCCGGCTGACCACCTGATGGCTTCTTGCCACCTTTCGGTATACCCGGTTTGGACACCTTTTTCTGGTAGCCATCACTGCTGGGTGGTTTGTCGCTGTTGCCACTATTGAGACCCAAGCGACGTTTTAGCTCCGCATTCTCGGCTTTGAGCTGGATATTCTCCGCCGTCAGCCGCGCAACATCCTCCAAGAGTTGCTGCACCAGCTTTTTTAAGGCTTCGATGTCGTTGGGTAAATCTGTCATGCGTTTAGTTTAGTCGATAAATAGGGGGGTAGGTAGTTACGTTTTTTCTTTAAATCGGGCAGAGTAAGCCCATAATAGGCACATTGAAGTAATCGTCTTTGAGGACTTAAGCATGAGTAACCCGATGAATATCGTCTGCCCCGCGTGCAGCGTCACCAATCGCATTCCGGCGGAACGGCTGGGTGAACACGCCAAGTGCGGCAAATGCGGCAGTGATTTGTTTAATGGACACCCGACCGAGCTAAGCGCCGCGAATTTTGCCAAACACATTGCTCGCAACGACATTCCTGTGCTCGTTGATTTCTGGGCACCGTGGTGTGGACCTTGCCGTCAGATGGCACCTGCTTTTGAGAAAGCCGCTGCGCAACTCGAACCTAATGTGCGCTTTGCCAAACTGAATACCGAAGACCACCAGATGGTGGGGGCGCATTACAATATTCGCAGCATTCCGACGATGGTACTGTTCAAAGGTGGGCAAGAAATTGCGCGACAGTCTGGCGCAATGGGGGCAGCGGATATTGAGCGTTGGGTGCGTAGCCAGCTTTGAAACCGGTGAAAGCAGCATGATCTTAAGCCAAACAGTGGCAGCATGGGGGCAACCCGATTTTCCAGCCGTGTTCGGCGCGGAAGTGCAAGGGTTAGGTACGAATGCCTTGCCCTTGCAAGCAGGTTTAGCGCACAGCAGCCAAGTTAGCGGTGATACTTTCAGCGTAATGGTGCTGGAGGCCAGTGCTACCGCGACTTTCCTGCATATCCGTGCGGGGATTTTCTACGCGGGAGTCATTGTCGGCAGTTGTTGTGCCGATGACCCCACCCCTTTGTGCGAACAGCCCGAATATTGCGAGCTGCTGTTTACGCTTGAGCGCAGCACTGCTGCCACCCACGTGACATTACTGATGTAGGGTCGGCTCAGCGTGTTTAAACGTACCGCTGAGCTGACACCGTTGGGCGTGATTAAAAGTGTGGTATGACCAACTATTACACTCCGAACATCCCCCCTCCCTAACCCTCCCCCCGCAAGGGGTGGAGGGAATAAGAGATCATCTTATTGTTTTTCTTAGCCCCCTTCACCCCTTGCGGGGGAAGGGCTGGGGATGGGGGGAAGTTCGGAGTGCAGATGTTGAAACAAAGCCACACTTTTAATCACACCCGACACCGTTTAACCGCTTTGAATATATTCCCCATGATTGCTATCATTCCTCGCTTTCCCTCGTATTAGCGAAATATCATGGAACTCAACCCCACCTATACCAAAATCAAAGATCTCCAAGGGCGCGTCGACGCTCTTAGGGGGTATCTTTGACTACGAAACCAAACACGAACGCCTAGAAGAAGTTACCCGCGAACTCGAAGATCCAAAAGTCTGGGATAACCCGCAGCGGGCGCAAGACTTAGGCAAAGAGCGTTCACTTCTCGAAGGCATTGTCAGCGGCATTGATAAAATCAGTTCCGGTCTTGCTGACGCCAAGGAGCTGCTTGAACTCGCCGAAATGGAAGACGACGAAGACAGCGCCAATGCGGTTATCGCCGATGTCGACGGTATCGAAAAGCACGTTGCTCAGCTCGAATTTGAACGCATGTTCTCCGGGCCGATGGATCGCAATAACGCTTTCCTCGACATCCAAGCCGGTTCGGGTGGTACTGAAGCGCAAGACTGGGCAGAAATCCTGTTGCGCATGTACTTGCGTTGGGGGGAAGCCAAAGGTTTCAAAGTCGAATTACTCGAAGCCAGCCCCGGCGACGTGGCGGGTATCAAAGGCGCGAGCGTCAGCTTTGAAGGCCCTTACGCCTTTGGCTGGTTGCGTACCGAAACCGGCGTACACCGTTTGGTGCGTAAATCGCCGTTCGACTCGGGCAACCGCCGCCACACTTCATTCAGCGGCGTGTTTGTCTCGCCAGAAGTCGATGATAATATCGAAATCGACATCAACCCTGCCGACTTGCGCATTGACGTATACCGCGCATCTGGGGCGGGTGGTCAGCACATCAACAAAACCGAATCGGCGGTGCGGATTACTCACGTCCCCACCAATACGGTGGTGCAATGCCAGAGCGGACGTTCCCAGCACCAAAACAAAGATAATGCCATGAAGCAATTGCGTGCCAAACTCTATGAGCAGGAAATGCTCAAGCGCAATGCGGATAAACAGGCGCTGGAAGACAGCAAATCCGACATTGGTTGGGGCAGTCAGATTCGCTCGTATGTTCTCGACCAGTCACGCATTAAGGATTTGCGCACGGGTGTGGAAACGGCGAATACGCAAGCGGTATTGGACGGCGATCTGGATAAATTTATTGAAGCAAGTCTAAAAAGCGGCTTGTGAGAGCGAGAATGTTATGAGCGAACACGAAACCCATCACGATCATCACGATGAAAACAAACTGATCACGCAACGTCGCGACAAGCTGGCAAAGTTGCGTGAGCAAGGCAATGCATTTCCTAATAATGTGGTGCGTGAACACAAAGCGGCTGATTTGCATCAGGAATACGGCGAACACGACAAGGAGTGGTTTGAAGAACACGCCATTCCGGTGACGGTCGCGGGGCGCATGATGCTCCAGCGTATTATGGGCAAAGCGAGTTTTGCGACGATTTCGGATGTGTCTGGGCGCATTCAGTTGTACGCGCAGAAAAATGTGCTGGGCGATGCGATTTTCGATGACTATTGCCATTGGGATTTGGGCGACATTATCTGGGCTTCCGGCATGTTGTTCAAAACCAAAACCGGTGAATTGTCGGTGAAGGTGCATGAAATCCGTTTGCTGACCAAAGCGTTGCGTCCGTTGCCGGAAAAATTCCACGGGCTGACCGATCACGAACAGCGTTACCGCCAGCGTTACATCGACTTGATTATGAACCACGATACCCGCGATGCGTTTATGATGCGTTCCAAAATCGTGAGCTATATCCGCGACTTTTTCATACAGCGCGATTTTCTGGAAGTCGAAACGCCGATGTTGCAGATTATTCCCGGCGGTGCAACCGCACGCCCATTCGTGACGCACCACAATGCGTTGGATTTGCCGATGTATTTGCGGATTGCGCCGGAATTGTTCCTCAAGCGGCTAGTGGTCGGTGGGTTTGAACGGGTGTTTGAAATCAACCGCAATTTCCGTAATGAAGGGCTTTCCACGCGGCATAACCCTGAGTTCACCATGATCGAGTTTTATCAGGCGTATGCGACTTACCACGATCTGATGGATTTGACCGAAAATCTGATACGTGGCATTGCCAATGATGTCGTTGGTAGCAATGAGATTACTTACCAGGGTGAAGTTTTCGATTTCGACAAGCCGTTTGCGCGGATGAGCGTGCGCAGTTCCATCCTGCACTTTAACCCCGAACTGTCTGCTGAACAGATTGATACGTTGGAAGGCGCACGGGAAGTGGCTCGCAAACTTGGCATTCCGCTCAAAGATGGCTATGGCTTGGGCAAGGTGCAAATCGAGATTTTCGAGAAAACCGTCGAACACCGTTTGCTGCAACCAACGTTTATCACCGAATACCCGGCGGAAGTGTCGCCCTTAGCGCGGCGTAATGATGCTAACCCATTCATCACTGACCGTTTCGAGTTCTTTGTCGGTGGGCGTGAAATTGGCAACGGTTTCTCCGAGCTGAATGACGCGGAAGATCAAGCAGAGCGTTTCATGCAGCAAGTCACGGATAAAGACGCAGGCGACGATGAGGCGATGCATTTTGATGCGGATTATATCCGTGCGTTGGAATACGGGATGCCGCCAACAGCAGGTGAAGGGATTGGGATTGATCGCTTGGTGATGTTGTTTACCGATGCGCCTTCGATCAGAGACGTGATACTTTTTCCGCACATGCGACCCGAATAGGAAGAGACCCCTCCTGACCTCCCCTTATCAGGGGAGGAACAAGAAGAACCTCACAAGGTGTTTAGGCGCTGATCAAACTGGCGAGTTCGGTCATGGAGTCAATGACTGCATCTGGCGAATAATTACGAATGTCTTCGCCGTGATTGTAGCCGTAGGTCATGCAAATGATTTGGAAGCCTGCCGCCCGTGCTGCTTTCACATCAGACTTGGAATCGCCGATCATGACCGAATCTTCCGGTTTCACCCCCAGCTTTTCCGCAGCGTGTAACAGCGGCATGGGGTGCGGTTTCTTTTCCGGCAAAGAATCACCGCTGACAATGATTTCAAAGCGGTCAACAATACCCAAATCGGTCAGCAAGGGCAGGGTGAACTGCTCGGCTTTATTGGTGACACAACCAATCTTCAAACCTGCACAGCTTTGCAGAAAATCCAAGCCTTCCAGCACACCATCGTACAAACGGCTGCGTTTCGATGTATTTTCCGCGTACAGTTCCATGAAAATCGGCATGGCACGCGCTAACAATTCCGCATCGGGGTAGCCATCGAGGTCATTGGTCAAGGCGCGTTCGGTCAAACGTTGCACCCCATTGCCAACCCACTGGCGTACTGCGGCTTCGCCGCGTACTGGCATGTCCAGTTGTTTCAGCATTTCATCGACGCAAAACGTCAGGTCAGGAACGCTGTCAACCAGCGTCCCATCCACGTCAATCAATACCATTTTCGGTTTGAACATGATCAATCCTTGGTGTCGGGCTGAAGCCCGACCTACAGAAAATGTGTAGGTCGGACTTTAATCCGACGATTCATTTTAGATTCGTGCCGCTGCCAATTCCTTACGGAATTCAGCCAAAACGGTATTGTAATGGTTCGTGTCAGCTTTATTCGCCACGTTGAAAATCGCAGAACCGGCAACGAATGTGTCCGCGCCAGCTTCTTTGATTTCGCGGATATTGCCCGGTTTAACCCCGCCGTCAATTTCTAAACGAATAGCCAAACCGGAATCGTCAATCATTTTGCGTGCCTGACGCAATTTGCCCAGTGTAGCAGGGATGAAGCTCTGACCACCAAAGCCTGGGTTGACCGACATCAGCAGGATCATGTCCACTTTATCCATCACGTATTCCAGAATGGAAAGCGGTGTTGCAGGGTTGAAGACCAAACCCGCTTTGCAGCCTTCGTTACGAATCAGTTGCAAAGTACGGTCAACGTGCTCAGACGCTTCCGGGTGGAAGGTGATGTAAGACGCGCCCGCTTTGGCAAAGTCGGGAATAATGCGATCAACCGGCTTAACCATCAAATGCACGTCAATCGGTGCAGTCACGCCGTGCTTGCGCAGCGCTTCACACACCAAGGGACCAATGGTCAGGTTGGGAACATAATGGTTATCCATTACGTCGAAATGCACAATATCCGCACCGGAAGCCAAGACGTTAACCACTTCCTCACCCAAACGAGCAAAGTCAGCAGACAGGATGGATGGTGCAATGAAATCAGCTTGACGTGCCATAAACATTCTCCTCAAAACGTGGCGATCAAAAGGCAAAAGTGTAGCCACTTTACCGGAAAGGCTGTGCTAATACAGCCCTTCCGTGGGAGATAGATTTTCAGAGTGTGGAATAACTCAAACCGAGTGAATACAGATCGGCATCGGTTTCGTAAACGGAATCAGCACCAATATTAAGCATATGCTCCCATTCACCGCGCAGGTGTAGATTGCTGTTCAATTGGAATTGTGCGCCGCCGCCAACGAGAATGCTGGTACCGCTATCGTCCGCTTGTGTTGTCTTACTACCGGAAGTTTTTCCTGTCTTGCTTTCCCATGCCACTGCCCCGGCTTTGCCAAATGCTTCCAGTTGGGGAGAAAGTGGCACGTAACCCACGCCAGCTATAACACTGCCGGTCGTGTTGTTGCTTAATTTAGCGGTACTGCCCCCGGTTGTGCCATTCATATTGCTCTCGCCGAGGTCGTAATAACCGATTTCGACCCCTAACATCGGGTTGAAACGTGCACCACCGAAGGCTTTCCAAGCAAAATCTTGGTTATCGCATTCGCCGTTGAAAAACGGGTCGTTGCAGGAATCCCCTTGTTTGGCGCTGCCCGCACTCGCGCCGACATACAGTTTCGGGCCATTGCTGAAATCACTGCCCATCATGGACTCGCCCGCGTGCGCGTTACTGAGTAGACCGATGAGCAAGCACCCTGCCAGTGTTCGTGTCATCCTGCTGCCCCGTGTTTAAAAGGTGGAAAAAACCGCGCCGACACTCAATAAGCCTGCGTCGGCTTCGTAATCGGTGTCTGCTGCTGTGTCCATCATGTGTTCATACTCGCCCCGTAACGCTAGGTTAGGGTTAAGCTTCACTTGTGCGCCAGCGCCTAATAACATGCTTACGCCACCGTTGGTGCTGGTGGTATCCAGGTCAGAATCTTCGGCTACGGTTTTGCTACCCTTTTGTTTCCAAAAGGCTGCACCAACTTTGCCGATTAATTCAGTGCGAGGGGCAACCGGAACATAACCTACGCCCGCGACATAACTGGCAGAGAGTTCGCTTTGGAGTTTGCTATCGTAAATGCCCGCCCGACCTGCTTTACCTTGCGCTGTATTTTCACCCAGTTCCATGTGACCGAGTTCTACGCCCATGGTTGGCAAGGCGCTGGCAGGCACAATCCCCGTTGGCGTTGTCCAGAGTTGGTTCGGATTGCGATCGGGTTCAGCACGTAACCCCACAAAGGCTTTATGCCCGCTATCACTGTCTTCGCAATCCGTCGTGGTGGCGTTACATGCGCCATCATGGTTGCTTATGCCTGCACTCAGACCGCCATACAGCGAAACATTGGAAGGCACACCGTAGCCCTCCAGACCGCCCGCGTACACACTATTAGCCAATAGCGCCAAACCTGCTAGTGAGCAGGAAATTAAGATTTTCATACAAGCCCCTTTCTGTATGCCCTCTAACGAGGGAATTTATTATAACGATGAGAAAATAAAGCCAAGACTCAGCAAGTCAATGTCATTGGCATGAGAAGTCGTGTCACCCACGTCTTTAAAGCGTTCCCACTCGGCACGCACGCCCATATTGTCACCGAGGTTATAGTCTGCACCCACGCCAACCAAGACATCGGTGCCGGTATCTTTCGCAGTGCCGTTGCTATTGGTTTGTTCCAGTGTCCAACGTGCCATGCCCGCTTTACCAAACAGTTCGATTTGGTCGGTCATGGGGATGCCAGCGACGGCGGCGGTGGTGAACGCGGTTGCCTGTTGGCTCACTTCACCCCCGGTAGCCACACCGTTTTGTTTGCCGAAGTCGACATAGCCCGCTTCCAGCACAATGTTGTCATTCATGCGTACCCCCGCGAAGGCTTTCCAGCTTTTATCGCTGTTGTCACAGTCGCTAAGCGCATCGCAAAACCCCTCGGTAGTGGTCGTGCCGATGCTTGCCCCCAAATAGTTGGGTGCTTTGGCGTTGGCATTCATGCCAATGGGTGACATCGGCTTGATTTTGGAAAAAGGTGAACTGTTGTCTGCCATCGCAGCGTTGCTAAGTACACTGCATAGGCACAAGGCAAGCGCGGCAGTTTTAGAAATCGTCATGTGTGTAGCCCCGATATTATTATTTTGCTGGGTAGCTTTTATCACAACTCTAAATGACTGGCAGGCAAGCTGCCAGCATTAACCGATAATCGGCGTTTGGGGCTTAGCGTAACCGGGCTTTGAGAGCAGCCGCACGCTCCGGGAAGTTGAGTTCTAACACCCGTAGGTTATCGGCGGCTAAATCCGGTTTGCCAAGGTTGTGAGCGGCTTTGACTTTGATTTCTAAGGCATCCACAATCGCAGGTGAGCCTTGGTAGTGTTTCACTGCGTATTCCGCGCGATTGAATGCCGCCAGCCATGCGCCGCGTGTCATGTAGTATTGCGCCACATTTAACTCGGATTGTGCCAAACTGTTGCGCAAATGCTTGATGCGTTCTTTTGCATCTGGAGCGTATTTGCTATTGGGGTGGCGTGTCAGCAGGTGTGAAAAGTCTTGGAACGCTTCCTTCTGCCGTACCGTGTCCAAATCGGCAATGCTACGCGGGAATAATTTATCCACGATACTATGCCCACGGTTAAAGTTTACCAAGCCGCGCAAATACAGGGCATAATCCGCATCTTCGCTGCTAGGGTTCATGCGCAGGAAACGGTCAATCGCATCCAAGGCGGAATCCGGCTCATCGAACTTGTAGTATGCATAAGCGGTTTCCAGTTGCGCTTGTTGCGCGAAGCGCCCCAAGGGGTAACGCGCTTCGAGCGACTCGTACAAGCTAATGGCACGTTCGTAGTCGCCTGCATTGGCGGCTTCGCGAGCCGTGGTATAAATTTTATTGGCTGACCAACCTTCTGTCAGGTCTTTTTCAGTCTGGGAAAAGATTGAGCAGCCGCTGGTTGCCGCCGACATAACCAATACACTTGCCAGATAAACGCTGGTACGTAGTCTTTTTGTATTTATCGACATTTGCTTAACAACACATGATGATAGAATGAGTTTGCAAGTATAGCGTATTCAACCGGATTAAGAATGCCCCTAAATCAACAGATCGTCAGCATAGTTCCACTCACTATGGAAGGTCAGCGCCTGGATCAGGCTGTTGCTACTTTATGCCCCCAATATTCGCGCAGCCAGATTCAGAAATGGATCAAAGCCGGTTGCGTGCGCGTCGATGATAAAATCCTCAAACCCAAGGAGCGCTTAATAGGCGGTGAGGAAATTTCCATAGAGACCGTTCACGAGCCACAAACCGAATTCGAGCCGGAGGTTATTCCGCTCAATATCATCCACGAAGATGACGCAATCATTATTATCAACAAACCCGCCGGGTTAGTGGTTCACCCCGGTGCGGGCAATTGGTCAGGCACATTGGTCAACGGCTTGTTGCATCATGACCGTTCGCTAGCAATGTTACCGCGCGCGGGGATCGTGCATCGCCTCGACAAAGACACCACCGGCTTAATGGTGGTCGCCAAGACCTTGGACGCGCACAGCAAACTGGTCGAACAGTTGCAAGAACGCGATGTCAGCCGTGAATACCTCGCACTGGTTGCTGCGCAAGTCGTGGCTGGTGCAACGATTGAGGGCAATATCGGGCGGCATCACATCGACCGCAAGCGCCAAGCGGTTCACGATGGCGGTAAGGAGGCGATCACGCATTACCGGGTGGAAGAGCGTTTCCCGCACCATACCTTGTTGCGCGTGTCGTTGGAAACGGGTCGTACTCACCAGATTCGCGTGCATCTGAGCTGGAAGCACATGCCGATTGTGGGCGATCAAACCTATGGTGGGCGTCCGCGTGTGCCAGCGGGGGTGAAGGAGGAATTACGCACCGCGATTCAAACGTTCCCGCGTCAGGCGTTGCACGCCACGCGCTTGGGGTTGATGCATCCGGTCACGGGGGAAGCGATGGCGTGGGAAGTGCCAGTGCCGGAGGATATGGCGGCGTTGTTAGCGTTGTTTTGCGCATCGGTAATTTCCACATGAACCCTAACCGTACCCTGAGCGCAGTCGAAAGCTGGCTTACCCCCGCATGGCCTGCCCCACCCAACATCCGCGCTATTTGCACTACCCGTCACGGCGGTGTAAGCGCAGCACCGTTTGACAGCCTCAACCTCGGCGATCACGTCGGCGACAACCCCTATGCCGTTGCCCGCAATCGCATGATTGTCGGCGATACCCTGCAATTGCCATCCGAACCGTTGTGGCTCAAGCAAGTCCACGGTGCTGATGTGTGCGGCATGGACGTGGGAACGTGCTACCCCACGGGCGATGCCTCAATGGCATTCGGTAAAGGGCAGGTCTGTGTGATCATGACCGCCGATTGTTTGCCCGTGCTATTTTGCGACACAGCAGGGACACGGGTTGCCGCCGCCCATGCGGGCTGGCGCGGGCTGGAAGCAGGGGTATTGGAACGCACGATCGAATCCTTGCAATGCCCACCCGTTGATGTCATGGCATGGTTAGGACCTGCGATCGGGCCGACGGTGTTTGAAGTTGGGACAGAAGTTCGCGAGGCTTTCATGCAACACGACCTCGCTGCCGCCAACGCTTTCCAGCCTTCCAGCAATGACGGCAAATGGTTGGCAGACATCTACCTGCTGGCGCGACAACGTTTGAATGCGGTTGGGGTTCACGCCATTTTCGGCGGTGACCTGTGCACCTACAGCGATGCCGACCGCTTTTTTTCCTACCGCCGTGACGGGCAAACCGGGCGCATGGCTTCCCTGATCTGGATGGCAGACTGAATGAGTGTGCCGCGCCCCTGAATCCGCCATCAGGGTGTGTCTTTCATAGGCGCTGCCCACAGGCTGAGGCAAGGTGTCGGGCGCAAGTGCCTGTGTTGCGGGAGGTGGCGGACGGCAGATGGGTGGCGTGCCATTTTCAGGATTCCGACCAATAGCATAGTCACTCGTCAGAAGTTGGCGGTCTCAGTACATGCGTTATGGCAAAGTGTGCTGGTTGAGATTATCAACGAAATTTATATTAATGGATAATGAGGCACTAATGATGAAAAAAACACTAGCCATTGCATCTTTGCTGCTTTCCCTGTTTGTATCCCCTGTGGTGCTGGCAGAAACCGTGAATATCAATACCGCCGATGTTGCTGCATTGGATGCACTCGATGGTATCGGTGAAAAAAAGGCAGAAGCCATTGTGGCTTACCGCACTGAAAACGGCGAATTTAAGACCTTGGAAGACCTGAAGGAAGTCTCCGGCATCGGTGATAAACTTTTCGATAAAATCAAAGATCAGATTGCATTGACGGATTCAGGCGCTGCTACAACGGAAAAAACGGCAAAAACAACGGATGTAGCCAAAACCGATGTACCAAAAGCTGACAAAGCTGAAACGGCTGCCGAAAAAACCGATGCTAAAGCGGATAAAGCTGCTGTTAAAGATGAGAAAGCTGAAGCTGCTGATAAAGTTTCCGATAAAGCCGCTGTAAAAGCCGATAAATCGTAAGCGATTTTTTGTTACCCTACGGCAGGCGTAAGTATTCTTTACGTCTGTCAACTAATGAGGGCGAACATGCAACAAATGACGAAACATATTTTGGTAACAGGTGGCGCGGGTTATATTGGCTCACATACTTGCATTGAATTGCTCGCTGCCGGTTTTCAGGTGGTAGTGCTGGATAATCTGTGTAATAGCTCCCCCGAAGCGTTACGCCGTGCAGCAGCACTGGCTGGGGTTGAGAGCATTCCGTTTTTTGAAGGTGATATTCGTGATTCTGCCTTGCTTGGGCGTATTTTTAGTGAGTTTCACATTGACAGCGTGATTCACTTCGCTGGGTTGAAAGCAGTGGGGGAATCCGTCGAAAAGCCACTGGCTTACTACGACAATAATGTTGCAGGCACGGTGACACTGTTGCAAGTCATGCAACAATGCGGCGTGAAAAACATCGTATTCAGCTCTTCCGCCACGGTGTATGGCGACCCACATACCACACCCATTCGGGAAGATTTTCCGTTATCCGCCACTAACCCTTACGGGCGTTCTAAGCTGATGATTGAGGAAATCTTGGGTGATCTTTACAAGGCAGATTCTGAGTGGAAAATCGGTTTGCTGCGTTATTTTAACCCAGTTGGAGCGCATAGCAGTGGGCAAATTGGTGAAGACCCGCAAGGTGTTCCCAATAATCTGATGCCCTATATTGCACGGGTAGCGGTCGGTCAATACGCATACTTATCGGTGTTTGGCGGTGATTACCCGACGCACGATGGCACTGGGGTGCGTGATTACATCCATGTGGTGGATTTGGCGAAAGGGCATGTAAAAGCCTTGGAAGCGTTCCAGCGTGGCGATGTGCCTAATTTACTGGTGGTCAATCTCGGCACTGGGCAAGGCTATTCGGTGTTGGATATGGTCAACGCCTTCAGCGCTGCCAGTGAGCGTGACGTGCCGTATCGCATTGTAGCGCGGCGGGCGGGGGATATTGCGTGTTGCTATGCTGACCCGGCGTTAGCAGAACAGTTGCTTCACTGGAAGGCTGAAAAGAATCTGGTGGATATGTGCCGGGATACATGGCACTGGCAAAGCACTAACCCGCAAGGCTATAATTAAAGCTTGTGTGTCATAAATGCCGATAGCCGATGTTAATTTGCGCTATATTCCTGTTGTCTGAGGATTGCTTACGTTCAGTCAGGACGGGTTGGCGTAAGCGCCGCAGGGAATTTATTGTTCGATTCGATGCTAATTAGCAAGGCTAACCCCTTATCCCACTTAATTGTTAAAAATATTATCAGGGAGATTCCCCATGAAAATGACTTGGAAGTTATTATTTTCTTTGTTTGCGGCGGTGACGCTTGCTGCTTGTTCTAGCAATGCACCGCAACACGCTGCGTTACCAGGTTCTACAGTGAGTACGGCGGTAGCCAGTTTGCCAACTGGCACGTCGGGCAGCGATCGCATTGCACCACAAGATTTGCTGGAAATTGATGTATTCAAAGTGCCTGATTTATCCAAGGAAGTACGCGTCGATGACAATGGCAACATCACGCTGGCGCTGATTGGCACGGTACGTGCGGAAGGTTTGTCAGCCAGTCAGTTGGAAAAACAAATTGCCACACGTTTGGAAAAAGATTACATGCATAATCCGCAAGTGAATGTGATTGTGCGGGAATCTACTGCTAGTCGCGTCACGGTTTCCGGTGCGGTTAATCGCCCCGGTGTGTACCCATTGGCTGGTAACACGACAGTAACGCAAGCCATTGCCTTGGCGGAAGGTGTTAGCCGGTTAGCGACTAAAGATAAGGTAACGGTTTTCCGCAATGGTAAACCTTACACCGTACCCTTGGCAGACGTGGCGTTGGGTAAAGTGCCAGATCCTATGGTGATGGCGGGCGATAGGATCGAAGTGCACACGTCCAGCACAAAAGAAGCAATTGCGGATTACGGCGGTGTGGGTGGTTTGCTGTCACCCTTCGGTTTGTTGCGTTAATTTGTGCTGATGGTGTGAAAAAAGGCGACCATCGGGTCGCCTTTTGTTTGGAGTCAGTTTTGCGGATTTTTAGCGCTTTTGTACAAGTAAGTGAGGATTTCTTCCCGTGCTTCGGTTAATACTGAATCCCGATCCAGCGATTTCAGAATGCGTTCTACCGTGAGTTTGGGACCGACTTCACCCCACGATTTGCCATTTGCCAGCCATTCTTCGGCGACACGCCCAACGACTAAGGTACTATACCAAGCAACTGCGCCTTGTGCCGCGCCCGTGATGACAGTGGAAATGCCTCCCGTGCCTAATTTCATGGCGGAAGAAACCAGGTGTACCGCCCAGACAGTTCCAGCCAGTAACAACATTTGCCCCAGTATGGTACGGATCAAGTCATTGGCTTCATTACGGGAAATGGGTAAGCCGTACAGTTTCGACAAATGAATGATCATGCTGGCATCAATCGCCGCCGCTGCCAGCAAGTCCGCCACCGGAATTGGATTGAATGCCACGGCAACGCCTTTGCCGATGCAATACAGGCGGATGGTTTTTTCGCCGAGTTCACGTTTAATGGCAAGAATGCGTTGCCCAACTTCCTTGCTGAGGTGTCCGGCGAATAAAGTAGCGTTGAGAGCGGCAAGGGTTTTGCCTTCGGCTTCGATGATGTCCCAAAGGCGGGTTTTGAGAGCGCTGATATTCACAGGGCGTTCGCGGATGCCTTCGATTTCTTCGCCGTGTTCATTCACGTAAATAATGGTTTGGTGGCTGGCTTGCGCGGTGGTGAAAATCAGGTTTTCCGGGGCAATCAAGCCTTGTGTGCGGGTACGCATAATGCTGCGCAATTGCTGTTGTTCCTTTTCGGTGTAACGATCGGCTTTGTTGACGATCAGCAGGGTCGGACGGTGCGAACTGGTGACGGTTTTAAGCGCTTGGAATTCCACATCGGTCAAATCGCCATCGACCACGAATAACACCAAATCGGCACGGCTGGCGACGTCATGCGCCATTTTTTCGCGGGATTCGCCGTCAATTTCGTTAATGCCAGGGGTGTCGATGAGGAAAATACCGCCATCGCTGTATTCCTGCCATTGCTGCATATTCACGCTACGGGTTTCGCCATGCAACACGCTGACGCTAAACACCGGCTGCCCCAGCAAGGCATTCAGCAAGGAGGATTTACCCACACTGACGCGCCCGAAGACGGCAATGTGGACATGCCCGTGTTCCAGTTTGTCGAGCATTCCGCGCACTTGGGTGTAATCATTGCGCAAGCTTTCGCGTACATCATCGGGGATGCGGGAATCGTCGAGCAATTGCCGCAAACTTTCGGTAGCGAGTTGCAGATGGGTGTCGCCGCTACGCGGTGGCGGTGCAGCTATTATTGATGCAGCGTTGGTGTCTTTTTCCTTACTTGCCCCGATACTGTTCAATAACCAATCTGGCAAATGTTTTTGTACGTTCTTCCAGATTTCCACTGAGCATCTCCTGAAGTGTTGCGGCGGCGGGCGCTGCTTTGAGTGCACCGCGTTGTTCGAGGGTGTGCGCGACGGATTTGCCGAGCGCGTCAAAAATTAGCCCGTAAGCCACGGCATGTACCAAACCGCCCGCGACCGTGCCAATACCGGGGAAGGCTTTTAAGCCATTACCAGCGACGGCGAGCAGCAACGGGACGCTCTTTCTCAATTGCCCCTGACTAAAATTCAGGAATTGGTCGATGTCGAGTTCACTCACCGGGCTATCGTACAGTTTACAGAGTTCTTGCACCATGCGCGTGCCGATCACACCTTGAATCACTAAATCCGTACCGGGGCTGACCGAAGCCAATGCGCCTAGTATGGCTTTGTGGGTGTAACTGCGCACGATTTTTTCGGCTTGAGTGCGCCGATAATCTTCACGGGTGGTGTCGAGTTTTTCCTGTACGAGGTTCAAGACGCTGGTATCGCGTTGTTGTGTCAGGCTTTCCAGCCGCTGGTCGATTTCGGTTTGCAGGTGCGTAGCGAGGGCGGAAATGTCGGTTTTGCGCGGGCGTTGCACGGTTTCTTCGCGCCCATCGGGGTAAACACGCACGATTTCTTCTGTGCCGCCGGATTGGATGAATAATACTTTCGGCGGTTCGGCTGTTCCCGTCCGCTGAGCGGAGTCGAAGCGGCTGCGGATGCGTTGGGCAAGTTGCGCCTGTTCTTCAGCGGTGTACTGGTCGCGTTTATTGATGGCGATCAGTAAGGGTTTGCCAAATGCGACTAATTCTTGCAAGTCCTGAAATTGGGTGCGGCTGAGGTCAGAATCGGTCACGTACACCACAATGTGCGCCCGAATCGCTTCATCGCGGGCGGTAACATCGAGCGTGCCTTCGGCTTCGTTGCGTCCCGGCAGGTCGGTGAGCAAGAGGTGATCGCCCGCGAGGGTTTGCCAGGTGTATTCGCGAATCTCGCGAGTTGAACCGCCGCGCAGGTTAATTTCTACCCCAGCTTCCGGCAACAGGGCTTTGATAATGGAGGATTTGCCAGTGCTAATGTCACCGAAAAAAGCAATGTGTGCGTTTCCAGCCGTTCTACGCTCTTGTAATTCGGCGATTTCGACTTCGAGCGGCGTGGTATCCATGCCTGCTGCTTTGATTTGCGCGATTTCTTGGGTAATAGTGGCTTCGGTGACGGGTTTGGGGGCAGGGCGTTTGAGGGTCGTGCTCGAACGCCCGCCGGACACTAATTTCACGATGAGCCAGCCACTGAATAGCATCACCACTGCGATGGCTGTACTGTAGGTGTAAAACAGCCAAGTGGGGAGTAATTGCAACCTGTCCCATAAGTCGAGGAAATTTTTGGTGGCAAAAAACAGGAACAATAAAAACAGCAGCGTCATTAATAAGATGCCGCCTGCGAGTAGCCAGCGTAAGTGTCGGGTAATTTTCATTGGTTGTCGAGTTCTTCTCATTCCTTCAGTTAGCGAGGACATTATCCATTGAATCTGTGCGTGTGGGAAATATAATGGATGACACCCCGCCACGCTAGGCAATTTACGCTAGGAGTAGCTATTGAACCGACCTCCGATCCTAACGCTGCGCAATGTCAGTAAACGCTTTGCCGCTGAGGAAGTGCTGTCTGAATTTAACCTCACGATCCATGACGGCGAATTTTTCACGATTCTAGGTCCTTCGGGTTGCGGTAAAACCACGGTATTGCGCCTGATTGCGGGCTTTGAGCAGCCGAATGAGGGGCAAATTTTGCTGAATGATGACGATATTGCCGGAATGCCAGCGGAAAAGCGCCCGGTGAATACCGTTTTCCAAAGTTACGCGCTGTTTCCGCATTTAAGCGTGTTCGACAATGTGGCGTTTGGGCTGAAAATGGCGGGCGTGAACCCGCAGGAGATGGCGGTGCGCGTCGCCGCTGCGCTGGCGGTTGTGCGCCTATCCGATTTTGCGACGCGCAAACCGCATCAGCTTTCCGGCGGACAAAAGCAGCGCGTCGCCATTGCGCGTGCCGTGGTGAACCGTCCAAAAATTTTATTGCTGGATGAATCGCTTAGCGCACTCGATTACAAGTTGCGCCAACAAATGCAATTGGAGTTGAAGCAATTGCAACGCCAGTTGGGGATTACCTTTGTGTATGTGACCCACGATCAGGAAGAGGCGTTGTCAATGTCTGATCGAATTTTGGTCATGCACAACGGTCAGGCGCAGCAGGTTGGTACACCCCGTGAAATTTACGAAGCCCCGCGTAACTTGTTCGTGGCACAATTCATCGGTGAAATCAATGTGTTTGACGGCGAAATTACCCATGCCTTGGGTGAGTATCAGTACCAAGCCATGATTAACGGCGTGGAACGCGAAATTCGGTGTGATCACCGCTTTGCGGTGGGCGATAAAGTGCATGTGATGTTGCGCCCGGAAGATTTGCGCATTGACTGCCGTTCGGATGTGGCTGAACGCAAGGGTTTCCAAGGTGTGGTGCTGGAGCGCAATTACACCGGACAAACCTTGAATTCGCATATTCGGCTTGAAAACGGACAAACGGTAATGGCGCATGAGTTTTTCGATGAAGATGACCCTGATTTTGATCAGGTTGCGCGGCAAACCTCGCCCTTCAGGGCGGGGAGGATAGCGCGG
>CAYQTB010000055.1:0-17729 GCA_964420315.1 uncultured Thiothrix sp. | reverse complement strand
GCTGTCTCCTAACACTTTGCTGGGTTTTTAGGGGGAAGTCATCACTGTTGAGTGTAGGTTTGTGTCAGTTCAGAATAACGGTTCATGCGGTATATCACCTTAACAATGGAACTGTTGGGCTAGAATATGATCATAAGCGAGATAAAATGCCAACAAGGGAGTCTCCATGAAAACGATAATATTCACCCGCTTGTTACCCGTCCTGTGTGTGCCATGGCTGGTTTCCTGCGCCTCGTTAAACACGCCGGTGGATAACGAAACCAGCGGATTGAAAAAGACCAGCGCGGCGGAATTACGCGATTACCTACTGAAATCGTATCAGCAGCCGCAATATTCCCCAGCAATGGGCGCACCAGTCGCGATGCCTGCCCCGGCAGCGGCTCCCGTCGCTGCTGCCAGAACACCTGCCTTTTCCACCACCAACTTGCAAGAACGCGGGGTCGATGAAGCCGACCTCATCAAAACCGACGGTCGCCACGTCTACGCGATCGGCGCACCCAATAACCAGCACTACCAAGACAACACCCTGCGCATTATGCAGATCAACGACGGCGGCAAAAGCTTACAAGAAGTCAAACGCCTCACCCTACCCGAAGGCAGCAGCCTGCAAAACCTTTACCTTGCCGGAAAACAGCGCCGCTTGGTGACGCTGGGCAATGCGTATCAAGCCATGCCTGTACCGCTGCCAATGCCGATGCCCGCCGGAACAGCGCGTATGATGCCACCACCTTACATGATGCCGCGCCCGCAACAAACCGAATTGAACTACATCGACGTGCGCCAGCCTGAAAAAGCCGCGTCCACCCTAACAGTGCAATTGGACGGCAATCTCAACGCCAGTCGCCGTGTCGGTGATACGCTGTATCTGGTAATGCAAAGTTATCCACATATCAACATGAATAGCGGGCTGGACAAGCTGACCGCACAAGATTTTCTGCCTACTTATCGCACGGCGGATGGCAAAACCGCACCTTTGGTCACAGCGGATGATTGCTACGTCAACCGCCCACCCAAGACGGCGGATGCGAATTCCGGCTATTACAGCAATAACATTATCAGCGTGGTGGCAGTGGATTTGAATGCCAGCGACTTCCGCTTCAAAAGCCGTTGCTACGTGGGCAATGCCGACACCTTGTACGCCTCACCGCAAGCGCTCTACATTGCCACCACCGATTACCAATACAACCAAGCGCAAGGTGCTCGCAGCAACACCGGTATCCACAAATTTGCCTTCACCGGCACTGACATTGCTTACCGTGGTAGCGGCTCCGTGCCGGGGCATTTGAGCGGGCAAGAATCCTCGTTCCGCTTCAGCGAACAGGATGGCTATTTGCGCGTTATCACCGAAAATGACCAATTCAGTGACCCATCAATGGCGATTACCGCCCCTTACGGCAAATCACCGGGCATTCTCAGCATCCTCAAAGAAGGCGGCAAAAACGGTTTGCAACTGGTGTCACAGTTACCCAACCGCAAGCGCCCGCAACACATCGGCAAACCCGAAGAACAGCTTTACGCTTCCCGCTTTGTCGGTGATCAGGCGTATTTAATCACCTTCCGCAGCACTGACCCGCTGTATGTGCTGGATTTGAGCAACCCGCAAGACCCGTACATCGCAGGCGAATTGGAAATTCCCGGCTTCTCTGACTACTTGCACCCTGTCGGCAAACATTTGCTGCTGGGCATTGGCAAAGATGCGATTGCTGACACGAACGGCGATTTCCGGGGCGCATGGTATCAAGGCATGAAACTGTCTTTGTTCGACACCAGCAAGCCGGGCGAAATGAAAGAAGTCGACAAGCTGATTCTCGGTAAACGTGGCACCGATTCCGCCGCGCTGCACGATCACCATGCTGTCACGGTGTTGCCAGTGGGGACAAATTTGCGGGTGGCGTTGCCGATCAAACTGCACGATACCCCGCAAACAGGAATGCAGGGGCAACCCTCTGACTATTACGGTCACACCCAAACCGGGCTGTACCGTTTTGAAGTGGACAAAGCTACCAAAAAAATCCGCCAGTTAGCGCCGCTGATTACCGAGCGCGGGCGCGAAGAGTATTGGAGCTACCCGCAAAATGATCGCAGCGTGATGATTGGCGATTACGTGCACTATTTCCACAATGGGAATTTCTGGTCACAGCGCTGGTAAAGCGAATGATTTGACTCTGCCTGAATAATCCCGTAGTTTGCCGCCCTGTTCAGGTGCGCTTTGGGTTCTTGGAATCCAAAGCGTTAAACGGGAAGTGGGTGTAATCCCCACACTGCCCTCGCAACGGTAAGCAGGTTCAATTAACCTGATAAGTCCGACACCGGCCTGATCAAGGCGCGATTCTACCGAATCGTCTTCATGCACGTGCGCGATGGGCGCATCGTTACGGAAATCCATACCCTATGAAATTATCTCCCCTTGCCACACAGATCGGCACCCTCGCCTTTTCCCTATTGGCATCCCCGCTGGTATTGGCAAAAGACGCCACCACCCTCGATGAGATCATTGTCACGGCTGACCGCAAAGCCCGTACCATTGATGAAACCTTAGCCCCTGTCAGCATTATTACCCGTGCGGACATTGAACGCTACCAAGCCACGAGTTTGCCAGAAGTGTTACGGCGTTTGCCCGGTATTAGCTTAAGTAACAGCGGCGGCGCAGGCAAAGCCACTTCCGTATTCATTCGCGGCAGCAACTCCAGCCATGTATTGGTACTGGTCGATGGTATCAAGGTCGGTTCTGCCACCACCGGCAGCGTCGCGTTTGAAGATTTGCCGCTGGATCAGGTGGAACGTATCGAAGTGGTGCGCGGCCCGCGTTCTAGCTTGTATGGTTCAGAAGCGCTTGGTGGTGTGATCCAGATTTTCACCCGCAAAGGCGGCAAGGGTTTTCAGCCGGAAATCAGTGCCAGTGTGGGCAGCAACAGCACCCAAAAAGTCAACGCCAATCTGGCAGGCGGTAATGCCACCACTTGGTACAACCTCAATGCTGGTACAGAAAAAACCGACGGTTTCAACGCCACCGCAAATAACCGCGAACCGGATGCGGATGGTTATGCGCGGAATAGCGTGGCGTTACGTGCGGGGCATCGCTTTGCCAATGGCACGAACATGGACGTTTCCTTATTGCAAGCACAGGGGGACAACGATTTCGACGGCTCGTTCGTCAATCAAAGTGAATTTGTGCAGCAAGCAGTGAGTGCCAAGGTACATCATCCGCTAAACGACAAGGCGGCCGTGACGGCGCAAGTCGGGCAATCCAAGGATGAGAGCGACAATTTCAAGGATGGTACGTTTAAAAGCCGCTTTAACACGACCCGTGATACCGCATCGGTGCAAGCGGACGTGCAGGTAACGGCGAATGCTGCCATCACCGTGGGTGTTGACCAACAACGCGACAAAGTGGATGGCACCACGACGTATACCGTCTCCAGCCGTGACAACACGGGGGTGTTTGCGAATTACCAGCAGCAAATCGGCGCAACACAGTTTGACGTATCGGTACGGCGAGACGATAACGAACAATTTGGTTCGCACACCACCGGAGGCGTAGCAGTTGGGCGGAATTTACCCAATGGAATGCGTGTCACCGCCACGTATGGCACGGCGTTTAAAGCCCCCTCCTTCAACAACCTGTATTACCCCGGCAGTGGTGATGCCAGCTTGCAGCCGGAAGCGTCGCAAAACGTGGAACTCGGTATTTCCGGCAAAGCTGCCAGCGACAAGGTGCGTTGGTCAGCGAATGCTTTCAGCAATGAAATCGACAATCTGATCAGCTATCCGCCACCGACCTACATGGTGAGCCAAACCGATAAGGCACGGATTCAAGGTGTAGAGCTGGAAGCAGGAACACAGTTCGCCGATTGGGAGGTGAATGCCAATATTACCGTACAGAAGCCCGAAAACCGCAGCGGTACGGATGCAGGCAAAAACCTGATTTACCGCCCGGAACAATTTGTCAATGTCGATCTTGACCGCGATTTGGGTAAATTCCGTGTGGGTGCAACGCTGCGCGGTGAAAGCCAGCGTTATACCGATACCGCCAACACCGAGAGCAAAAAACTTTCCGGCTATGGCACAGTGGATTTACGGGCGGATTACCGTGTCTCGAAAGACTGGACAGTCAGCGCGAAATTCGGCAACGTGTTGGACAAGAATTACCAAACCAACAACGGTTATAATCAGGACGGTGTTAATGGTCTGGTGACGGTTAAATACGCACCGAAATAACGTTACAGGAGATGTTTATGTTGACACTTTCTACGAAAAACCAATGGCTGGTCGGCGGCGTTTTGCTGGCGGCGATGCTGATTACCCGCGCTCATGTGACGGATCATTTGCTGGATGCGTCTTGGGCGGTGTTTTTCTTGGCAGGTTTTTATCTGCGCAATGTGCTGGCGTTTGGCGTGTTCATGGCAACGGCGGTGGCGATTGATTACGTTGCCATCACGCAATTTGGCGTGAGTGATTTTTGTGTATCGCAAGCCTATGTGGCGTTAGTGCCTGCTTACGGGGCGCTGTATGTGGCGGGGCGCTGGTTCGCGGGGCAGTATCAGGGCGAAACGCTGGCAACCGCCCTCAAGTTAGTCGTCGCCGTGTTGCTCGGTTTCACGGTTGCCGAACTGATTTCCAGTGGCAGTTTCTATGCCTTCTCCGGCAAGTTCACCGATTTGAATATGGCGGAATTTGGCAGCCGTTTGCTGAAATACGCGCCGCACGGTTTGTATGTCACCAGCTTGTATGTGGCTGTGGGTACAGCAGTGCATCTGGCGGTTTCCCATGCACGGGCGTTACAGGGTAAAACGGCAACATAATGCTGGAAAACCATACTTGTACTGCCTTGTTTATAGCAGCACCCGCTTCTGGGCAGGGTAAAACGACCGTCACCGCCGCTTTGGCGCGTCATTACCGTCAACAAGGCTTGCGGGTGCGTGTTTTCAAGACTGGCCCCGATTTTCTTGACCCGATGATCTTGCAGCAAGCCAGCGGTGCGCCGGTGTACCAGCTTGATTTGTTCATGGGCGGGGAGGCGCATTGTCGGGAACTGCTTTACGCTGCGGCGGGGGAGGCGGATCTGCTCCTGATCGAAGGCGTGATGGGCCTGTTCGATGGCGAACCTTCCAGCGCGGATTTGGCGGTGTGTTTCGGCATTCCGGTCATGGCAGTGATTGACGGCGCGGCAATGGCGCAAACCTTTGGTGCGCTTGCCTACGGCTTGGCGCATTACCGTAGAGGCTTGCCGTTTGCGGGGGTTTTCGCCAACCGCGTGGCAGGTGAACGCCATTGCGCAATGCTGGCGGAAAGCCTGCCGGATGGTTTGCCCTTGTTGGGCTGGTTGGCGCGGGATGCGGATATTGCCTTGCCTGAACGCCATTTGGGTTTGGTGCAAGCGGCGGAAATTGCGGATTTGGATGCGCGGATCGGACGGGCAGCGGATGCGTTGCAAGGTATCGCGCCGACATTACCTGCTCCCGTGACCTTTACGCATCAAGCCAGTAGCGCCCCTGCACGGCTACTCAGTGGTGTGCGTATTGCGGTAGCACAAGATGCCGCCTTTGCCTTCCTCTACCGTGCCAACCTTGACCTGTTGACGGCAATGGGTGCGGAATTGCACTTCTTTTCGCCGTTGGCGGACACAGGATTGCCGCTGGCGGATGCGTTGTACCTTCCCGGTGGCTACCCCGAATTGCATTTGGCGGCACTCGCTGCCAATACGGGGATGAAGGCGGCGATTTATGCCCATCACGCGGCAAACAAGCCGCTGGTGGCGGAATGCGGCGGTTTGTTGTATTTGCTGGAAAGCCTCACCAACAAGGCGGGGGAATCTGCGCCAATGGTTGGGCTGCTGCAAGGCAATGCCACCCTGCAACCCAGACTGGCGAACCTCGGTCTGCACAGTGTTAGCTTGCCGCAAGGTGAGATACGCGGGCATACCTTCCACTATTCGCGCCTGGAAACACCCATGCAGGCAATCGCCACCAGCGTCAGCAAACGCGCTGGCGGGCGGGGCGAAGCGGTTTACCAAGTGGGGCGTTTACATGCCAGTTACCTGCACCTCTATTTCCCTTCCAACCCCGTGGTAACCGCGCAATTATTCGCGCCTGCACTACACTATACCCCACCAAACTCATAGGAGATTCCCATGCACATTGAACCCGGCATTGTTGAAGGCGCAAAAATGATCCTTAGCTACGGTAGCGGTGCGGCTGCCCTCGGTGTAACCGCCCACATGGTACGCCGTGACATGCGCCACCACGGTATTGGTGCTGTGGCATTGCGCAGCCTGCTGGCCACGTTGTTGGTGTTCTGCTTTTTTGAAGTATTGCCACATCACCCCGTCGGGGTTTCGGAAGTCCACTTGATCCTCGGCTCGACCTTGTTCTTGCTGTTCGGGCTTGCACCGGCGGCGTTGGGTTTGGCGACGGGTTTGCTGATTCAAGGCTTGTTGTTTGCCCCGTTTGACCTGCCGCAATACGGCATCAATGTCACCACCCTGCTGGTACCCTTGTTTGCCATGAGTGCCTTGGCACAGAAAATCATCCCCGCCAACACCGCCTACAAGGACGTGACTTATGCGCAAGCCCTGCAACTTTCCGCTGCCTATCAGGGTGGCATTGTGGCTTGGGTAGCGTTCTGGGCATTCTACGGGCAAGGTTTCGGGGCGGAAAACCTCGCGCAAGTGGCTACGTTTGGGCTGGCGTACATGAGCGTGGTGATCCTCGAACCGCTGGTTGACCTTGGCGTGCTGGCGGGTGCAAAAGCCCTGCACGGCCTGCAAGGTTCGCCTGCCGTTGCGCAACGCCTGTACACGGCTGGCGCATGAGTGTCGGCAAAGTCTGGTTTGTCGGGGCAGGCCCCGGCGACCCTGACCTGCTCACCGTCAAAGGGCGTGATTTGATCGCGCAAGCAGGTGCCATCCTGTTTGCGGGGTCGCTGGTGTCAGAAGCGGCAATGCGCTGGGCAAAACCCGACTGCGAGATTGCCGATTCCAAAGACATGCCGCTGGAAGCCATCACCGACTGGCTGATTGCCAAGGCACAAGCCCATCCAACCGTGGTGCGCCTGCAAACGGGCGACCCCGGCTTGTACGGCGCACTGGTCGAAATGGTGCAACCACTGGATGCCGCAGGCATTCCCGTTGCTGTTGTCCCCGGCGTATCCTCGGCGATGGCATCCGCTGCCGCAGCGGTGGAAAGCCTCACCCTGCCGGAAGTGACCCAAACGGTGATCCTTACCCGTGTTGAGGGGCGTACCCCGATGCCGGAAGGCGAATCCTTGCGCGAACTGGCACAACACCATTGCACCTTATGCCTGTTCCTCTCCATCACCCTGCTGCGTACTATCCAAAGCGAGTTACGTGCAGCAGGTTGGGCGGAGGATGCGCCCGTGCTGGTGGTGCAAAAAGCCAGTTGGCCGCAGGAGGAAAACATCCTGCGCACCACGCTGGCGCAACTCTACGACGACTGCCGTAGCGCAAAAATTACCCGACAGGCCATGATCATGGTCAGCCCTACCTTGGGCGCACGGCATTGGCCAGAACTCAAAAAATCCAAACTCTACGATGCCCGCTTTACCCACCGCTATCGGCGCGGCATTCCCCACGACCCTGAGCAAACACCGCCATGAGCAATACCACCATCCTCCTCGTCGGACACGGTTCGCGTGACCCCGCAGGCAACCACGACATTGAAGCCTTCGCCCAACAATGGCGCGACCGCAACCCGGCGTGGCACATCGAAGTCTGTTACATCGAATTTGCCGACATCCTCATTGCTGAAGGCTTGCGCCGTGCTGCCACCCACGCGCAGCGGGTGATTGTTGTGCCGCTGATCCTCAATGCCGCTGGGCATGTGAAGATGGAAATCCCCGAACACCTCGAACACGCCCGCCTGCATTTCCCCGCCAGCGAGTTCCTGTATGTGCCGCATTTGGGGGCGGAAGATGGCATCCTCACCCTCCTCAAACGCCAGTTGCAGCAAGCCATGCAAACCCTCGCCATGCCCGACCCCACCACCACGGGTGTCATCCTGCTGGGGCGCGGCGCATCCGACCGCATGGCAAACGGCGAAGTGGCAAAAATGGCACGGTGGCTATGGGAAGTGACCGACCATGAGCAAGTGGACATCGCCTTCACCGGCATTACCTTCCCACGGCTGGAAAAAGTGGTGCAGCAACAGGTGCGCCTCGGCATGACACAAATCGTGGTGTTGCCCTACTACCTGTTCCGGGGAACGCTGCTGACACGCATCCGGCAACAAGTGGAATACCTGAAAGTGCAATACCCGCAGATACGCTTTGCCCACAGCGGGCATTTTGGCTTTGAGCCGGAAATCTTCGCCCTGCTGGATGAGCGCGTGAATGCCGCCGGATTGCCCAGCGGCACCATGCCGTGTGATGGCTGCAAGTACCGCGAATTTGCCCACGACCACGGCGAGGGGCATTCCCATGACCATGACCAAGGATACGCCCATGGCTAACCAAATCACCGAGCAATTGACGCAGGCAGGGCAGCAAATCGAACACGATTCCTTTGCCATCGTCGATCAGGAAGCGGGGGAACACGCTTACACGGCGGAACAATGGCCGTTGGTACGGCGCATGATCCACGCCACTGCCGACTTTGAATTTAACGGCTTGACCCGTTTCCACCCCGATGCGGTGCAAGCAGGGATGAACGCCATCCTGCACGGCAAGCCTATCGTGGCGGATGTGGAAATGATTTGCGTCGGTGTCTCGCGCCCGCGTCTTGCCCATTTCGGGAGCCATTTGCACCAGTTCATCAGTGATGCCGATGTGATCGCCCAAGCCCGCGCCGCCAACAGCACCCGTGCGGTGCAGGCGATGCGCAAGGCACAGGCACAGGGCTTGCTGGAAGGCGGCATCCTTGCGGTTGGCAATGCCCCCACCGCCTTGCTGGAGGTGCTGCGGATGATGGCACTGGAACAGGTGCGCCCCGCGCTGATCATCGGGATGCCGGTCGGGTTTGTCTCTGCCGCCGAATCCAAAGCCGCACTGGCTGCCGTGCCGGATGTGCCGTGGATCATTACCCACGGGCGCAAAGGTGGCTCGACGCTGGTGGTTGCGGCTATTCACGCACTGTTGGCCTTGGCTGAAGCACGGCAAACAGCCGCATGATGGAAAAAAAGCCACGCGGTACACGCACGGGTTTCAGCACCGGGGCTTGCGCTGCCGCTGCCGCCCGTGCGGCTACGGTGGGGCTGTTGCGGGGGCAAATGCCTGCTGAGGTGGAGTGCCTGTTGCCCAATGGTGATGTGGTGCAATTCAGGGTGGCGGAGAGTGCTTTATCAGCAAGCGTTGCCCGTGCGGTGATTATTAAAGACGCAGGTGACGACCCCGATTGCACCCACGGCGCACACCTGACGGCGGAAGTACGCCGGTTGCCAAATGCTGTCGGGCAAGTGCGGCTGCAAGGCGGCGCAGGCGTTGGCGTAATCACCCAACCCGGCTTGGGGCTGGAGGTCGGCGGGGCAGCGATTAACCCCGTGCCACGGCGCAATATTGAAGACAACGTGCGCCTCGTCGCGGCGGCATGGCTGGCAGAACACGGCTTGGAAATTACCCTTTCCGTTCCCGACGGCGAGGTAATGGCGAAAAAAACCCTCAATGCACGGCTGGGGATTGTGGGCGGGATTTCAATTTTGGGTACGACGGGGATTGTGCGCCCATACTCCACTGCCGCGTTCCGTGCCAGCGTGGTTCAGGGTATCCAAGTGGCTGCCGCACAAGGCAATGACACGGTGGTGCTGACCACGGGGGGGCGTACTGAAAAGTTCGTCATCCGTGAATTGCCGCAGTTGGCGGAAGCGTGTTTTGTGCAAATGGGTGATTTCCTCAGCTACGCGCTGGATACCGTGGTGGTGGAAAAGATTCCGCACGTCATCATTGGCGGCATGGTTGGCAAGCTCACCAAAATGGCGCAGGGCGAAACCATCACCCACGCGGGGCGTGCTGAGGTCGATACGGGGTTACTGGCGGAACTGGCGGCGGAAGTGGGTGTGCCTGCCGGGATTTGCGCGGAGATTGCTGCCAATGTCACCGCCCGTTTTGCCGCCGAACAAATGGAAGCTTTGGGGTTGGTGGATGCCTTCCACCATGCACTGGCGCGAAAAGTGATTAGCACCTTGAAAGGGCGTTACCCGCACCAATTCAGCCTCAAGGTGCTGGTGTGCGACTTTGACGGCAATAAACTTGCTGAGGAATCCGTGTGACTGAACCTGCCAACCCACCCTGCCGTATTATTGGCGTACTCGATGATGGCATTGCCAGCTTGACCCCTGTTGCACTCGCGCACCTCCGGCAAGCGGATGTGGTGATCGGTGGCACGCGCACCTTGCAATTGTTTGCCACCCATTGCGCTGCTCATGCCGAACAGCGGGATTTGACGGGTAAGCTCCTGCAAGTCCCCGACTGGATACGCACGGCGCAAGCTGCTGGCAAACAAGTCGTGGTGTTGGCGACGGGCGACCCGTTGTGCCACGGTATCGCCGCATTCTTGCAAGCGCGGCTGTGCATTGAGGCCTGTGAAGTATTGCCCAATTTGTCTACCCTGCAATTGGCGTGCGCCCGTGTCGGGCTGGCATGGCAAGACTTGAAAATTTGCTCCGTACACCAAAAAGACGCAGGTGAATGGCAAGTGGGTAGCGATGCCCGCCACGGTTTGTACCCGCTACTGCAAGCAGCGCAACAGCATGGGCGGCTTGGCATTTTCACCAGCCCTGACAATACCCCCGCCCGTATTGCACGGATGCTGGTCAGCGAAGGCATGGCGGATGCTTTCCGCATGGCGATTGCGTCCCGTTTGTTGCAAGCCGGTGAACAGGTGTTTGTCGATCTTGCCCTTGCTGATGCGGCGGTATTGCAGGTGGCTGAGCCGAATGTCGTGCTGTTGTGGCGCACCACAGCGCGTCCTTCCCCCGTATTGTTCGGTATTGATGACAGCCGTTACCAGCAACGCCAACCCGATAAAGGTTTGATTACCAAACGTGAAGTCCGCGCCGTTTCCTTGGCACGCTTGCAATTACGCGCCGATAGCGTGGTGTGGGATATTGGCGCAGGGTCGGGGGCAGTGGGCTTGGAGGCAGCGCGGTTGTGTCCGCAAGGTCACGTTTACGCCATCGAAAAAAACCCTGCCGATGCCGCCATTGCGCGGGCTAACCAGCAAGCCATGCAGGTACACCATTACACCCTGCTGCACGCCAAAGCCCCGCAAGGCTTGGAAACATGGCCTGACCCGGATGCGGTGTTCATTGGCGGGTCTGGCGGCGAATTGGCGGAACTGATCCGTTTATGCCTGCAACGCCTTAAACCCCACGGCTGGCTGGTGATGAATTTTGTTACCTTTGAAAACGTCAGCCTTGCCATGACCACCTTGAAAAGCCTTGGCGTGGGCTGGGATATGCTGCAATTACAAGCCTCACGCAGCCGCCCGATTCTGGCTATGCACCGCATGGCGGCGGAAAATCCGGTGTGGGTGGTGTGTGCCAATAAGGATACTGAAGCATGAGCCATTCCATGACCACTCAAGGCATTCTCCACGGCGTATCCCTAGGTCCCGGCGACCCCGGCCTGATCACGCGCCGCGCATGGGATTTGCTGCATAGCGATGCGGTTTTGACCCATCCCGTGCGTAAAAAGGATAGTGAGAGCTACGCGCTGGCAATCGCCCAACGCGCTGGCGTTGCCGGGGCAAACCACAGCATCCCGCTGCAATTTCCCATGACCAATAACGAAGGCTTGCTGGCAAAATACTGGCTGGTGGCCGCACAAACGGTGCTGGACTTGCTCAATAGCGGACGGGATGTGTGTTTTTTGGTCGAAGGTGATGCCTCCACGTATTCCACCTTCAGCCATTTGGCGCGTACCGTGCAGGCACTGGATGCGGCTGTGCGCATCAATATCGTCCCCGGCATCAGTTCTTACCACGCTGCTGCTGCCCAGTTGCAAATACCGCTGGCGGATACCGACGATGCCATTGCCATTATTCCTGCTGCCTACGGTATCAGCGTGATTGAGGACATGCTCGACAAGGTGGATACGCTGGTGTTGCTCAAAGTCAAACCGGTGCTGGATGATATTATCGACTTGTTGGCACACCGTGGCATTCTTGGGCAAGCGCAGTTTGTGGAAAAGGTCGGCGCAGTGGATGAGCGCACCGTGACCGACGTTGCCAGCCTGAAAAATACCAAGGTTAATTATTTGTCCCTGATGCTGATCAGAAACCCTCACCGTGTCCACGGCGAACTGATACGCGGTTGCCGCAAGCAACCGTCAACGGAGCATTCCCCAGTATGAACCCACGCATTGCGTTAATTGCCATTACCAAACATGGCGCACAACAGGTTGCCCAGCTCGCCCCGCGTTTGCCGGAGGCGGCGGTGATTGTTTCTGAGAAATTTGCCCCGACCATGTGCCATTTGCCCAATACCGTTAGCCCTTACAGCGGGGCGTTGAGCGCACAAATCGCCGCTTTGTTCCAGCGTTACGACCAAATCATCTTTTTTGTGTCGTTGGGGGCAGTGGTGCGTTTGATTGCCCCGTACCTCCAATCCAAAGACGTAGACCCTGGCGTGCTGGTGGTGGATGATGCGGCACAATTTGTGATTCCGGTGCTGTCGGGTCATGTGGGTGGGGCGAATGCTTACGCGGAATATATCGCGGCGTTGCTGGGGGCTACTGCCATCCTCACCACTGCGTCCGATGTGGGCAAAACCATTCCGGTGGATATTCTGGGGCGCGAACTCGGTTGGCAAGTGGAGGCCCCCAAAATCAACATTACCCGCGTTTCCGCCCATGTCGTCAACGAAGAGCCGATTGCGCTGGTGCAAGAATGCGGGGCAAGCAACTGGTGGACGCGCCCGACACCGTTACCGGCGAATATCCACCTGTTCAGCGACTTGGGGGCAGTGGATTTGCAGCATTACAAGGCGGTGTTGTGGATTACGCATCAGTGTATTCCGGCGGCACGCTGGGAACAGTTGCATGAGCGGCTGGTGGTGTACCGTCCGCCTGTGGAGCAAAACGCCTGATGCGCGTTATCGTTGGCATGGGTTGCGACCGCAATACCTCGCTTGCCACCCTTGAAACCGCGCTGGCACAAGCCTTGCAGTTGGCAGGGCTTACCCCTGCTGCCATCACGGCTTTTGCCAGCATCGACAAGAAAGCGGATGAAGTGGCATTGCTGGCATTGGCGGCGCAGCACGCTTGCCCGTTGCACTTTTACACGGCGGAACAGTTGGCAAGCGTTCCTGTCCCCAACCCCTCGGAGGTGGTGCGCCGTTACATGGGTACGCCTGCGGTTGCCGAAGCCGCCGCCCTGCTTGCCGCCAACACCACCCTGGCGCATTGGCTGGTGGAAAAACACAAATACCGTGGCGCAGATGGCAAAAACGCCACCGTTTCTATTGTAAGGATTGAACCCGATGACTGAACCAAGCAAGGCAGGCAAAATTTTTCTGGTGGGCTTTGGCCCCGGCTCGCAAGCCGACATGACGTACCGCGCACGGGAGGCGATTGCCGAATCTGACGTGGTGATTGGCTATTCCACCTACATCAAGCTGGTGAAGGATTTGCTGGATGGCAAGGAGGTGATCCGCAAGGGCATGACCGAGGAAATTGACCGTTGCGAGGAAGCCTATGAGCAAGCGCAACGGGGCAAAACCGTGGCGTTGATCTCTTCCGGTGACATTGGCATTTACGGCATGGCAGGCCCCACTTACGAGGTGCTGTTGCAAGCGGGTTGGACTCCTGATAGCCCGATCAAGGTGGAGGTCGTGCCGGGGGCAACCGCGCTTTCTGCTTGTGCTGCCTTGGTCGGCGCACCGTTGACGCACGATTTCTGCTCGATCTCCTTGTCGGATTTGCTGACCCCGTGGCCGACCATTGCCAAACGCCTCCACGCGGCGGGCAGCAGCGATTTTGTGGTGGCACTTTACAACCCCAAAAGCGGGCGCAGGACGCAGCAAGTGGTCGAGGCGCAGCGGATTTTGCTGGAATACCGTACAGCAGATACCCCGGTTGCCATCGTCAAATCGGCCTACCGCGAGGCACAAAACATCCAGATGACCACGTTGGACACGATGGCAGATTGCAATATTGGCATGTTGACCACGGTGTTGATTGGTAATAGCAACACCGTGTTACAGGCCGGTTTGATGATTACGCCGCGTGGTTATGCCAACAAATATGACGGGATCACGGGTGAGGTGAAGGCAGGTGAAAAGGCGGGGCGTTCGTTAAGTTTAGGGTTATTAGGTTGGCAAGCCAGCGTGCGTGAGTATTGGCAAGCCAACCCCGCAGCACCCTTAGAGGCGGTTGCGCAGCATTTTGATGTCCCCGTCAGTGAAATCACTTCAGCCGTAGGAGCAGTGTAAACATGGCAGCTTTGGAAACCCTCGAAAAACCTAAAATGGGTGCGTACAAACGGCATTTGCTGGTGTGTGTGGGGCCGCGTTGTACCGAAGATGGCGAATCGCAAGCCTTGTTTGACATGCTCGGCGCGAAGTTCAAGGCAGCGGGCATTGATGGCGGCGAAAACCGGGTCAAGCGTACCCGTACCCAATGTTTTGCTACCTGCAAGTCGGGGCCTGTCATGTGTGTGCAGCCGGATGGCATCTGGTATTACAACGTCACCGAAGCCAACCTTGACCGGATTATTCAGGAACATTTTGTGGGAGGTCATCCGGTGGAGGAGCTGATTTACCACCGTGGCCCTAGTGCTGATGCAGGTTGAGCCACTGTTTTCCCATGAAGAGGCCGGTGTGCTGTACCGTATCATGGCGGCACGGCGTGATATGCGGCATTTCATTCCCAATACCCGCGTTGACGACGCAACCATTGCCCGATTGTTGCAAGCCGCGCATCACGCCCCGTCGGTGGGGCTGATGCAGCCGTGGCGTTTCCGGCGGATTCGCACCAAGACGCAACGCGAACAGATTGCTGCTTTGGTGATGGCAGAGCGTGATGCTACTGCCGAGGCATTGGGCGAACGTGCTACGGAATTTTTGCGCCTCAAGGTGGAGGGCATCCGTGATTGTGCGGAATTGTGGGTGGCAAGCGTTGCGCCTGATGACGGTACGGTGTTTGGGCGGCGCACCATGCCGGAAGCAATGGCGTTGTGTTCGGTGGCTTGTGCGATTCAAAACCTGTGGCTGGCGACTCGTGCGGAAAATTTGGGGATGGGTTGGGTGTCGATGTTCGAGCCAACTGCCTTGGCAGAATTGCTGGCATTACCCAGTGGTAGTAAGCCGATTGCCATTTTGTGTATTGGGCAGGTGGAGGCGTTCTACCCTGCACCCATGCTGGCGTTGGAAGGCTGGCGGCAAGGCAAACCCCTAGATGAGATGTCCGACTTGACGGCTTTATGATTGGCTTGATGATTAGAGAGAAAACCATGCGAAAAATTAGCCACCTACTGCTCTTGGCAGCGGTTGCCAGCCTGTCAGGCTGCGCCCAACTGGTTGCCGACATGATCTGCCCCGGCCCCGGTTCTGGTATCACCTGCACCCGTGACATGGCAAAAGAAATGGGGAATGCCTATTCAACGGCGGAATTGCTGGAGAAATCATTCCGCACGGGCGAGATTAAAAAAAGTGAAGTGCTTGACGACATCAATCAACCTCTTTTTGCAAAACAAGGCTTGATATATCGGCTGCAAAAAAAACCTGAAGATATGGCTGCTTACGCCAAGTTACGCCAGATTGCCTTTGATACCCCCCACTCATCCGACGTGGAAATAGCGGGGCAGATTTTGGAACAAACAGGCACTTGCACCGCGATGAAGATTGCTGTTGATATGGTATCTGCCCCGTGGCAAGGCACGCCTGCTACGCCCCCACTTCCGGCTCATGTGCTGTCACCCTACTACGATTACCCCAAAGACCCACCGCCCAGCCGCGAGACTATCCGACAAACGGGCTACAAGGTGTTGAATAATATTCAGGCATATCCGGTTTCACCCACCTTGACCAAATACACCTTTGATGCGGCTTGTTTGCAGAGTGTGCGTAACCAGATTCCGCCGCCCCCGTCAGGCTGGAAACCGATTCCATGAAAAAGCTGTTATAGGAGTTAACCATGCCTTTCACACCTTTCCACATGGGCCCAGGAACTGCCATCAAAGCCGTGACGGGTCGTCACTTTAGCCTGACCATCTTCGGTTTTGCGCAAGTGTTGATGAAATTCCTGTGGTTTCGGGTGTTAGGCGATGGGAATGGCTGAACTTTTCGCCTGCCGTGCTGCCGAAACTGGACATTTATTGGAGATATAACTATGAAAAAACACATTAATTTCCCGACAAAGTGGCAACTGTGATGGATTACGTGAAGCTCAAAACCACCAGCAAGTACAGCGTAGTGCAACGCTTGGAACAGTTCGGCACGGCGGCGGCGAATCGCCTTGCCCCACACTTCCAGCAGGCAGGCGTAGCATTCCCGCCGACTGCCATCACCTTGCTGGCATTCAAGGACAGCAAACGGCTGGAACTCTACGCCCGTGACCCGCAAGGCGCATGGCAACAGGTGCGGGCTTACCCCATCCAAGCTGCGAGTGGCATCACGGGACCAAAGCTGCGGGAAGGCGATAAGCAAGTGCCGGAAGGTATTTATGGCATCGAATCGCTCAACCCCAACAGCTTGTTCCACGTTTCGCTACGGCTCAATTACCCCAACGCTTTCGATCAGCAAATGGGGCTGGTGGATGGGCGGACAGCTTTAGGTTCGGACATTATGATCCACGGTAAAGCCCAATCCATCGGCTGTCTGGCAATGGGTGATGCGGTGGCTGAAGAACTGTTTGCGCTGGCTGCGTGGGTAGGCAAGGAAAATGTGCGTGTGGTGATTGCGCCAACGGATTTCCGGCAAGCAACAACACAACCTCCCACAGAAAACCTTCCGGCATGGGCAGAAACGCTTTACCAAAACTTGCGGGTTGAACTGGCACAATATCCACCGATTAAGTAGGAAGATTAATGAATAAACCTGAATTTGTGCATCACTACGTCGGCTGGCAACAATGGTTGTTCTGGGCATTGTGGTTGCTGGGATTAGCGCAGGCTGGCTATACCTTTATCGGCGTGGCAATGGCATTACTGAGTGTGCCGATGGCGGGGTTGGTGATGGCGGTTATTTTCATCGTGCAATTGGTCATGCTGGTGTTATTGGCAATACGGTTTTTTAAGCGTAGCCATACGATGCGGCAGTTGTTGGTAGGGCTGGGAGCAGGGTGTTTGCGCCGATTGTGGTATTCAGTGCGCTCAACCTGCTTTGGTCTGTGTGGTACTATGGTTACTAAATGATTTCACCCTTAATCCCCATTGCCGCCGTTTGTGTGGATCGGCTAGTGGGCGAACCCCCGCGTTTCCACCCCTTGGTCGGCTTTGGCAAGCTGGCGGATTGGCTGGAAACCCACCTCAATCAGCGTTCCATCCTCCTCGGCGGTATGGCGTGGTGCTTGGCGGTTTTGCCGTTGACCGCCGCCGTTGGGTGGCTGGATACGCTGTTGGGCGGTTTCTGGATGGGCATTTTGTGCGGCTGGTTGGCAATTGGCTGGCACAGCCTGCGCCAACACGCGCAATGGGTAGCGCAAGCCCTTGAGGCAGGCGATTTGCCGCAAGCCCGCAAAAAGGTCGGCTGGCTGGTCAGCCGCGATACTTCCCAACTGGATGAAACCGCCATCAGCCGTGCCTGTGTCGAATCGGTGCTGGAAAATGGCAGCGATGCGGTGTT
>CAYQTB010000054.1:0-17749 GCA_964420315.1 uncultured Thiothrix sp. | reverse complement strand
AACCAAGGAAACCGTTTCTGAATGCTTGCATGAAATCACGGACTTGCTGCGGTGTCAGCGGTTGCTCTGATTGCATCATTTTCTGAAGCATGGTGCTCATCTGTGAGCGGTTGTTGTTACTAGTGTTCACGCCCAGTGAGCGGGTAATGCTGTAACTTTGCGTCGCAGGTGATTGCTGTGCTGGTGTGCTTGCTTGCGGTTGTTCACTTAAGTGGATATTAGACGCGACAAATGCATTCTTCTGCACATTATCGAAGTCGGTATTGCGCTCGATAATGTCAGACAGTTTGGTGTTTTTAATGTCACGCAGTTCTTTACCGGAGAACTGGTTTTCATACCAGAAACGATCACCATCACGTAAGCGAGTGAATTGATCTGCCATGATTTTGGTGAAGGTTTGCCCGAATAAGGAGTCACCGACCGGTTTTTCTGCTAAACCGGCGACCCACAGGTCAACATCAGCGGGTTTATCGTAAACACTCGCCAGCTTTTCGCCAAAGCCTTCGCGCCAAACATTGGAGTCGAAGCTGTTAACCGGGCGCAATCCCAACGCTTTGCGAGTATCGCCGTAGCCTGCTAAACCGTGGTCACGCCCGCGTTGGATGTTGACAGCGGCAAGGTCTAAGCCACCTTGTGGGAACAGAAAGTTACGTACATCATCCACAATCATGGGGTCAACGGCTTGCGCGGTTTGCGACGCTGCACCACGTAAAATGGGGTCAATGCCCGCTTCAACCACTTTATCTGGGCGGAAGAATGCATCTTTTAGCGAGACATTGCCTTGCTGAATGGTTTGACCATTTTCATCCAGACGCAACAGGTTGGAGGATAGCATGGTATGCCCCATGCGGAATGCAGCCGTGGCAAAAGCGTTATCAATTGAGGGGTCAACGTTAGGCTTGTAACCTGTGTATTTCGGAATGGCGTTTTTACCAATCAATTCGGGCAGGAATTCGTTATACGTAATCGCTTGTATCTGTGCAACGTTGATCTTACGCGCTTCTTGATAGATTTGCTCATCCGTCATTTTGGGGTTTTTCTGCGCAATTTCATCGGCTAAGCGATTGTGTTCGCGCACCCATAACGTGTGCATCGAAGCTAGACCAATATTTTCGTTGGAACGCTTATCCCCGGCAAGAAATTGCCCCTTCTCATCAATTGGCATTAGGTCGCCAGCAGACACTTTCATTTTGCCGCCTTCGTGGCTGCGCAATGAATCAGCATAGGCTGCATCAGAACCGTAAACACTGGAGCCGTCAACAAAAGCGGTGATACTGTTGCTTTGTTGGCGTTGTCCTTTGACATCGAGGGTGGCACTGCTGCGAGAGAGAGGGATAGACACAGTGCCAGTGCTATTGGGGTCGAACTGTGGGTCGCCTTTAGGTATTGCGATCGGCGCTTTTTCTGTGGTGCTAGTGGGGGTTGAGGTTAAATCATGGTCAAGAAATTGTCCCCACATCCAGAATAGATCGTTTAAGCCTTTTTGGTTGACGGTATTTACACCATCTTGTGCAATGACTGCATTGCTGACTGTACGTGGGTTAGGCAGGCGTTGTTCTGTTGTGCCGCCGGGTTCACGGCTGCTATCTTGGGGAATGCTGCGTCTATGTTGTATGCCAGCCGAACCCCATGTTGGGTTTTTCTTGTTATTGCCGCTGCCATCTATGCTGCGGTATTCAGCGGGTTGCGGCTGAGGTTTGGGATGGCATTGGCTTTCAATTTGCGCTAACAGTTGCTTAATCAAGTTAACGATATTTTGCAGGAGGTTTTTATTGCCGCCGTTGTAACCGGGTAGTTGAAGCAACGCACTAATGGCTTGCGGCGTGGCTTGCAGCGTGCTGCTGGCATTGGTTGATGCGAACATTTGCCCGTATCCTTGAGACGGTAAACGGGAATTGTTGTTAATAGTTTGCATGTCATGAGTCCTTGTGTTGATCAATCCTTTGAGAAAATCCGGTTGTGAGTAATTTTTGCAAAAAAATACGCCAGACAAGGCTGGCGTAACAAGGATGACATTCATGACCGCTAAGGTTTTAAAGATAAGCGGTTGCTGATATGGAACTCAATAGGCGCTTAACAATGATGATGCACGGTAAGTGTTTAAACGGGTACGCCAGCCGGGAAGCCATTTGGCTTCACCGCGTTCCGGTGAGGAATTGGCAATACGGCGCACGAGGACTTCTTCGGCAGCACGGGCAAATTCATCCAAGGCTTGCGGGCCTGCTTGAACGGGGCGCATGGTTAAGAGTACTTGCAGCAAGCCCCAACCTTGACCGTTGTAGCGTTCGGTAGGGCTGGTGCCTTCGCCTTTGAAGTTGACATAATCCAGTAATGGGTATAAACCGCGTTGGGTTTTTTCGAGCGCTTGGTAGTTTTGCAGTACACGGTCACGGTCTTGTGGGGCAACTTGTGCCAACATGGTGGGTAACGCACGGGTGAGGCGTTCGGACATGTAGTTGGCTTGAATATTCATGGTTTGTTGCAGAAACGTGCGCAATTGCTGCATTTCTGGGTCATTGCGGGCGCGTTCAAACGCGGCTTTGTTTGCCCAAGGCGCGGTGCGTACACTGCGGTTGGTCAGCCACTGCGGGACGGGTACGCCTTGCGCTTTGGTGTAGTCGATCAGACCAGGGAAGGTTTCAGTGTAAGGGCCACGATGCCCTGCCGGATACCAAATGAAATGCCCGATACCGAGAGAGGCGAATTCTTCGCGATCATTCCACACCACTAGCAAGGCTGGGTTGCCGCTGGTTTCATTGCGGTATACTTTATCGGCTATCCAGTTCAAATCTTTAGCGGGAACAACGGTCGGTGTGGGTGGGGTTTGTTGATTCATCGGAGCACACGCCGATAACCCTAAGCCAACAATCACTGCCAGTGATAATACTATTTTTTTCATAACAAGCCCTTGCGTCGGTGTAAAACAAAATCAAGCTCATAGAGCCGTGAGTTGGCTGAAAAGTTCCATTCTTTGAGCAATGCCAGTGCTTAACTTGTCTAAAAGCGTATAGTTGTCGGTGTAAACAACACAGGAGTTTGGTGTCATGAAAGAAAAACTACAGCAATTAGTACAAGCCTTAACCAGTGAGCGTGAAGAGTTACGGGTGCGTTTGCATGTATTGGGTTTGGAGGCGCGTGAGGAGTGGGAACATCTGGAAGCCAAGTGGGATGCTATGCAGGTACGCTTGCGTGATGCGGGTTGGGAATTGAATCTGAAAGCAAAAGAGGAAATTCACGACTTGGGTGAAGATGTGGATAAACTCCAGCATAAAATCAGCGATAAAGTGGATGATATTCGCGTGGAAGTCGTTGAGGAATTACATGAGTTAGGTGAGGAATTATCGGAGTTGTATCAGAAAATTCGGCGACATTTTTGAATGAAATCATGATGTAATATCATAGTTTGGAAAGATTTATGGAACAAGTTAAGGTTTTATTCGTCTGCATGGGCAATATCTGTCGTTCACCCACTGCGCAAGGCGTGTTTGAGCGCTTAGTGCAGTCACAGGGGTTGGCGGAGCGAATTCTGATTGATTCGGCGGGTACACATGCTTACCACATCGGCAATCCTCCCGATAAACGTTCTCAGGCAGCCGCAAAAAATCGTGGGCTGGATTTATCGGGGCAACGGGCGCGCAAAGTGACCGTAGCCGATATTGAGGAATTTGATTACGTGTTGGTGATGGATCGCACCAATTTGGAAGATTTGCACGATCTGGTCGCTGCATCGCAACGTGAACGAGTACGCTTGTTCATGACGTTTGCGGAGCACTGGAATGTCGATGAAGTACCCGACCCGTATTACGGTGGAGACAGTGGTTTTGAGCGGGTGTTGGACATGGTGGAAGATGCGGCGGCAGGTTTGTTAGACCATATCCGCCGCCATCATTGGTAGACCGTATGAACTGACTGGCGTTATTCCGGTTCAGTATGCATCCATGAAGGGCGTTTTTTCATGGGTGCTGGTGCTTTTGGAGGTTCAATTGCAGGCGCAGGTTCTTCCGGTGTGCTTGTTTTTGCCATGACAGGAGCCGCTTCTGGCTTCTGTTCCGGTGCTGGTTGGGGCGTGGTTTCCACACTGGTTTTCACTGGGATTGGTTCTGGCGCTGGTTCCGGTGTGGTTCCCACCACGACGGGTTCTGGCATCGGCACTGGCTTTGGTACGGGGACAGTTTCCTCGATCACCAAGGATGCTGGGACAGGTGCCGGTTTGACCCCTGCTTTTGCAGGTTGAAGCTCGTAACGCGGTTGATGCATGGGCTGCGTCGCGGTCAGGTCGATGATGAACGGTTCCATGTTTTCCGGGGTGAATGCTTGTTCGACCTCGGCTCCTGCTGGGCGCGGCGGGCGTTGCTGGCGGTTTTGATTGCCACGGGGGCGACGTGTCCTGCCACGGCGTTCACGGGGACCGCGAGCTTGATTGCCTGCTGTTTCTTCCGGTGCATCATCACCTTCTTCGGGGTCTGGTGCGTCGCTTAAGTTATCGGTGTCGCCGTTGGCATCTGCTGTTGGCGGTGGTGCCAGTGTACGTGCGGCAGTGATGACAACCTCTGCGGGTGGTGTTTCCGCTGCGCTATCGCTGACGGCTGCTTGACGCGGCTGCGGCGGTTTTGCAGGTGCGGCAGCATCAGTGAGGGCTGTGCCAGTGTCTTGGTCTTGCGCGGTAAGTTCAGGCGTTGCCGCGTTGCGGTTGCGTGATTCACGCCGTGAACGGTCACGGCGGGAGTGTTGCGCTTGACCGTGTTCACGGTTGCCATCGCGTGTTTCGCGTGGTGTCGCAGGCAGTACGCTTTCTACCGGCACTTGCTCATCGACCGGTGCGGCTGTTGCTGGCACGTCCTGAACTGGTACACGCGGTTGGCGAGGTTCGTGTGGCGGGCGACGGTTGTTGTCACCTACGGCTTCCTCGCGTTCGTTGCGATTGCGGTTATTACGGCGGTCGTTGTTACGTTCGTTGCCGTTGTTGCGATCTGGGGAACGTTCGTTATTGCGTTCGTTATTGCGTTCGTTGGGGCGATTTTGGCGGTTCTGGCGATTTTCCTGAGCATTGCGGTTGCGGGTGTCGTCGTTGGCTGGGCGTTCGGCATCACCTGCGGTTTCGCTTTTGCCGTTGTTGCGGTTGCGGTTACGGTTGAGCTGCTCGTTGCGTTCGCCGCCACGTTCGTTGTTGCGGCGCTCACGCTGTGGTTGCTCATTGCGCTGTGTGACTGCGGAGGCGGTGGCTGCTTCTGTTTGGCTTTCAGCCGCTTCCGCCGCTTGGTCGACGCTTGGGCTGCTACCAAATAGGCTGCTGAAAATACGCCGCATTAATCCGGGGCCTTTGATTGGCGTAGCAGTTGGTATCACTGGTGTTGCTGCTGTGGCTTTTGTTTCGCTTGGCTGACTGCGCACGCCTTGTGGGGCAGGTGTGCTGGGCATGACATTGGTGACAGCCGCTTCCGCAGGGGCTTGCTGCTGGTTAGCATCTTGCCGAACCGTTTCTTCAGTGACAGGGGGGGCAGGAATGTATTGGTAACTGCTGAGACCTTCCTCGTCTTCAAGGTTGTCATTACGGATACGGCTGATATCGTAATGCGGTGTTTCCATGTAAGGATTAGGAATAATGGTCAAATCGACATGGTGGCGCTGTTGAATGTCAGTGATCGCTTGGCGTTTTTCGTTCAGCAAGAAGGTCGCAACGGAAACCGGCAGGCGAGCAATGACTTTGCCGGTCATTTCCTTCATGGCTTCTTCTTCGACCAAGCGCAAGATGGAAAGCGCCATCGAGTCGGTGCTGCGGATGTGACCTTGACCGGTGCAACGCGGGCACACGATTTGGCTGGATTCGCCCAGTGACGGACGCAAGCGTTGGCGTGACATTTCCAGCAAACCAAAGCGGGAAATACGCCCGACTTGTACTCGCGCACGGTCAAGTTTCATGGCATCACGCAGGCGCTTTTCGACTTCGCGCTGGTGTTTGCTGGGTAACATGTCGATAAAGTCAATGACGACCAACCCACCCAAGTCACGCAAGCGTAATTGACGGGCAATTTCGTCAGCCGCTTCGAGGTTGGTGTTAAGCGCGGTTTCTTCGATGTCATGCCCTTTGGTGGCACGTGCTGAGTTGATGTCGATGGAAATCAGCGCTTCGGTATGGTCAATGACGATCGCGCCGCCAGAAGGCAGGGTAACAGTGCGCTGATACGCGGTTTCAATCTGATTTTCCACCTGAAAGCGGCTGAACAGCGGTGTGCTATCGGTGTAGAGCTTGAGTTTGCGGATATTGTGCGGCATCACCGCTTGCATAAAATCACGCGCTTGGTTGAATACCTTGTCATTATCAATGACAATTTCCCCGATGTCGCGGCGGAAATAGTCCCGCAAGGCGCGGATAATGACATTGCTTTCCTGATACAGCAGCGTCGGGCCTTTGTGCTGTTGGTAGGCTTGCTGGATGGCATTCCACAGGGTTTTGAGGTAGTCCAAATCCCATGAAAGTTCTTCGGCATCGCGCTCGATACCGGCGGTGCGCACGATTACGCCCATGCTGTCGGGGATGTCTAACTCGCTCAGCGTTTGCTTGATTTGCTGGCGGTCATCGCCTTCGATGCGCCGCGAAACCCCACCCGCTTTAGGGTTATTGGGCATCAGCACCAAATAACGCCCCGCAAGGCTGAGATAGGTGGTCAGGGCAGCGCCCTTGTTGCCGCGTTCTTCCTTATCGACTTGCACCAAAATTTCCATGCCTTCACGCATCACGTCTTTAACGTTGGGGCGACCGGTGTATTTGGCATTGGGGTTGTAAAATTCAGGCGCAACTTCGCGGAAAGACAGGAAACCGTGGCGTTGTGCGCCATAGTTAACAAACACAGCCTCTAAGCTGGGTTCGACACGGGTAATGACCCCTTTGTAAATGTTGGCCTTTTTCTGAGCGCGTAGGGAGTGTTCGATGTCGAGGTCGTATAGGCGTTGCCCATCAACCATTGCAACCCGGATTTCTTCGGGTTGGGTTGCATTAATTAAAATACGTTTCATGTACTACATAAGCCTTGGTTATGCAGCACCTGTTACCTGTTTGTTTCAGGTGGAGTCGATTAATTTATTTCGTTTACTATCAAAGCGTTAGAAGTTTTCTCTTCGCCAAGCTATGGATTAACCTTAATCGGGTCTACCTTCAGAAAGAATCGTTCGGTTGTCACGGGTCATGGGATTGCCTCATCAGGGCGCATGAAAGTTGTAAACCGCTGGCGCATTCTTGCAACAGACATCAGCAACAAGCTCTGCTGTTAATGCCACACCTGCTTGCTTACTTTTTAAACTGCATAACAGGCGTTGAGTTATCGAGGTAAGGGTGCTTTTACCCTGTTTACCCCTGCACAAATTCTGGGGGAATAGTTTGACCGCTAGAATTTGTGATTGAATCAATCAGGCATGGGTCATATCATCGTGTTCTGATTTGATCGAACCCATTGTGTCAGGTTTGCACCCCAACGTTTGCCTGCTGCGAATATATCAATTCGGTTAATTATATTCAATTTGCATTTAAATTTAGTTGGTATGTTTTTTCACTATGGCAGTCGAATATTACACAGTTACTGAAAATGAAGTCGGGCAGCGCATCGACAATTTCCTGCTGCGGCATTTGAAGCAACTGCCCAAAAGTGCCTTGTACCGGATTGTGCGCAAGGGCGAGGTGCGTGTTGATAAAAAACGGGTAAAGCCGGAAAAAAAACTGGAATTAGGGGAAATTATTCGGATTCCTCCCATCAAGTTGGAAACCGAAGTGAACCCGCCGGATAAACCTGCGCAGGCATCCGCAGCGTTGCTGGCAGTGCTGGAAGCTGCCGTGTTGCATGAAGATGAACAACTCATTTTTATCAATAAGCCATCCGGTTTGCCGGTACACAGTGGTAGCGGTTACAAATTGGGACTGATTGAGGCGTTTCGCCAGTTACGCGAGCATTTGCCGTATGTGGAGTTGGCACACCGCATTGACCGCGACACCAGCGGTGTGGTGATTTTGGCAAAATCGCGTCAAGCCTTGACCGAACTGCACGGCTTGTTCCGTGATGGCAAGATCGACAAGCGTTACCAAGCGTTGGTGGCAGGGCGTTGGAAACACGGTCGCCAACACGTGACGATGGATTTGAGTCAGGAAGAGGGCACTCGCCAGAAAGTACAGCGCGTGGAAGAGGGCGAAGGCAAAGTGTCGGAAACGATTTTCTCGTCGTTGAAAAATCTGCACGGTGCATCCTTGCTGGAAGCACAAATTCTGACCGGACGGATGCATCAAATCCGTGTGCAATTGCAAAATTTGGGTCATCCGATTTTGGGTGACGACCGTTATGGCGATTTCGCGCTGAATCGCAAGTTTCGTGAGATGGGGCTAAAACGCCTGTTTTTGCATTCTGCCAGCGTGGATTTTACCTTGAGAGCCACCGGACGGCGTTATGTGGTGGAAGCGCCGTTACCTGATGATTTAAAAGATGTATTGATTAATATAAAAATTAACGCAGTTGAGCGAACTGAATGAAACCTTATTCCCTGTTAATTTTTGATTGGGATGGCACGTTGATGGATTCAGCGGCGCACATTACCCAATGTATGCGCAATGCGATTCAGTTAGTAGGCGCAGAGCCGCGCACTGATCAGGAAATTCGCCACATTATCGGGTTGGGCTTGGATGAGGCGATTCGAGCCTTGTATCCTCATGCGCCTGCCAGCTTGATTCGGGCGATTGCGGATGAATATCGCCAGGAGTTTTTGGTGCGTACCACACGTGGCAGCGAATTGTTTGCGGGGGCGCGTGAAACATTGTATACACTCGCGGAACAAGGCTATGACTTGGCGGTGGCGACGGGGAAATCTCGGCGGGGTTTGGATAAGGTATTGGACGAATCCGGGTTGCGCGAGTTGTTTCCGATCACACGCTGTGCCGATGAAACCCGTTCCAAGCCACATCCTCAAATGCTGGAAGAGATTTTGACAGACTATGATGCAGCGACGCATGATGCCTTGATGATCGGTGACAGCGAATACGATTTACACATGGCATTGGCTATTGGGATGGATTCATTGGCGGTCACTTATGGCGTGCATGATCTGGCTCGGTTGCGCCAAGCTCAACCGCTGGGTCATGTGGATAATGTCGCACACATTCCTGATTGGTTAAAAAATAAAGGGTTATAGAATGAATGAAGAAAATACACAAGCACTGCAAGCCCTCAAAGAGGTGGCAATGGAGTCCATCAAAGAGCAGCGCCGTGCGCGACGTTGGGGGATATTTTTCAAGCTGTTTTTTGTGGCGTACTTGCTGATTGCTTTGATTGCCCTGATCGGTAGCGGCGCATCGAATAGTAAATTGGCGGTGGCTGACAAAATTACGGCAGTGGTCGACATCAACGGTGTGATTATGGATGGTGCAGAAGCCAGTGGTGAATTGGTTATCCCCGCGCTGAAGGAAGCGTTTGAGCACGAAAAGACCAAAGGCGTGATTTTGCGCATTAACAGCCCCGGCGGTAGCCCGGTACAGTCGGGCATTATTAATGATGAAATCAAACGGTTGAAAGCGAAATATAAGGATATTCCTGTCTATGCGGTCGTGTCTGATTTGTGCGCATCCGGTGGCTATTACATTGCCGTGGCAGCCGATAAAATTTATGCGGACAAAGCCAGTATCGTTGGTTCCATTGGGGTGCGCATGGATAACTTCGGTGCGGTTGAACTGATGGAAAAACTGGGGGTTGAGCGCCGTTTATACACTGCCGGGGCGAATAAGGGGATGCTTGATCCGTTTCTGCCTGAAAATGAAACACAGGTGGCGCACATCAACAATATGTTAACCACGACTCACCAGCAGTTCATCAATGTGGTGAAAGAGGGGCGTGGTGAGCGTTTGCAAAACAACCCAGATATTTTCTCTGGCTTGTTTTGGACGGGTGAGGATGCCGTTAAACTTGGTTTGATTGATGGCTTGGGCAGCGATGCTTACGTCGCACGCGAGTTGATAAAAGCGGAGGAAATGGTTGATTTTACCATGGAAAAGGATTTAATCCAGCGTCTTAGTGAGCGTGTCGAAACCTCCCTACAGTCACTGATTTCATTGGATGCTACCCCGCGCACGGTATTGCGTTAATGATAGCGTTGCGTGCGCAAGTAGCAGCGGCATTGCAAGCCAAGGGTTGGATGCTCACGACAGCGGAATCTTGCACAGGCGGTTGGCTTGCCAAGTTGTGTACCGATCTGACGGGCAGTTCGGCATGGTTTGAGCGTGGCTTCGTCACTTACAGCAACGAGTCCAAGCAAGATATGTTGGGTGTGAAAGCTGAAACGTTGGCGCAATATGGCGCGGTAAGCGAAGCGGTTACGGCAGCAATGGCGCAAGGTGCGCTGCAATATTCGCGGGCGCAAATCGCGGTATCTGTCAGTGGCATTGCGGGGCCGGATGGTGGTACAACTACCAAGCCTGTGGGCATGGTTTGTTTCGGCTGGGCGGTGCAGGATGGGAAATTACGTACCGCCACCCAATACTTTGACGGTGATCGGGAAGCGGTACGCTATCAGGCGGTGCAATACGCGCTGCAAGGCGCATTGCAGATGCTCACGGATCAGATTGTCTGATGCACGTAAGTGCCGGGTGCATCACCCAGTACTTCCAGTTTGCCTGCACCGGCAAGCTGGATGAGTTAGAAAATCTTATCCAAGAGTTGCGCGTGCAATCCGGTATCAAGGCTGTGGTGTTTGCGCAGTGGGCAAGGCAAACGCCACCTGTTCGACAATGTGATTGACCCGGATGCCAGCGAAGATGTGGTGGGTGTCAGCCGCAAATTGCTGGACTGTATAGGTGTAACGCTGTTGCATGTCAATTGGTAAGCAAGTGACATACGTAATCCTTCCCCTCGGATGATAACATTAGTCGTGCGATTCTAGCATAAATGCCACGCGTTCATCTTCCACCATTGGCTTGCTGCTACCCGTTATGAAATAATCCCTGCTTTCATACCACCCACACAAAATTTACCTTTATTTAAGGAGTGTCCGCATGGACGAGAACAAAAAGAAAGCCCTCGCCGCTGCTCTCGGTCAGATTGAACGCCAGTTCGGTAAAGGCGCAGTAATGCGCATGGGCGATTCCAGTGCTGCCAAGGACATTGAAGTGATTTCCACCGGCTCTTTGGGGCTGGACATTGCCCTCGGTATCGGCGGCTTGCCTAAGGGACGTGTGGTCGAAATTTACGGCCCGGAATCGTCCGGTAAAACCACTTTGACGCTGCAAGTGATTGCCGAATGCCAAAAAATGGGCGGCACGGCGGCATTCGTCGATGCGGAACACGCACTCGACCCGATTTACGCGCAAAAACTCGGCGTTAACGTGGACGATTTGCTGGTTTCCCAGCCAGACAACGGCGAACAAGCCTTGGAAATCGCTGATATGCTGGTGCGTTCCAACGCGGTCGACGTGGTAGTGGTCGACTCGGTAGCTGCACTCACGCCAAAAGCGGAAATCGAAGGTGACATGGGCGATTCCCACGTTGGCTTACAAGCACGGTTAATGTCACAAGCCCTGCGCAAACTCACCGGCAATATCAAACGCTCCAACACCCTAGTCATTTTCATTAACCAAATTCGGATGAAAATTGGTGTAATGTTCGGTAATCCAGAAACCACCACGGGCGGTAACGCACTGAAATTCTACGCTTCCGTGCGTCTCGATATTCGCCGCATTGGTGCGATTAAGAAGGGCGAGGAAATTACCGGTTCTGAAACTCGCGTCAAAGTGGTTAAAAACAAGGTTGCGCCACCGTTTAAGCAAGCCGAATTTGAAATTCTGTACGGCGAAGGCATTTCCCGCGAAGGCGAATTGGTTGACCTCGGTGTCAAGCAAGGGCTGATCGGTAAAGCTGGCGCATGGTACAGCTACAACGGTGAAAAAATCGGTCAAGGCAAGGATAATGCGCGTAATTACCTGAAAGAGCATCCGGCGGCAGCGGCTGAAATTGAAAAAGCGATCCGCGAAGCTTGCATGAATACTCCCGGTTTTGGTGCTGTTACCGATGAAGCCGACAGCGATGCCGGTCTTGACGACGTGGTGTAGTCGTTAACAATGGCTAACGGGCGGGAATGTGAGGCGGTGGCGGTGCGTTTGTTAGCACAACGTGAGCATTCCCGTCACGGACTTGCGCAAAAAGTGCGTCAGCGTTGCGAGTGCGATACTATCGGCTTGAATGCGCTTTTGGATAAATTGCAGTCGTTGGGTTATCTGGATGATGCCCGTTACGCGGCTGCTTTTGTTCGTTCGTCAATCTCGCGAGGGCGTGGCCCGCAGCGGATTAGCTATGAATTACGCGAGCATGGCGTGGATGACACCACGGCTGCTCAGGCGTTGGCAGAAGCCGATGTCGATTGGCACGATCTGGCCTGTGAACAACGGATCAAGAAATTTGGCGGGGAAATCCCCACTGATTACAAGGAACGCGCCCGGCAATCTCGATTTCTTGCCGGGCGCGGTTTTTATACCGATGCGATTAAAGCTACTTTCCAATGAATACTGCTGAACTCAGACAACATTTTCTCGATTTTTTCGCCAGCAAAGGCCATGAAATCCTCCCGTCCAGCTCGTTGATACCGGGTAATGACCCGACCTTGCTGTTCACCAACGCAGGCATGGTGCAATTCAAGGACGTGTTTTTGGGCGAAGATAAACGCGCCTATAACCGTGCGACGACTTCGCAGCGTTGCGTGCGGGCGGGCGGCAAGCACAATGACTTGGAAAACGTCGGTTACACTGCACGGCACCACACTTTTTTTGAAATGCTCGGCAACTTCAGTTTTGGCGATTATTTCAAACAGGATGCGATTCACTATGCGTGGGAGTTTCTCACCGATGTGCTGAAATTGCCCAAAGGCAAGCTGTGGGTGACGGTTTACGCAGAAGATGACGAAGCCTACAATATTTGGGTGCAGCAAATCGGTGTGCCAACCGATCGCATTACCCGCATCGGCGATAATAAGGGAGCGCGTTATGCTTCCGATAATTTCTGGCAGATGGGTGATACCGGACCGTGTGGACCTTGCACCGAAATTTTCTACGATCACGGCGAACATATTTGGGGCGGACCACCGGGAACGCCTGAGGAAGATGGCGACCGTTACATCGAGATTTGGAACTTGGTGTTTATGCAGTACGAGCGCACCAAGGATGGCGAAATGCGCCCGCTGCCGAAGCCTTCCGTTGATACGGGGATGGGCATGGAGCGTCTGGCGGCGGTGATGCAGGGCGTTCACAGCAATTACGACATCGACTTGTTCCAGACATTGCTCAAAAAAGGCACGGAGTTGGCGAAAAATGCCGATCCGAATAGCCCGTCATTGAAGGTCATTGCGGATCACATCCGTTCGTGCTCCTTCCTGATTGTGGATGGGGTATTGCCGTCGAATGAGGGTCGTGGTTATGTGTTGCGCCGTATTATTCGCCGCGCCATCCGCCACGGCTACAAGCTAGGGATGGAAGCACCGTTTTTCCACAAGTTGGTACAGCCCTTGGTGGATGAAATGGGTAAAGCGTACCCTGAGCTTGCCGTTGCCCAGCCCTTGGTCGAACAGGCGTTGGAAAAAGAAGAACGTCGCTTTGCCGAAACCCTCGAACAGGGCATGAAGATTTTGGAAGAGGCGATTGCGGGCATGTCCGGCGATACCATTGACGGCGAAACCGTGTTCAAACTGTACGATACTTACGGTTTTCCGGTGGATTTGACGGGGGATATTGCCCGCGAACGCAACCTCAAGCTGGACGAAGCCGGATTTGCAGCGGCAATGAGTGCGCAACGCGAACGCGCCCGTGCTGCCGGTAAATTCGGCGCGGATTACAGTGATAAGCTGGATGTGAGTGACGCAACGGCATTCCACGGCTACGAGCAATTGACGGAAACGTCCACCATTACCGCACTGTTCCGTGGTAGCGACGCGGTAACGAGCCTGCAAGCCGGTGAGGAAGGGCGTATCGTGCTGGATCGCACCCCATTTTACGCCGAATCCGGTGGTCAGGTGGGTGATACCGGCGTGTTGCACACGGGGGATGCGGTGTTCCGCGTTACCGATACCCGTAAGCAGGGCGCAACGTTTATCCATATGGGTACGCTGGAATCCGGCACATTGGCTGTTGGTGCAACCGTTGCCGCCGAAGTGGATGCCGAACGTCGCCAAGCCATCATTCTCAACCATTCCGCCACGCATTTGATGCACGCCGCACTGCGCCAAGTGTTGGGTACGCACGTTGAGCAAAAAGGCTCATTGGTGACACCTGATCGTTTGCGTTTTGACTTCTCGCAACCTGACCCGGTTTCCGCCGAGCAAATGGCAGCAGTGGAAGCTATCGTTAACCGTGAAATCCGTGCGAATGCTGCCGCCTCTGCGCAAGTCATGAACATGGAGGCAGCCAAGCAAGCCGGTGCAATGGCGTTGTTCGGTGAAAAGTATGGCGACGAAGTGCGTGTTTTGAAAATCGGTTTTTCCACCGAATTGTGTGGCGGTTGCCACGTTAACCGTACCGGCGACATTGGCTTGTTTAAAATCATCAGCGAAAGTGGGGTTGCCGCCGGTGTGCGCCGCATCGAAGCCGTGACCGGCGCGAATGCGCTGGCATGGCTTGCGGAAGTCACTAGCCGTTTGGATAATGTGGCGCGTTTGCTCAAATCCAATCCGCTGGAAGTAACGGACAAGCTTGACGCGATGTTGCAAAAAAGCCGCGCTCTCGAAAAGGAACTGGAACAGCTTAAAGGCAAAATGGCTTCCCAAGCCGGTTCCAACCTTGCCGATCAAGCGGTGGAGGTGGGCGGAATGCGCGTCCTTGCGGCACATCTGGAAGGCGCTGACCCCAAATCCTTACGCGACACCGTTGACCAGTTGAAAAACAAACTGGGCAAAGCGGTGGTGATTCTCGCCACGGTAGCCGATGGCAAAGTCAGTTTGGTGGCAGGTGTCACCAAAGACGAAACGACCAAAGTCAAAGCCGGTGATTTGCTGGGCTTTGTTGCCGCACAACTGGGTGGCAAAGGCGGTGGTCGCCCGGACATGGCACAAGGTGGCGGCACGGATGTGGCAGCATTGCCAGCAGCCTTAGCCAGCGTACCGGGCTGGGTTGCCGAGCGGGTTTAATTTAGACGTGTTTTGAAGGTAAACAGTAAACAATGGCACTGATCGTACAGAAATACGGCGGTACATCGGTTGGCACACCTGAGCGTATCGAGGCTGTGGCTAAACGAGTAATCCGCTGGAAACAACAAGGCAATGATGTCATCGTGGTGGTTTCCGCGATGTCGGGCGAAACCAATAAGCTGGTCGCGCTCATCAACGCCATTGACCCACAAGGTTCGGAGCGCGAAAAAGACGCGATTTTGTCTACCGGCGAACAAGTCACGATTGGCTTGCTGGCAATGGCGTTGGAAAAGCAAGGTCAACCAGCGCGTTCTTACACCGGGGCGCAAGTCCGTATTTTGACTGATGATGCGCACACCAAAGCACGTATTCGCGACATTGATGCCGAACCGATCCGTAAGGATTTGGCTGACGGTAAAGTCGTGGTAGTCGCCGGTTTCCAAGGTGTGACCGAAGATGGCAGCATTACCACCTTGGGGCGCGGCGGTTCGGATACCACAGGCGTGGCGTTGGCAGTGGCGTTAAAAGCCGACGAATGCCAGATTTACACCGACGTGGATGGTGTTTACACCACCGACCCGCGTGTCGAACCCAAAGCGCGTCACATTCCGCGCCTGACCTTGGAAGAAATGCTGGAAATGGCCAGCCAAGGTTCCAAGGTGTTGCAAATTCGTTCGGTGGAGTTTGCCTACAAATACGATATGCCGATTCGTGTGCTGTCGAGTTTTGATGAATTTGATCAAGGCAAAAGCACCTTGGTCACGCGAGAGGAAGAAGTAATGGAAGAAGTTTCTGTCCGTGGGATTGCGTTCAATCGTGATGAAGCTCAATTGACGGTAACGGGTGTGCCGGATCGCCCTGGTGTGGCTTACCAAATCTTAGGGCCGATTTCCGATGCCAATATCGAAGTCGATATGATTGTACAAAACATTGGTTCAGACGGTTCGACCGATTTCACCTTCACGGTACACAAGAACGATTACGCGAAAGCGCGTAATATTCTGTGTAAAACCGGCGAAACCTTGGGAGCTAAGCAATGCACGGGTGATGAAAACATTGCCAAGGTAGCGATTGTTGGGGCAGGGATGCGTTCTCATGCAGGGGTTGCCAGCAAGATGTTCAAAACGTTGGCAGATGAGGGTATTAATATTCGCATGATTTCCACGTCGGAAATTAAAGTGGCAGTAGTTGTCGATGAAAAATATTTGGAATTAGCGGTGCGTGTGTTGCACCAAGCGTTTGGCTTAGCGCAAACCACAGCTTAATTTCTGTATAAATTGCTGAAAAAACCCACTGAGCAGGGTCTGCTGCAGTGGGTTTTTTTTATCTTAAAATGAAGGAATTAGGCGATTTAATTAATGTTTGTTGTACAAATAACACATTGGTAAAAATGCAACTTTTGTGCAAATAGTTAAGCCTCAGTTAAGTGCTAATATGGGATGATTGATGCTACCAACGACTGTGATGATGCTTTAGGGGTATCACGGGGCTTTTGGGATACATAAATGCAGCAATAGGGAGATTATGCGATATGTTAATTCTAACACGGAGGGTAGGGGAAACCCTCATGATTGGGGATAATATCAGCGTTACGGTTTTAGGGGTAAAAGGTAATCAAGTTCGCTTGGGGATCAATGCACCGAAGGATGTTGCCGTACACCGCGAAGAAATCTTTGAACGCATTCGGCATGAGCACCTTGAGCCGCTCGCGATTGAAGAAAATGCAAATTAGGGCTTTACGTTAATCCTATTTGAAGGTATTCTTGCCGCCTTCACTCAGTACCGGAGAGGTGGCCGAGAGGCCGAAGGCGCTCCCCTGCTAAGGGAGTATGGGCCAAAAGCCCATCGCGGGTTCGAATCCCGCCCTCTCCGCCATTTTTATACTAAGCCCCCATGATACGTATCACTGAATTGCGCCTGCCGCTGGAATTTCCCGCTGATTCTTTGCCCGTGGCTATTGCCGAACGTTTAGGCATTGCGACGCCTGACTTGTTAAGTTTTACTGTTTTCAAGCGTGGTTACGATGCCCGTAAGCGTGATGCGATTGTGCTGGTTTACACCATAGATGCAACGCTGGCGAATGAGGCGGCAATATTGCTTACGTTTGCCGATGACCCTCACGTTAAAATTGCCCCTGATACGACTTACCGTTTTGTGGCGCATGTGCAAGAAGCACCCGATATTCGCCCTGTTGTGGTTGGTTTTGGTCCGTGTGGTTTGATGGCAGGCTTGGTGCTGGCGCAAATGGGCTTACGCCCGATTATTCTGGAACGCGGCAAAAAAGTCCGCGAACGCACCAAAGATACTTGGGCACTATGGCGCAAAAATCAGCTTAATCCTGAATCGAATGTGCAATTTGGGGAAGGCGGCGCAGGCACTTTTTCGGATGGCAAGCTTTATAGCCAAATCAAAGACCCCAAGCATTACGGGCGTAAAGTCTTGACTGAATTCGTCAAAGCGGGCGCTCCTGAAGAAATCCTCTACGTCAGCAAACCGCACATTGGCACCTTTCGCCTTGTGAAAATGGTGGAGAATATGCGGGCGCAGATTGAGGCTTTGGGCGGTGAAATCCGTTTTCAGCAGCAAGTGACCGATATTTTGATCGAAGCTGGTCAAG
>CAYQTB010000053.1:0-18234 GCA_964420315.1 uncultured Thiothrix sp. | reverse complement strand
TACACCAAGCGTTCACACGTAGCGGAAGGCTTAAGCTTAGCCGGTTCTGCAAAACTGGCAGCCACAGAGTTCTATGCAGATCGTGGTGCGTGGCCAACAACTAATACTGCAGCTGGTTTACCTGCGGCTAACGCTATTACAGGTAATGCTGTTAAATCTGTCGGTATCGGTGCAACGGGTGGCGTTATTACAATTACATATAATAGTAAAGTTACTGATAACGCAACTATTCTTTTAACACCTACTGCTGATAATACTAAGGGTTCTGTAACATGGAATTGCACAACTGGAACAGTCGCTGCTAAATTCCGTCCTGCTACTTGCCGTGGTACAACCTAATATCTCACTATTAACATAAAATTAAGCCCGTCTTTCGCGGGCTTAATTTATATTCAGGATACGTGAAAGCCCATGAGAACTATAAACAAGAATGGCTTTACACTAATTGAGATGTTGGTGGTTGTTGTAATCATAGGGATTCTTACAGCTATTGCTTTGCCCGCCTATCAAAACTATTTAAAAAGAGCGCATGTGTTAGAGGGCATTCACCTTGCTAGTGCTCCAAAATTTGCAGTATACGAATATTATTACTGGAATGGTCATTTCCCTGAAAACAATACAATCACAGGTTTAGCAGAACCCAATGCAATACGCGGCAATGCTGTTAAATCAATCACCATTGAGGATGGTGTTATAAAAATCACCTACAATGAAAGAGTATCAGATAATGCCACTGTATTAATTACACCTAACATTACTGATGGTAGTATTACATGGTCTTGCAGTGGCGGCACTGTTCATAACTCACTCAGGCCGATGCACTGTCGAGAATAAGAATAAAATTGCATCAAATATTTTACTGAGGTAGCACCATGCTAATAACAAAACTACGTGCTTCACTTATTCACCTATTATTAAGTATGTTTGTTGTCGGGGCATTTCTCGCCTTCGCCTTACTGATTTGGTATCCACAACCGTTTTTTGCCAGCTCTGGCTTAAAAGATATTGTATTAATTCTGTTGAGTATTGATTTGATTTTAGGGCCACTACTAACGTTCGTTGTATTCAAGCCGAATAAGCCTAGTCTGAAATTTGATCTTAGCTTTATTGCGGCTGTGCAAATTGCTGCGTTAACCTATGGCATGTATACCATTTATCAGGGACACCCGATGTATGTCGCTTATGCCGTTGACCGTTTTACCCTGATCAGCGCGATTGACGTCAATCCCAATGACGCAAAAGACACGAAATTGCGAGCATCAGGCTGGTGGAAGCCCATCATGGTTTATGCTGAAACACCATCTGACCCTAAAGAACAAGAGAAACTGATATTTGAGGTTCTGTCTGGTCAACCCGACATCGACGCACGCCCCGAATATTATCAATCTTTTGAGGATAATATCCGCAAAGTATTAGCCGGAGGTATCAAACCCGAAAAACTGTTTGCATCTCCCCCGCATAAAGCAGCACTTGACAGATTTCTTGCCCAATACGGTAAAACCGCCACAGATTATGCTTTTCTACCCTTAGTAGGAAAGGAAGACGATGTAATCTGGGTCTGGGATAAAGCCACAGGTAAAGCCGTTGATACCATCAGCTTAACCCCGTGGAATTTGTAACATGAGTATCGTCATTGACAAATACACAAGCCTTATTGGTTTATCCTTAATAGGGTTAAGCGTACTGCCTTTCTTCATGACTAATGCTTTCCACGATTCACAACGGTTAATTACGGTGATTGCTATGGCACTCATCGTTATTTACCAACTAAAAAACCCGATAAAACAATCACTAAAAACTATTTGGTTGTTATCATTATTCTTGGTATTTGGCAGCATTGTTACACTCAATTCAATATCTGTAGAATGGTCAAGCCTTGAGTTTATTTTATTTAGCACAATAACTGCCGCCATATTATTAAATAAAAACATTATTCATGAGAACACCATAAGAAATTGGGTTATTATTTTTTCTATTGCACAAGCCATTTATATTCTACGTGGACTTTTGAACTATACATTCATTATCCTGCACAATGATCCGCTAGATGTATGGAATATTATTGATGGATTCTCAAACATTCGTTTTTATGCACAATTCTTGAGTTGGACACTACCCTTTATTATTGCTTACCTCTGTTTCAATAAGTCAGAGAAATACCGTTCATTGATCATTGCCATTGCGGTCTCAAGCTGGATTATGGTGTTAATGAGTGGCACACGTGCTTTTATGGTCGGCATGGCGTTCAGTCTATTGGCAACCCTGTGGTTCACGCCTAGACTGTGGCGAAGCTATACGAAGTGGACATTATTAACCGGTATCTGGGGAGTAATTGGTTATATCCTACTCATATTCATCATTCCCAGCTTAGTGGGTATTGATAATAATGCCGCCTTAAATAGCACAATCAACCGTGATTTCAGTAATTCCAGCGGAAGAGTACAAATATGGATTGATACCATCCACATTATTCTCAACAATCCTTACATGGGCATAGGGCCAATGATGACCGCTATGGAAGGCTCGTTGGATAAAGTAGCGCATCCACACAACTTTCCTCTACAACTTGCTGCCGAATGGGGTCTACCGTTTGCTATTGCGTTTGGGACAGTCATGGCTTATTTGGGCGCAACTTGGCGCACGTTAATTGCCTGCGATCCTGAATTGCGCGAACCTTTGGCACTGCCGATTACCGCCGCTGTTAGCTCTGCTATTGCCGCCAGTATGGTCGATGGTCTGATGGTTATGCCTGTCAGTTTATTTTATATGGTAATTATTTTAGGGCTGGCGACGGCACTGTGGCGAGATTGGACACCTAATACCTATCGAATCACAATCCCATTGGGGCTAACCAGTGTTTTTCTGCTATCAGCCTTATCACTTGCTGCCATTACTACCTACCAATGGCAGGCGCTTTCTGAAAAAGATACATCATCTAACAGGCTAGAGCCGCGTTTCTGGGTTGATGGAAAAATCAGAACAAATGTAAAGTTGGGAATAAATTCTACTGAAGTGCAGTTACCAAAAAGCAACTAAAATCACTTAATCGCCGCCAACCACTAAAAGCCACCGCTCAGCAGGGCAAGGCAAGAACAACCGCCGCCCTGCTGCTACACTCACCTCATGCAAACCAAAGACATCACCAGCAAGCAACTCCTCAAACGCATGGCAGCAGACCTCGCCAACCTGCTGCTCAAGCTCGATATTGACCCGGAAAGCGTCGAACTCCTCGAAACCCAGCACCAGCGTGTCGAAGAGCGCCGCGCCGATCTCGTCGTCCGCGCCTTACGCCGTGGCGCAACCGAACCGGGCATCCTGCATATCGAAATCCAAAACAGCAACGATGCTGACATGCCCTTGCGGATGCTGCGCTACTACACCGACATTCGCTTCCAGCACCGTAGCGGCGCACTGCACCAGTATCTGATTTACATCGGCAAACAAACGCTGAGCATCCCCGCCACGCTACAAGATACCAGTCTCGACTACCACTACCACATCCTCGACATGCGCACCGTCGATTGCAGCCTGCTGCTCGCGCAAGACACACCCGATGCGTTGGTCATGGCCATCCTCTGTGATTTCAAACAACGCCCGGTACAAGACGTGGTAAACTACATTGCCGGACGCCTGAAATTCCTGTTAAATGAAGACGAACGCGGTTTCGGCGAGTACTTCGCTATGCTCGAACGGCTCGCCGAAAACCGCAACCTCCTACCCAATATCAAAGAGGCTAAAGACATGCTGACACAAGTGGACGTTACCAAGTTTGCCTCCTACCAGTGGGGGCGCGAAGACGGTCTGAAAGAAGGGCTTGAGAAGGGTATCGAGAAGGGTATCGAGAAGGGTATGGAAAGAGGCAGGGAACAAGGCATCCTCATGGAGCGTGTGCGCCTCGCCCGGCAGCTTATCGGCCTGCTGGACGACAAGACCATTGCCGAAAAGACCGGCTTGCCAGAAGAAGAGGTCAGCAAGCTCAAGCTGCACTGATACTCAGGCATCACAACCTAAAATCCCCCGCCGCCGAACAACGCTTGAAACTCAGCCGCGAAGACCTACTGGCAAAACTGCGCCACTGGTACAACGGCTACTCGTGGGATACCGAAAACTTCGTTTACAACCCCTATTCGATCCTCAGCTTTTTTATGCCAATGCATTCCATTACAAGCATCCATGCCCATATTACTGAGCAGATGCTGTTAGGTATCAACTTCAGCAGCAAAGCCAAAACCGTGGATGATTGGGTCATGGCAGTCGCAAACAGCAGCGCCTAAAGAAATTCATGTTATAGACACTTTCAACGCGCTATCATTCTCAGTTATTAATGCTAATAACGAAATCATAGCCACTATCCATGACACCGCCGACTTCTTCCATCCCGTTACCGGGGTTAGCCAGACAATTAGTTGTGCAAGACTTGCTCGACAAAGAGTCGGCGACGCAAGCCGTGCAGAAAGCACGTGTGGAAAAAGTCTCGCTGGTGGACTGGATGGTTCGCTCACGGATCGTATCCACCACAGATGTCGCCTATGCTGCCAGCCTCGAATACGGCTTAAGCATGGTCGACCTCGACCAAATCAGCATTCCACCGTTGATTGCCGCATTGCTTAGCCCAGAGCAGATACGGAAACTCAACCTGATACCCCTGTATCAGCGCGGCAAAAATCTCATGGTGGGCTTGGCTGACCCCACGTATTTGACCAATCTGGATGATGTCAAATTTGCCACCGGTTTAATCCCCGAACCCGTGTTTGTCGAATTCGACAAACTGCAACGCTATATCAGCAGCGACGATGGTATCAGCGGACACGCTGCCCCAACCCACAGAGGTAAAGCTTCCTCCCCTGCCGCGCCAGTAACTGCTGCCAAAGAAATTGCCTTAGATGTCCGCGATCTCAAAACTAAAGACGACGAAGACCCCGCCGTCATTCAATTCGTCGACAAGCTGTTAGCCCACGGCATTAAATCCAAAGCGTCGGACATTCACATTGAAATTTTTGAAAAAACCATGCGCATCCGCTACCGGATAGATGGCATTCTGCAAGTGGTTGCCAACCCGCCCAGCGATTCCGCCCAACAATTGATTTCGCGCATCAAAGTCTTGGCACGCATGAATATTTCTGAACGCCGTGTTCCACAAGACGGGCGTATCCGTTTTACGGTCAATGACAAACAAAAAATCGACTTCCGGGTAAATACCCTACCCACCCTGTTCGGTGAAAAAGTGGTTATGCGGATACTCGACTCTTCCAACGCCACCTTAGGGGTAGAAAAACTCGGCTTTGAACCCAAACAACAACACGACTTCATGAAAGCGCTGGAGAAACCCGATGGCATGATTCTAGTCACAGGTCCAACCGGTAGCGGTAAAACCGTCACGCTGTACACTGGCTTAGGCATCCTCAACACCCCGGAAAAAAACATTTCCACCGCCGAAGACCCCGCCGAAATCAATATGCCCGGCGTGAACCAAGTCAACGTCAACGCCAAAGTCGGGCTGACCTTTGCTGAAGCCTTGCGCTCCTTCTTGCGTCAAGACCCCGACGTCATCATGGTCGGGGAAATCCGCGACCTTGAAACCGCTGAAATTGCCATCAAAGCCGCACAAACCGGGCACTTGGTATTATCCACCCTGCACACCAACAGTGCCCCAGAAACCCTGACCCGCCTAATGAACATGGGTGTGCCACCGTTTAACATTGCCTCTTCGATTCACTTAATTATTGCCCAACGTTTAGCGCGGCGTTTATGTGAAAAGTGCAAGCAGCCCTCTAGTGTTCCCCAGGAAGTGCTGCTGCAAATGGGCTTCCAACCTGACGAGCTCAGTTCCCTCAAACTGTATGAGCCGGTCGGGTGTTCGGAATGTTCACGCGGCTACAAAGGACGGGTAGGTATTTACCAAGTCATGCCGATTTCTGCCGAAATGGGACGCATGATCATGAACGGCGCTAACTCACTGGAAATTGCCGAACAAGCCCTCAAAGAAGGCATTGCGGATTTGCGCCGTTCTGCGCTCAACAAAGTGCGCCAAGGCATCACCTCATTGGCCGAGCTGGAACGTGTCACCTCAGACTAAACCCGTAACGACCGGTTATCCCATAAGATACGGTTTCAGTAGCAATGCGTGTTAGACTCATAACACTATAAAAATAACGCAGAGCCACGGATATGCAAAGCAACACCTTGAAAAAGCCGGTAGCAGGCAAAAAACCCGCCCCCGGCGCACCACAAGCCATTTACAAGTGGGAAGGCGTTAACCGCAATGGCGTAAAAATGCGCGGTGAAACCGAAGCGGTGAGTCCAAACTGGTTACGTGCCGAACTGCGGCGCAAAGGCATTAATCCGGGGCGCATCTACCGCAAACCCAAACCGCTGTTAAAACCCGCGATCAAACCGGGCGATATTGCCCAATTTGCCCGCCAATTAACCACCATGATGCGTTCCGGTGTACCGATGGTGCAATCCTTGGAATTAATGGCATCCGGGGGCGATAATGCCTCAGTACGCGAATTGGTCAATAAATTACGCGCCGACATCGAAGGTGGCGCCAGCTTGGGTTCGGCATTAGCCAAACACCCCAAATATTTCGACAAATTGTTTGTCAACTTGGTCAAAGCAGGCGAACAAGCCGGTACGCTGGAAACCATGCTGGAAAAAGTCGCCACCTACAAAGAAAAAAGTGAAGCGCTCAAAGCCAAAGTCAAAAGTGCCATGATGTACCCCATTATCGTCGTGGTTGCCGCCGTGGTGGTATCGGCAATCTTGCTGATCTGGGTTATCCCGCAGTTTAAGGAAGTTTTTAGCAGCTTTGGGGCTGACTTACCCGCGTTCACCTTGTTAGTTATTTCGTTTTCAGATTGGTTGGTGGCTAACTGGTGGCAACCAATATTGCTATTTATCGCTATCGGGGTTAGTTTTATCCAAGCTCGGCAGCGCTCCAAAGCCTTTGACCGTTTCGTGGATAAAGCGTCGTTAAAAATCCCGATCATGGGGAATATATTGCACTTATCAGCGGTGGCACGGTTTGCACGTACCTTAGCCACCATGTTTGCAGCGGGTGTACCGTTGGTCGAAGCGATGGATTCTGTTTCGGGTGCGACCGGCAATGCGGTGTATGAAGAAGCGTCGCGGCGCATTCAGGACGATACTGCTCGTGGGGTACAATTAAACACTTCGATGCAAACCACGCAATTATTCCCGAATATGATGGTACAAATGACCCGCATCGGTGAAGAATCCGGGCGCTTGGAAGAAATGCTGGCAAAAGTAGCGGATTATTACGAAGCACAGGTTGACGCGTTGGTCGATACCCTAGCAAAACAAATTGAACCGCTGATCATGGCGGTACTGGGCGGGATTGTGGGCAGTCTGGTCATTGCCATGTACCTGCCTATCTTTAAACTTGGGGCGGTTGTTTAGGAACACATATTCTCATGGAATTGATTTTTTTACTCAAAACCAGCCCTGTCTGGCTAATCAGTATCGTGGGGTTATTTTCGCTCTTGGTCGGCAGTTTTCTGAATGTGGTCATTTACCGCCTGCCGATTATGCTGGAACGCCAATGGAAACGCGACTGTCACGAATGGCTGGATCAACACCCTGACAAGCAGGATACCGGCGACTTTGATCTGGTCGTGCCACGCTCACAATGCCCGACCTGTGGGCATAAAATTACTGCACTGGAAAACATTCCGGTCATTAGCTACCTATTGCTGCGCGGCAAATGTTCAGGCTGCAAAACCCCGATTTCGAGCCAATACCCGCTGGTGGAACTGGCGACGGCACTGCTTTCCATGCTGGTGGCTTGGCGCGTCGGTTATGGCGTTGAATTAGTGGCACTGCTCGGCTTTACGTGGGTACTGGTCGCGCTGTTTATGATTGATGCGCAAACCATGTTGCTGCCTGACATTCTTACGTATCCGCTGCTGTGGGCAGGTTTACTGCTCAATATTAACGGCACGTTTGTCAGTTTGCCAGATGCGGTATTGGGTGCAGCCTTTGGCTATTTGGCGCTCTGGTCAGTGTTTCACCTGTTCCGGCTCTTGACGGGCAAGGAAGGCATGGGGCATGGCGATTTTAAATTGCTGGCGGCACTCGGCGCGTGGGGTGGCTGGCAAATTCTACCGTTCGTGATTTTTGCCTCATCCGCGTTTGGCGCAGTGTTTGGAATTTTGTGGATGCTGGCAAAAGGCAAACGCGAAAGCCTGCCCATGCCATTTGGTCCCTGGCTGGCAATGGCAGGCTTTGTGGCAATCGTATGGCGCGAGGAAATCCTGAACGGGATGAGCAAGATTTTCATGCCATTCTAAAGCGCCAACACTAGCTGATATAGCGGCACATCGGCGGTGCTTGCCCCACAATACGGTGAATACGCGGTGGGTGTTTCGCCGTCTGATGGCGTTGCGGCACATAATAGGCGTACATTTGTACCGGGCGTACCGGCACACGGGCGCTCTGGTGCGGGCGCTGCATACGTTGAGGTGTTACCCGCGCTGAACGCTGCCAACCGGTTGCCTGATGCGCTGGCTGTTGCAAGCTGCCATGACGTACTTGGCATTGCTCACACGACAAAGTGGCGGTTTGATATTGCTTGACGACCCGCACGATAGGGTGGCTTTGATTGGCTCGCATGGTGCGCATATCATCCACACTACCTGTCCACGCTTGCGCCGAAGGTGCGGCTAATACCGTCAACCCTAAACCTGCTATTAACTTTTTCATTACCAGACTCCATGTAGAAATGGCGTTTGCCTGTTACAATGTTCCAATAATTGAGTCACCTTGAATCACACGGAAGCATCTCGCATGGCAGAACAGGAACAAACCACCCATTTCGGTTTTCAACAAGTACCCGTTACTGAGAAAGCTAGTCGGGTTGCTGGCGTATTTCATTCAGTAGCCGATAAGTACGACGTAATGAACGACGTAATGTCATTTGGCGTACATCGGCTGTGGAAACGTTTCACGATTGATGCCGCAGGCGCGAAACGCGGCAACCGCGTATTGGACTTAGCGGGCGGCACGGGTGACTTGGCAGCGAAGTTTGCGCGGATCGTAGGAGATGACGGCGAAGTGATCCTTTCCGACATCAATGCGTCGATGCTAGAAAACGGGCGGGAACGCTTAACCGATAAGGGAATTGGCGGCAATGTGCGCTACGTGCAAGCCAATGCAGAATGCCTGCCGTTTGCGGACAACCATTTCGACATTATCACCATTGCCTTCGGGCTGCGAAATGTGACAGACAAGGATAAAGCCCTGCGCTCCATGTACCGCGTGTTGAAACCGGGCGGGCGCTTGTTAGTGCTGGAATTTTCTAAACCCGCCGTCCCCGGTTTGGCACCGATCTACGACCAGTATTCCTTCAAATTCCTGCCGCTGATGGGCAAGTTAATTGCGAATGATGCGGAAAGCTACCGTTATTTGGCGGAATCCATCCGTATGCACCCGGATCAAGCAACCCTCAAAGCCATGCTGGAAACCGCCGGATTTGAGCGCGTCACCTACACCAATATGACCGGCGGCATTGTAGCCTTGCACAAAGGCTACAAGTTCTAACCTGTGAGTCGGGCTTTAGCGCGACGTCGGTGTCAAAGCGACGGAGGTTGTTGGACTAAAGTCCGACCCACGGTTTTGCTGTTTCTTACGCTGTAAATAAGCTTTGTGCCACAGCGCAGGTAACGTCAAGCTCGCCAGAAACACCACCAGCACTAACCATTTCTGATTATCCGTAAACGCCCATTCCCCCCAGCGGAACGGAATGTAGCCATACAGCACCACCAGATGGAAAGCAAAAACCTGCAAGGAATGCTGCCCCAAAAAGCCCAACCACCGCGCGGGCCAAGCCAATAACTTCAACACGTTATAGCGCCGGTGCAACACAATCACGCCCGCAATCACGTACACAAACGCCAAGAAATTCGCCAAGCGCAGCCAAGCCAAATTGTCCCGCCCAATGTGACGGTATTCCTGAAACCACGCAACAACCGGCGATAAATCACGCGATACGTAGCCATGCCGTTGCAGATAAAGTGCCACAATCACCAGCAAACTGACAGCCCACAACCAGCCATTCACACGCAGTAACGCCCCCTTGCCAGCAAAACGCAGGAAACCCAACACCATGCCCAGCACAAAAATGAATTGCCAAGCCATGAAATTAAAGGCACCACCCCGCAACAACAACCCCTGCGGCAACAATGCCAATACCTCACGCCCCCAACCATACTGCGCTGCCAGCCATAAACCGCCACTGCCCAACAACACCATCGCCACGCCAATGCTTTGGTACTGCAACATCAAACGCAGCGCAAACGGTGCTGCCAACATCAACACCACATACAAGGGCAACACATCCAACATTGGCGGCTGGTAGACCAATAACATACCGGATAGCAAAGCGCGGGCGGGTTCCACCTGCATCTCATTGGCAAAACTGGTCCAATACGCCCCCGACCATTGGGTTGCCACCGTGAATACAAACACCGCCAGCAATACCATCAAATGGTAAAGGTAAATCACCCCAGCACGCTGCCACACCCGCTGTTCCAGCACTTGCCCACCAGCCGTGTGATAACGGCTATACACCAACGCCACCAACATGCCGGACAAAAAGACAAAACCTTCCGCCGCACTGACATACCCAGCAAATTCATACAAATGCTGGAAGACCGGCTCACCAAAATGGTCAGCGGCCATAATGATCAACATCAAACCCCTGAGTATATCCAGCGACATGTCACGGTTCATCGACAACAAATTCCCTGCCTTGCGGCGTTGTTAAGGCTACGGGGCGCAACTATACGGCCAAGTGCTTATTCTGCCAATCATATACCGCTAGACGTCACTCACATTCTGCTCTACTATTTCCACCCCAAGTTCCTTGGTCAATCTTGGCAACCTACTGAGCAATATAGCCCTCTTCGGTATCCCACCATCATGAAATCTAATCTGCCTATTTGGTTCTTGTCATTCGTATTACTAACGCTGAATACCGTTAACGCTTACGCAGATGACGGCTGTTTTGCGCACGCCAAACACGTTGCGGAACAACTTTCCAGTCAACCGTTCAGCAAAACGCCCATGATGCAAGTGGATACAGGACGGATCACTTACGATCATTACCAGCGCATCAAGTTCAAAGGCAACCAAACCTTTTGGCGCGACGAAATGCTCCCGTTCCAACTCGAATTTATGCATCCGGGGATGCACTACATTCACCCCATTGAACTCTTCGTATGGGAAAACGGTGCGGCAACTCCCATCACGTTTTCCCGCAAGTATTATGACTACACCGAAGTCAAAGACTTAAATCTCGAAAACGATGAACCCAACATGGCGTTTACGGGCTTTCGGATTCTCGCCAAACTCGGCGGCAAACACGCCAGTTACACCGAAACGCTGGTATTTCAGGGCGCAAGCTACTTCCGTGCACTGGGATTGGATCAAAAATACGGTCTGTCCGCACGCGGGCTTGCCATCAACACCTCGCTGGAGGGCAAGGAAGAATTTCCCGATTACACCAAGTTCTGGCTGGAAAAACCGGCGAAAGATGCGGACACGTTGGTATTTTGCGCCCTACTCGACTCACCCTCAACCACCGGTGCGACCCGCTTTGTACTGACACCCGGCAAAAACACTGAAATGGAGGTTGAGACCCAGCTTTATCCACGCCAAGACATCACAGAAATTGGCATTGCGCCCCTGACCAGCATGTTTTTCCACGGTGAAAACTCCCAGCAACATTACGGCGACTATCGCCCCGAAGTGCATGATTCCGATGGTTTACTGATTCAGCAGAGCAAAGACTGGACATGGCAACCCCTGTCGGACGTGCCGTATTTTACTTTCCAATCCACACCCATCGAAAAACTCTCTGGGTTTGGCTTGCTGCAACGTGACCGCGATTTCAACAACTATCAGGATCTGGAAGCCTGGTATCACGCCCGCCCCAGTGTTTGGATAGAACCTTTAGGCGATTGGGGCAAAGGCAGTGTGCGATTGCTACGCTTACACACAGAATCTGACATTTTAGATAACGTCGTGGCATACTGGAACAGTGACGCTGGCAATGCTTTCCGCCACCTGCATTACCGCATGTCATGGCGTTCGGATGAACCACCTGCCCATAAATTAGGCAAAGTCGTGGCGACCCGTGTGACGAATAAGGCGGTGGATGGTTTACCCGGTCATAAAGGTCGTATTCGTTTTATTGTCGATTTCAATGATGTACCGAAACTAGCCAAAATGCCGCAGGTAGAGTTAACATTCCACGGTGCAGGAACAACCAACCCTGCGGTGGTACAAGAAAACCCTTACGTAGAAGGCTGGCGTGTCATTGCGGCGGTGTTCCCCGAAACCTGTGACAAACCCATGACTGCCACCATTCGTCTGACAGACGGCGTAAACCCTTTGAGCGAAACGTGGTCTTACCCTATTCCTGAGTCACTGTGCAATGCCCCCTGACTCGCAGTCTCAATAACAACAACAATGGCATTACTGTTAACAACCCTTGCGTGGATTGACAAACAAATGACTGAACAACTAGCACCAACAAACGTGGAAACACCTGATACCAACGCGCCTAGCAATGCGTGGTTAATCGCCCAAAAACGTGCCAATGATTACCTGAAACTGCACCGCTTACCGGATTCAGAATGTGAACGCCTGTTAGCGCAAATCACCCAGAAACTGGCACGGGCGGGACTTTTTTCCGAGCAAGCACTGATTCAACAATTCATCAGTACCGCCCAAGAAGAGCTGGCGCTGCTACAAGCCAAAAACAGTGATAATCGTACCCCTACCGGACCGCTGTTTGAGCGCAGCAGTATACGGATCGCCCCCTTGCAGGCGATTACTTTACTGCCCTCATCACGTCCGCGCTCACGTTTAATCACTAAATGAGCCAACACGACGGGCAAATACCCTGGCAAGCGACCGCTAGACGGCGGCGACTGGTATTTTTTGCGACGATTGCCTTCCTGACCGGACTCGCGACTTTCTGGCTAGGTGCTAACCTGCCCGCTGAGTTACCCATTGTGTGGCAAGCCTTAGTGCTGATTCCGTTTGCGGTACTGTTTTTGTGGTTAGCCTTGGGTTTCATGACCGCTGTGGTCGGGTTGTGGGTGCTGAATTTCGGCGGGCAAAACCGCATTGCCAGTGCGCCTAACTCGCCTTTGCCACAGTTGCAAACCCGCGATACCACCGCGATTTTGCTACCCATTTATAACGAAGACATTGCCTACGTTTACGCCGGGCTGCAAAGCATTTACCAGTCGCTGGAAAAAACCGGGCAATTGCACCACTTTGAGTTTTACATCCTGTCAGATTCGGACGATGCCAGCAATTGGCTGCGTGAGGAAGCCGCTTGGTCGGCATTGTGCCGCACCGTGGGTTCATCCGAACGCATCCATTACCGCCGCCGCAAACACCGCACCAAAAAGAAAAGCGGCAATGTGATGGATTTCTGCCGTCGCTGGGGCAAACGCCACCCCTACATGGTAGTCCTGGACGCTGACAGCCTGATGACCGGCGATACCTTGGTACGTCTGGTCGACGCGATGGAACGCAATGAACGGGTTGGTCTGATCCAAACCCCGCTCTACACCATCGGTTTGGATACGCTGTACGCTCGCTGGCAGCAATTCGTTAATCGCCTGTACGGCCCGATATTTTTTGCGGGTTTGCATTGGTGGTGGCTGGGTGAAAGCCAGTACTGGGGGCACAATGTCATCATTCGTACCCAAGCCTTCATGGGGCATTGCCACTTGCCCAAACTCGAAGAAGGCAGCACCTTAGGCGGCGAAATCCTCAGCCACGACTTTGTGGAAGCCGCGTTGCTCAACCGTGCCGGTTGGGAAACTTGGCTGGCTTACGACATGGAAGGCAGTTTCGAGCGCCCCCCACCGACGCTGACCGATGCCCTCAAGCGTGATCGTCGCTGGTGTCAGGGTAATTTGCAACATTGGCTGATTATTTGGGCGCATGGCATCCCCCACTTGCACCGCTTCCTCTTGCTGGGCGGGATTATGTCTTATGTCAGTTCGTTGATTTGGCTGGGCTGGCTGGGCGTATTAACCGCCATTGCGGTGTTTTACCCCAAACTCACGTTAATTCCGTTAACCACAGGCAATAGCGCTTTGCTGGTGCTGACCCTCATTCTGCTGTTTTTCTACAAAACCTTCGGGTTGGCTGAAACGGTACGCAAAGGCACAGCGCATCTGTTTGGCGGCATCAACGGGCTAAGCGCCAGTGTTGCCACAGAAACCCTGCTGTCCATGCTCACTGCCCCGGTGCGCATGATGTATTACAGCAAATTCGTGGTGCAAATCCTGCAAGGCAAACGCGCCGTGTGGGGAACCCAGCAACGTCTCGGCGGTGGCTTGACTTGGGCAGATGCTTGGCAGGAATACGGTTGGGTTAGCCAAACCGGGGTGGCGTGGGGGATTTTGTTACTGATTTTCAACCCCATGACCTTTGTGTGGATGTCGCCGGTTATTGCGGGTTTGGTGCTTGCTGTGCCGTTGGGTATGTTAACCAGCATCCAGACCAGCTTGCAAACCAATTTATTCCGTACCCCGGATGAAGTGGCTCCCGACTACATTTTGCAATCTTTCGACAAAAATTACGCCGCGATGTTGGCAAACCCGTGCATCTCGACCCGTGATTTGTTTATTCGGGTGGTGGTTGATCCGCTCGCCTTCCGGCAGCACATGACATATATTCCACACCGCCAGAATATCCCCGAAGGCACGCGCCAACAACGTGAAGAACAGGTCAAACGTTTGCTGGAACAAGGTCCCGGTGCGATTTCCAATAGCGAACGCCTGATCATTCTGGAAGACGACGACATGCTCACGCAATTACACACCCAAGTGTGGCAATTGCCGGAAGCGCAGTTTCACGAGCATTGGATGTCGAAGTTGTGAAATGAAACGGTGACTTGACTCATACCCACTCCAAATCCGCCAGCGACAAGCCGCGATACGTGATCTCATAACCCGCCAAGCGCTGTTCTAGCCGCTGCGCTTTGGCTTTGAGCTGGCTCAGGCGCACGTTAGCGGGGTGTTGTTGTTCGCTGTCACGATTGTAGAATTTCATACGAAATTACCGTAAGAATTGTTACAGTAACTCATCTTACAGTATGGATAAATTCAAGATCAGGAAGTCAACCTCCGATAAATATCCGCCACCTTCAACGGTAATTTCTTCACATCATCAATTTCCACCCAATTGGCGTGACCGTACATGTGCGGCAAATAATCCTTGCCGCGCTGGTCGATGGTAATGCAAAACGGGTGAATTCCGGTGCGCCGCGCTTCAAACAAGGCTTGGCGCGTATCCTCAATCCCGTACTGCGTATTGTAGATGTCGAAATAATCTTCCGGTTTGCCATCCGATAAGGTAATCAGCAAACGGGTTTTGGCTTCCACCTTATTCAACTTCTCGGTTAAATGGCGAATCGCCACGCCCAGCCGCGTGTAATCTTTCGGAATAACCCCCGCAATCCGTGCCTTCGTTGCCGCGTTATACGGGTCGTCAAAGGCTTTTATCCGGTAAATCTCGCAGCGTTTGCGCCCAATACCCGAAAAGCCGTAAATCGCATAGCTGTCGCCCAGCTTTTCCAACACTTCGCACAACATCACCAAGGCTTCGCGCTCGGCATCATTGATCCAGCCCTTGGTGCTGCCGCTCATGTCCACCATGAACATCACCGCCATGCTGCGATCCGCCCGATGCAGGTGCTGAAACAGCTTATCGCTCATTTCGCGCCCATCGCGGCTATCGGCAAGCGCTTCCACCAGCGCATCAATATCCACGTCATCGCCCTGCGACTGGCGTTTCAGCAAACGGTTTTCGTCGCGCATCGCCTCAAAAGTACGCCGTAAATGCTTGATCATGCCCTGATACTTATCCAGCACCTTATCCACATACGCCGGGTCGCCGTGAGGCAGTTCCAATTCACGTAACACACACCAATTCTTGCGGTAATGCTGACGAGCAAAATCCCACTCACGGTACAAAAACGCCCCCTCTTCGTGGTAAATGCCTTTCCACACGTCCTCAATGTCTTTTTCTTCTTTTTGGTACAAGGACGGATCGTATTCCCCATCCCCCGCAGGCACTAAAAATTCCGGCGGCACAGCTCCCCAATCCAACATGATCGAGGTCAGCAACTGCTTCACGTCTTCCGGCGGCGCAATCGGCTTATCATCCAACACCAACTCCATGCCCTGCCCCTCTTGCACCTCGCGCATCTCAAATTCCGGCGGTGCAACCGCCTTCTTCTCTTCCTCTTGCTCCTCCTCCGTGGGCTGAGCGAAGTCGAAGCCCATTTCCTTCGCCAACTCCGCCAATTTCACCCGCAACAGAATCTTTTCCCGCTCCATCCGCGCTAACATGCAGGCGGTAACAGCGTGCGGGTCAAGGCGCGGCTGGTAAATACGTTGGGGTAAATCCAAACCCAGCACTTGCGGGATTAACTCAAGCACATCGTTGACCGTGGCATCGGGTAATTGCAGACGTGAAGAAACCCCTCCTAACCTCTCCTTGTCAGGGGAGGGACAAGACTCCTCAGCGTATAAGTTTTCCAAACGCTGCATATCGCGCCACAACCCCGGTAACTCACGTTCCATGTACGCTTCCAAGCGCAAGGTATCGAGCGCATGAAACGCCACCAACGCCTGTTCCCGGTCAGGGTAATCCGCAAATGCCGTCGCAAAATCCACCCGAAAACTGCCAAAGCGCGTCTGCGCCCACATGAACGCCACCTGCGCCTTGCACAACAGGAAATTATCCTTGGACTTGACCAATTTCGCGGTAATATTCGGCAGATACAGCGTTTCACTGTCAGTATACACCGTGTCACCCTGCGCCAACTTCAGCCGCCGCCCCGACAACCCACACACGAAAGTCGACAAAATCGACTCCACTTCCTCAAAAGCAACCCCTTCCGCGTGCGCATGAGCGCTTTCCAGAAAGCTATCAACCTGTTGAATCACCGCCAAGGCCGGGCGCAAACCCTGCTGATCAAAGGTATCCGCCGCGTGAACTGCCCACGCCTCGATCACCCGCCGTTCCAGCCGATCCAACGCCTCCACCACGCGAATAATAAACTCGTGGCTAATGTAAACATTGGTGGTCAGCAAACGCTCCGCCCAACCAAGGATGAAATCTTGCGTATTGCGATCTAAATTGACCAAAGCGGCGACCAGTTGCTCGACCTTCAGCCAAGTAAACTCGACCTCATACAGCTCCTCAAGCCGCTCCAGCAAAGTGGCGTGAGCATAGGGTTGCTCGGTTGCTTTCAAACCCGTCTCCTAGAATAGTGCGCCAATCAGTTCGTTAATCGCCGCAATCATGTCGCCGTCATCCGTCAACGCCAGCGCAATCGCCCCTTGACACGCCGCACGCGGCTCCACACCTTTGGCAATCAGCTTGCCTGCGTGTACCAGCAAGCGGGTGGATGCCCCTTCTTCCAAACCGTTGTCTTTCAGATTGCGGGTCATTTCAGCAAGTTTCAGCAATTTATCGGTCATTACTGGCGCCAAACCGGTTTCGTGCATAATGATTTCATGTTCTAACGCCGGTTTCGGGTAATCAAATTCAATCGCCACGAAACGCTGGCGGGTGGATTGCTTCAATTCCTTTAATACGCTTTGGTAGCCAGGGTTGTAAGAAATAGCCAGACAAAAACTGTCCGGCGCTTCCAGCAATTGCCCCAGCTTTTCAATCGGCATAATACGCCGGTCGTCCGCCAGTGGGTGAATCACCACCATCGTATCCTTCCGTGCCTCGACAATTTCATCGAGGTAACAAATGCCACCGGAACGCACCGCCCGCGTTAACGGCCCATCGACCCACACGGTTTCGCCGTTCTTCACCAAATAACGCCCCACCAAATCGGAAGTCGTCAAATCGTCATGACACGACACCGTAATCATTGGGCGGCGCAAGCGCCAAGCCATGTACTCCATGAAACGGGTTTTGCCACAGCCCGTCGGGCCTTTCAACAGCAAGGGCAAATGGTTGGCATAAGCAGCTTCAAATAACGTGATCTCATTGCCGACTGGCACATAATACGGCTCTTTTTCAATGAGATAGGTGGAAGGATCGTGAATAAGGGCGTGATTACTGGCATTAGCGGCGTTCTCCACTACAACGGACTCCTGTGGTTGCTTGACTTGACATCCTCCCCTCCCTAAAGGAAGGGGATTCCTACGGGAGCTAAGCGGC
>CAYQTB010000052.1:14623-18397 GCA_964420315.1 uncultured Thiothrix sp. | reverse complement strand
AATTATTCTACCACGGATAGCCTTGGGTTTTTATGATAGTGAGAAATTCGGGTTAGGGGAGTAATTTTGTAGTCAGGCCACGCAAAGTAACCCGCAAACTCTGATTTTAACGCCACCAGAATGACTCGTGGACGCAATTGAGGTACGCCAAAATCACAAGCATTGAGCAATTTCCAGAAAACTTTATACCCCATGCATCTCAATCGGGATTCAATTTCAGCACGGTAAGCATCAAATTTTGCATCCAACAGGCCAGACACGTTTTCCAACATGACTGCTTTGGGCTGAGTGTTGTTCACAATGTCTAATGCAGAAGGAAATAAATCCCGCTCATCCTGTTTGCCAAGTTGCTTACCTGCTGTTGAAAAAGGTGGGCAGGGAACACCGCCTGCAACAAGATCAACGCCTTTGTATTGATGAGATGAATATTTAGAAAATTCTTCTATGCAACCCTCGATAATTTCACCCCAGCCCAAGTCATGTAACGCATTGTTATGTTTGAGTGTCTGACACGCTGACTTGTCTATATCCATCAAAAGTTGGTGCTGAAAACCTGCCAGATGCAAGCCAAGTGCTTGGCCTCCTGCACCCGCACAGAGTTCAATAGAGGTATATTCGCTTTTCATCGTTCGTGCGTTCACTCCCAATCCTCCAACAACAATCCCTGCACCCGTTCAAACTCGCGGAGATTATGCGTCACCAACGTCGCTTTCAACGAGCGGGCATGTGCTGCAATCAACGTATCATAATGCCCAATTGGTTGCCCCAACTGCATTAATTCACAGCGCACCAACGCCGCTTCTTGCGATTGCTCTTCGCCCCAATCCAGCACTTGAATGTATTTGAGGAAATGATTGAGGTTGTCACGGTTACGTTGCTGCTGCTGCGAACGGCAGATGCCGTATTCCAGTTCATACAACACTATCTGCGAAATAGCGACCTGTTCAACCGCAACCTGAAACAGCTTTTGCCGTAATGCTGTCGGTTTGTTGTTGATGTTGGAAGCGTTTATGTTTGTGTTCGGTTTCCAACCAAATACCACTGGCTGTGGCATTACTCAAGATATGCACCTATCGTTGGGCATTTTGGTTTTGGCGATATTGGGAGCTGCATTTTTTTGAGCTTTTTAAAAACGTGCTACAAATCGAGTCTGATCCCTTTAATTTAAGCAGCTTGCGCTTTCATCGGCAAATACCCGTTGTGCAATAACGTCGGGTATAAATGCACAATTTCATCGTCAATGCGGCGAATCACCAACGCGAAAATCTCGCGGGTATCGCGGATAAACGCCTCATGATCGCGAATACGCAGTTCCTTGCCCTTGCACCAGCGTTTCAAGTATTGCCCAAAGACCCGTTTGATCTCGCCCGAACCGGACAGGAATTTGCGCCCAGTATTGCGGGCATCGTTATCGTCATCCATCAGCAACAACTGGTATAACTCGCGCTCTTCGGTTTCCAGATGCTCTTTTACCAACTCGACATAACGGAAAAACAACTCGCAGGATACTTCGGTATCACACATGGAACGTTCATTAATCAGGTAACTTAACACATTGGACAATTCAGTAATTTTGTGGTTTTGCTCATTGAGCTCCATGTATGAAATCATGGGATGACCTCCTGTGGTGGTGTTTTGTTTGGTACTTAATCTCCTGCAAATCCTAGGTGATTAAGCCTAGGAAAATCATGACATTACTCATAATAAGTAACAGGAGGTGCTTAGGGTTTCCACTAGTTATTAAGCGTTGCCAAGGTGTTCTAGGGCAATTTTCAGCATTCGACGTACCGGCTCAGCCGCACCCCACAACAATTGGTCGCCCACAGTAAAGGCGGTGAGGTATTGTGGTCCCAAATTCATTTTGCGGATACGCCCCACCGGAACAGTCAGCGTGCCAGAAGCTTGCACTGGGGTTAAACCGTGCAAGGTGGATTCCTTGTCATTCGGAATAACCTTCACCCACTGGTTATGGCTGGCAATGATGTTTTCGATTTCCGCCAGTGGCAAATCTTGCGTAAGTTTGATGGTAAAACCCTGCGAATGGCAACGCATTGCGCCGATGCGCACGCACTGCCCATCCACAGGAATGCTATTCGCAGCGGTTTTGCCGAGGATTTTATTGGTTTCGGCAATGCCTTTCCACTCTTCCTTGGTTTGACCGTTTTCCCACAGCTTGTCGATCCACGGGATCAGGCTGCCTGCCAGCGGCGCACCGAAATTGGCGGTGGAAAGTGTGCCATCATTCAATTTCGCGGTGACTTTGGTGTCGATGTCAAGAATCGCTGAAGCCGGGTCTGCCAGCAAATCGCCAACCTCACCATTCAACTCACCCATTTGCGTGAGCAATTCGCGCATGTTTTTCGCGCCCGCACCAGAAGCCGCTTGGTAAGTCATGGAGGTAATCCATTCCACCAAACCTTTTTCAAACAAGCCTCCCAACGCCATGAGCATCAGGGAAACAGTGCAGTTGCCACCGATGTAATTTTTAATGCCGTTTTGCAAGCCAGCGTCGATGACAGCCCGGTTTACGGGGTCGAGTACGATGATCGCATCATCCGCCATGCGCAGAGTGGACGCGGCATCAATCCAGTAGCCATTCCAACGGGCGCGAAGTGGGGCGTAAATCGCATTGGTATAATCGCCGCCTTGGCAGGAGAGGATAATGTCCATTTCCGCCAACTTGTCGATATTCATCGCGTCTTCCAGCGGTTTTGCGCCCATGCCTACGTCAGGACCGGGTTTGCCGGACTGTGAAGTGGTAAAAAATACTGGCTCGAAGCCTTGAAAATCGTTTTCGGTGCGCATCCGTTCCATCAGTACCGAACCGACCATGCCGCGCCAACCGACAAAACCTACCTTTAACATCACAAACTCCGTCAAATAAGGAATACGGGTCGCCCCACTGCTGCACCCGCCAACAGGGGAAAGATTGTAGCACCGTCAGTGATAGAGCAAAACATCGAGGTTTAGGGAAACTTGTGTCAAAACGGAATTTTGCGAGTTTATTATGCCGCTTAGACACGCGGTGAAAGAAAATAACCAACCCAACTACCGAAAAAATGAATGGATTTTTTGTGACTTTGAGTTCTTTTTGCCGCATCCATGACACGGTGAACCAGTGTCACACCGTCAATTGTTGACCTAAGCCGCACTGAAAGCTCGGTGTTGTTCCGTGCCATACGAATTTTGCCAGCTTGAAGGCGATTTACCAGAAGCCCGGCACCAGCAAGCCAAACCCGGGACACAAGGTTTCCCCTTACCTGCTTCGGGGGTTACCCATCGACCGCCGTGACCAAGCTTGGAGTGCTGACATCACCTATGTCAGACTGGCAAGGACTTTTCTTTGTGTCTTTCCCCAAGAAAATTCCGCTTGCCTATAGGCACTTACCCAGAAAGTAACCTATAATCTCAGCCGTTGTTGTATATTTAAGACACTATGGTCGGTGGTCTACGCTTTCTGTTGACAGCACTGATTATTTCATGATGCAGAAATGCGGATTCCAACAATCGACACTCAAAACTAGGCTAAAGGAGATCACAAATGACTCTGAAGAAAATGGCAAGCATCAGCATTGCTGCGATGCTGGCAACCATGATGATGACGACGACTGCTCATGCAGAAGACGGCAAATACGTAAAGAATAGCTCTGGCAAGGCTGTTAAAAACAGTGCTAAAGAGTGCGTCAAAGCACAATACGGCAGTACGCCTGACGGCTGTGATGTGGCACCACCTATGCCCGCGCCTGCACCCGCGCCTGCACCCGCGCCTGCACC
>CAYQTB010000052.1:0-14523 GCA_964420315.1 uncultured Thiothrix sp. | reverse complement strand
CCCGCGCCTGCACCCGCGCCTGCACCCGCGCCTGCACCAAAACCCATCCAACAGATGACCCTGAATTCTGATGCCAACTTTGACTTCGATAAAGCGGTATTGAAACCGGCTGGTCAAGCGAACTTGGATAAATTCCTGTCCGATTTGGCAGGCGCTAAAGTAACCGGCATCAGCGTTGTTGGTCACACGGATAGCGTCGGTTCCGATGCTTACAACCAAAAGTTGTCTGAGCAGCGTGCGGCAGCAGTAGCTAACTATTTGGCTAGTAAAGGTGTTCCGGCAGCAGCTATCAAGGCATCCGGTAAAGGCGAGGCACAACCTGTGGCTGACAACAGCACTAAAGCAGGTCGTGCCGCTAACCGTCGCGTTGACGTGACTGCGAGCGGCACACGCTAAGCCCCGCAGCTAACCGACGCGAAACCTGTAGGGTCTTGATCAAAGAAAAACCGGATTTTTCCGGTTTTTCTTTGTGCGCTATCCGCTCGGAAAGACTTCATTCCCTGTGTGTATTCCGCTAGTATGTTCATCCTCTGAGTCACATTCTATTTTTCACCACAATCCTTCTGGAGACAGAACATATGTCAATCAAAGTGGCTGTGCCCAAGGAAACCGCCGAGGGCGAGCGTCGGGTTGCCATCGAATCCAGCGTCATTGCCAAACTCAGCAAACTCGGCGCAGAAGTGCTGGTCGAAACCGGCGCAGGTGCTGCGGCACATCTTCCTGATACGGCATTTAGCGGCGCAACGATGGTGTCATCGGCAAGCGACCTCTACCAGCAAGCCGACATCGTGCTCAAAATCCAGCCGCCATCCGACACGGAAATTGCCCAATTAAAAGAGAGCAGCGTGTTGATAGGGATGTTGCAGCCTTACCAAAATCCAGAGCGCATTGCGGCACTTAAAGCTAAAAACATCACCAGTTTTGCGATGGAGCTGATCCCACGTATTTCGCGGGCGCAGGCAATGGATGTATTGTCCTCGCAAGCCGCCATTGCCGGTTACAAAGCCGCGATCATGGGTTCGGATCTTGCTCCGCGTTTTTTCCCGATGCTGACTACGGCAGCAGGCACGATTCGCCCCTCCAAAGTCATTATCATCGGTGTGGGCGTGGCAGGGTTGCAAGCCATTGCGACTGCGCGGCGTTTGGGTGCAGTGGTGGAAGCGTATGACGTGCGTTCCGCGACTAAAGAGCAAGTGCAATCGCTCGGTGCAAAATTCATTGAACTTGGGATTACTGCGGAAGGCACGGGTGGCTATGCCCGTGAATTAACCGCCGAAGAAAAGCAGCAACAGCAAGAAGCCTTGGCAAAACACATTGCTACCGCTGACGTACTGATTACCACGGCTGCCGTTCCCGGTCGCCCTTCTCCGAAAATCATTCCCGAATCTACCGTTGATGGCATGAAATCCGGCGCGGTGATTATCGACTTGGCAGCGGAAGGTGGCGGTAACTGCACTTTGACGCAACCGGGCAAAACCATTGTGCATAACGGTGTGATCATTCACGCCCCGTTGAATGTACCGAGCCAAGTCCCCGTACACGCCTCGGAAATGTACGCCAAAAACCTGCTGAACTTCCTCACCCCCATGCTGAAAGACGGCGCGTATGCCCCCGATTTCAGCGACGAAGTGATTGCAGGCGCGTTACTCACCCATGAAGGCAAAATCATGAACGCCGCCATTCGCCAACTGGTTGAAGGAGCATAACAATGGAAGGTTTTATCGCCATTTACATCTTCATCCTTGCCGGTTTCGTCGGCTATGAAGTGATTTCTAAAGTGCCGGTTATCCTGCACACCCCGCTGATGTCGGGTTCAAACTTCGTTCACGGCATCGTGTTAGTCGGCGCAATGGTCGTGCTAGGTCAGGCAGAAGGCTTTATGGAACAATTGATTGGGTTCATTGCGGTGGTGCTGGCGGCAGGTAACGCGGTCGGTGGTTACGTCGTGACTGAACGGATGCTGGAAATGTTTAAAAGCAGCAAAGGGGAGAAATAAACATGAACCTTTTTGTTGAAATTTTTTACTTGGCAGCCGCTGTGCTGTTTATCCTTGGTCTTAAGCAAATGGCATCCCCGGTCACGGCGCGGCGTGGGATTGTGTGGGCAGGCATCGGCATGGTGCTGGCAACGTTGATTACGTTCGCACACCCACACGTTAACACCAATTACTTGCTGATTTTCATCGGGATTGCCGTCGGTGGTGGGATTGCTTGGAAAACCGGTAAAGAAGTCGCCATGACCGATATGCCGCAAATGATTGCGCTTTACAACGGCATGGGCGGCGGTGCGGCGGCGGCGATTGCAGCGGTGGAATTGATCAAGCGTCATGAAATGGATCCGGTGGTGCAATTACTCGCGGTGGCGGGTGCGCTGATTGGTGCGGTAGCATTCTCTGGTTCGTTGATTGCCTTTGGTAAATTGCAAGGTCTGAAACAATTGCGTGGCACGTTCCGTTTTAAGCATCAGCAACGTATCAACGCCGCCTTGTTTATCGTGACGGTGTGGATGGGGCTGGGGATTGCGACCAGCGGGACGGATTACGGTATGTTTGTGCTGTTCTTGTTCTTTGCGTTAGCACTGGCGTTTGGGGTGATGATGACGCTGCCAATTGGCGGTGCGGATATGCCGGTGGTGATTTCCCTCTACAATGCCTTCACCGGGCTTGCGGTTGGTTTTGAAGGCTATGTGCTGAATAATCCTGCGATGATGATTGCAGGGGTTGTGGTAGGTGCTGCCGGTATGTTGCTGACGCAATTGATGGCAAAAGCAATGAACCGCCCGATTACCAATGTGCTGTTCAGCAATTTCGGTGAAACCACGGGTGAAGCGCAGGAAGTTAGTGGCGCGATGAAAGCGATTGAAGCCCCGGATGCAGCGATTATGATGGCATTTGCGGAAAAGGTTATTATCATCCCCGGTTACGGCATGGCAGTGGCGCAAGCGCAGCACAAGATATGGGAGATGACCAAGCAATTGCAGGAGCGTGGCGTAACGGTTAAGTTTGCGATTCACCCGGTTGCCGGGCGGATGCCGGGGCATATGAACGTATTGCTGGCGGAAGCAGGTGTGCCGTATGACATCATTTACGATCTGGATGAAATCAACGAAGAGTTCCGTACCGCTGATGTGGCGTTGGTGATTGGAGCGAATGACGTGGTGAACCCAATTGCGCGGATTGACCCGAACAGCCCGATTTACGGAATGCCAATCTTGAACGCGGATTACGCCAAGAACGTGATTGTGGTGAAACGCGGTCAGGGGGCGGGATTCTCTGGAATCGAAAATCACCTGTTCTTTGCTGACAACTGCCGGATGCTGTATGGCGACGGGCAGGCGGTTGCGAATGAATTAATTTCCAATATGAAAGAGCTTTGAGATCAGGAAGATTGTCGGGCTTTAGTCCGACACTTTACCGTCGTATTGACCGTGCCAGTCGCCTCCCCCCTTGCCGTCACTCACGGTGTAGGTGAGTCGAGAACCTAGCCGGGTGACAGTACCGTTTTGCCCTTGAGTGAATGAGGTAATCGTGAGGGTGTTACCCTCTGCATCGGTGTCATGCGCGAGGACAGGATAGAGACGGGATTGCCTGCGCTGGTGGTGGCGCTGTCGGGTGTTGCGACGGGGGCGGTGTTGCTGCTGGGGGTGAATTTCAGCAGCACGCTCAAGAGTGTGGATGATTGGGTGGTGGAAGCGGGTTAGGTGGTTGCTAGCCTCATGCCACCTTGACCACTTCCACTTGCGAGGTGTCCGTCACCAGCAGCCACGCACTGAGCTTGGGCATGGCGGCGATGGTGGGCAGTTGCAGGTAGCCCTGCACTTGCTGGATACCTTCCTGCCTTTTTGCAGCCCAACCGGCTTCGCCATCACCTTTTTTGCTGTATTTGAGTTCGATCAGGTGCTGGTGGTTGACTGCGAACGGGCTACGCTCTTGCAGCAATACGTCGGGGTAATGCTTGTCCATCTCCGGTTCGCTGCGAATGAAGTAGACCGGGAACTGGTACAGCAGGGTCAGCAGCAGGGTCTTGATGTGCTTTTCGTCCAGCTTGATCAGGTCGCGGTTGGAAAGCCCCTGCAACACGTTGCTCATCTCGTCTGCCAGCGGTTGCAACTCGCCTTGTAGGGCTAGGGTTTCAATCGCCGCTGCCAGTGTCTGGTCGGGGAGTTTGAACTGGCTGCGCTCTTCGAGTTCCACCTTGAAATACTGGAAATACAACTCGCGGATGACGTGGTTGGGGATGGCAAAGCGGGTTTGCGTCATGGTTTCACCGCTGATGGTGACAAACCCCATGTACGCCAGCAGGCTGATGAAATCGTGGCGGTCGAAATGCTTGTCGATCTCGAACTTGCGTTGCTGGATTGCCAGCACTTCCCCTTGGTTGATGAGGTCGTCCAGCACTTGGTAATTGCTTGCCGCATCGCCGATCTGGAACAGTGCCATGATTTTGCGGTAATCCGAGGCGATGTTTTCATCCAGCATCCGTTTGGGGTAGGTGCAGCGGTGGCAGTCAAACTCGGTCACGAAGTACAGCACCATGTCGGAATTGAACACGGTTTCGGTGGTTGCGGGGTGGAAGCGGTAGCCATTATACCAGTCGGTTACATCCTGCATCAGTTGCTCATCGTCCAGCTTGCACTGTGCCGCCAGCGGTTGCAGCAAGGCCTGGGTTTCGGCGGCGGTGAACCCCATCGCCGCGTTGAAATCAGCGTGCAGAGAAAGGTTTTTCGCCATATTAAAGCCGCTGGTGAGGCTGTCCAGCATCAGCGGGGTCACGCCGGTGATGAACAGGCGGTCGAGCGTCCCTTGGCGCGTGGCGGTTTTCAGCACTTCGTAGAAACTGCGCACAAAGCCGCCTTTGCCCATGATTTTCTGGAACAGCTTCAGGTCATCGGCAAGGATGCTGTTGGCAAAATGGTCGTATTCGTCAATCAGCAGCAGGAATTTCTGGTTGCCCAACCGTTCGACAAAGTGTTCCATCTTGGCAGCAGGGGAAGCCTTTGCCGCAACGTCCAGCCGGATACTGTCAGGGTAAGCATAGCGCAGCAAAAAACTGTCCAAATAGCTGTCCACTTTTTCAGTGAAACGCAACAAAATGGCGTCATGCCCCGCATCGGTGTCAATGCCGCTGAAATCCATCACCAGCACTTGGTAGGCGTTGTGCAACGGCGTGGGGTGCTGCCCGATGTGCAGCTTGCCAAACAGCGCCTCAAATTCAGCCGCCCATTTCACGTCGTAATAGTGTTCCAGCATGGACACGAACAGGCTTTTGCCGAAACGGCGCGGGCGCATCAGCACATGGTAGCTACCCGTCGCTTCCAGTTGGGCGATGTAGGGGGTCTTGTCCACGAAGTCATAGCCCTCGGTGATAACCTTGCTGAAATTGCTGATGCCGTAGGGGATTTTTTGGCTCATGGTGCGTCTGCCTCGGTTTCCATGTCGGCAGTGTAGCATAATTTGGGGCATCACTCTCGACTCAGCCTTCTCCAACATAAATCGAGCGGATCTCGTCTATCTGAAGCGACTAAACGAAGGGGAGTATGAGAAACTCGGCTGTGCCCAATTTCTGTCTGTCGGGTATGCATCGGTGGTGACACGACTTCATAATACACGAGAGTGTGGCAGCCATATTTTGCGGTAAAGCTTTTGGGGATGAGATTCTGCTGGTGTTCTGTGACACGAGCGATGAGTCGAGAAGTCATCCCTGTATATTGCCCAGCCCCGCCACCACATGCCGGTCAGCAATGCCACGCTGGAAAGCAGCACACCAGAGGTTTGGTAGAAGGGTAGATTACGCATGACAACCCCCAAGAATATTTGATCTAGCCACAATTATTTTTGCATGACAGCCGCACTAGGCAGGGTTGTAAAGCATAGATGGCAGAAAATCCCTCCCCACTTTCTGCTATCCTAAGCCTATTGTTAACTGCCCGTGATTGCTGCCATGTTGCAACGCCTACCCGTCGGTATCCAGACCTTTGCCAAGCTCCGCGAGGGAAACTACCTCTATGTGGACAAGACCGAACACATCCACAACCTGCTGGACAGGGCGGGCTATTATTTCCTCTCCCGCCCGCGCCGTTTCGGCAAGTCGCTGTTGCTATCCACCATCAAGGCAATCTACCAAGGCAACCGCGCCCTGTTCAGCGGCTTGTGGATCGAAAACCAGTGGGATTGGAACAAGGTGCATCCCGTCATCCTGTTATCAATCAACAAATTAGACTACCAACGGCTAGGTCTGGAAACCGCCCTGCAACAAGCCATGCACACCTGTGCTGCCGAATACCAAGTACAACTCACCAGCACAACCCTGAAAAATCTGTTCGCTGAATTGCTGGAAAAACTCGCCAATCAACACGCTAAAGCCGTGGTGCTGATCGACGAATACGACAAGCCGCTGATCGACTACCTCGACGATATGCCGCTGGCGAAAGCCAACCAGCAAGTGATGAAAATGTTCTACTCCGTCATCAAGGACAGCGATCCTTACATCGAGTTTTTGCTGATCACGGGCGTGTCCAAATTCAGCCGCGTGTCATTGTTTTCTGACCTCAATAACCTCGCCGATCTGACCCTGAATCGACGTTACGCTGCGCTCACTGGCTACACCCAAGCCGAGCTGGAGCACTATTTTCAGCCCTACATGGCAGAACTGGAGCAGCACCTCAATATCGACCACACAGCCCTGCTGCCAAAAATCCGTCAATGGTATAACGGCTATACATGGGATTTGCAAACGACCGTCTACAACCCTTTTTCCATCCTCAACCTGTTTGATAACGGTGATTTCCGCAATTTCTGGTTTGAAACGGGCACACCCACCTTCCTGCCCAAACTGATGCGCCGCGAACAGGTGTATCGGCTGGATGATTTGGAAGTGGTGGAAGCTGCACTGGGTAACTACGACATTGAACGCCTGCAACTGACCCCCGTGCTGTTCCAGACGGGCTACCTGACCCTGAAAAGTCGTGATGAATACAGTCTGTATCGGCTGGATTACCCTAACCACGAAGTGCGGGCTTCCATGACCTTGTACCTAATGGCAGAATGGGCGCATGTCGAACCCGCCCGCACCACGCCGATGGTGGTGAAATTGCACAAGGCTTTCCTCGCCAATGACATGGAAGCGGTGGTGGAAATCATCAAGACCGTGTTTAAGAAAATCCCCTACCCAATTTTCATTCAGGATCGGGAAGCCTATTACCACAGCTTGATTTACCTGACGTTCTTTTACCTAGGGCAGTTCGCCGAGGCAGAGGTCAATGAAAGTAATGCTCGCGTCGATTGCGTGGTCAAGACCCCTGCCCACATTTACATCATCGAGTTCAAGCTGGATGAAACCGCACAGACAGCGATGCGGCAGATCAAAAACCGCGACTATGCCGGGGCATTCCGCGATGACCCACGCCCGAAAGTGCTGCTGGGGGTGAATTTCAGCAGCACGCTCAAGAGCGTGGATGATTGGGTGGTGGAAGCGGGGTAAACCCTCACGAGTGGGACAGGGATTCGTCTCGATGGTGGGTCGTTCCGGGTTTGTGTCCTCGGTGTCCGAGGGACGAGCCTCTGTATGAGAAAAGAGCCGACTCAGACGACGGCTCTCACTCTCGACTCATCCTAGACCAAACTATAATTGAGCCATGCAACAGCGCAACCGAAGCATTAAGCCCCTCGATGAAGCAAGAACCCACCGCAGGGGTGAAGCCATCCGGCTTAGCTCCCGTGGAAGTCCCCCTCTTTTAGGGCGGGGAGGATGTCAACGGCTGTACCAGCAGGCTCGAAATACGTTTCCTAATGGTTAGCCATGAGCGAATATACCGAGATTGAACACAAGGGATGGCGCGTTTGGGTGGAGGTTTCGATGTCAGTTGTTTCGCATGGCTTGGTTCGGTGGTTGATGCCGGTAGTGCTGGTGTCATTGCTGGTTTTTTCTGCCCCATTGGCAGCGCAATCCCTGACGGCGGTCAAGTTGGTTGATGAACTGGAACACCCGTGGGGCATGGTATTCCTGCCCGATGGTGAGGTGTTGGTCAGTGAACGTGCGGGGCGTTTGCGACGTATTCAGGGCAACACCTTATTACCTAAGCCGGTGAGCGGTTTGCCTGAGATTGCGGAGCAAGGGCAAGGTGGCTTGTTGGGCTTGGCATTACACCCGCAGTTTGCGCAAAACCGTTGGTTATATTGGGCGTATGCGGCGGGAGGTGACGACGGTTACAGCACGCATTTGGCGCGTGGGCGTTATCAGGATGGCGCATTGACGCAAGTTGAGGTGTTGTTTGCCGCCACTCCACTATCGTTTAATGGGCAACATTTCGGCGGGCGGATAGCATTTGATCGGGCGGGTTACGTTTACCTGACGCTGGGGGATCGGGGGGAGCGTGACAATTCACAGATGTTGAACAATCATGCGGGCAGCGTGATTCGCTTGCACGATGATGGGCGGATTCCGGCGGATAATCCTTTTGTGAATACTGTCGGGGCGCAGCCAGCAATTTACACCTATGGGCATCGAAATGTGCAGGGCATTGCGTTACACCCCATCACCGGGCAAGTGTGGACGGGCGAACACGGTCCGCAAGGTGGCGATGAAATCAATATTCTGCAAGCGGGCGCGAACTATGGCTGGCCGGTGATCACTTACGGTGAAGAATACGACGGTGGCGAAGTCGGCGCAGGTTTGACCGAAAAGGCGGGCATGGAACAGCCAGTGTTGCACTGGACACCTTCGATTGCACCCGCTGGCATGACGTTTTACACCGGGGATAAATACCCCGACTGGCAAGGCAATTTGCTGGTCAGTGCGCTTAAGTTTGAACTGATTTCGCGCATTACGCTGGATGGCAATCGCTACGTGGATGAGGAACGCTTGCTGGAAGACGAAATCGGACGGATTCGGGATATTCAGCAAGCGCCGGATGGGTATTTGTATGTGCTGACGGATGAAAGCGATGGGGCGCTGTATCGGTTAGAGCCGGGGTCATAAATAGTCGCGCATATTCATCCTGCCGAGTATGTACAGGAGTTCATGCGTGGTGATATTGCCGAATTCTTGGCGGATACCGACCAACACTTTTTCCGCATAGCGTGGCGTGATACCCGATGTGTGCGGAATGCTTCCACGGCTAAATTCCCTGCTTTTCCAAAAAATGACCTGCGTTACGTATTCTCTGCATGGTGTTATCTCCTCTGTAATAGTTAGGATTGAAGCACAACTATCCTTTGTGGGTAGCGCCACCTTTTGATAAATAAATTCTATTGATGTAGATAATTTTTATTATTGATTCCTTGATCTATCTCAAGCACTATTCGTTTAATGCTGTATTTCAGTAATTCATTATTTAGTTACCTACTGATATGACTACCCAAATTAATCAAGCAACCGAAATCAAAAGCACCACCTGTTACATGTGTGCCTGCCGTTGTGGCATCAATGTCCACCTCAAGAATGGCGAGGTGAAATACATTGAGGGCAACCCTGACCATCCGCTCAATAAGGGCGTAATTTGTGCCAAGGGTTCATCCGGCATTATGAAGCAGTATTCGCCTGCCCGCCTGACCACGCCGTTGCGCCGCAAAGCCAACGCGACCCGTGGCGAAGGTCAGTTTGAAACGATTACGTGGGAAGAAGCCTTCGACACGCTCGAAACGCGTCTGCGCCACCTGCGTGCCACTGACCCGAAAAAATTCGGGTTGTTCACCGGGCGTGACCAGATGCAAGCCCTGACGGGTTTGTTTGCCAAGCAATTCGGTACGCCGAACTACGCGGCACACGGTGGTTTCTGCTCCGTGAACATGGCAGCAGGCATGATCTACACCATCGGCGGTTCCTTCTGGGAATTCGGCGGCCCCGATTTGCACCACGCGAAATTGTTCGTGATGATCGGCACGGCGGAAGATCACCATTCCAACCCGCTGAAAATCGAGCTGTCGCACTTCAAACGCAACGGTGGGCGCATGATTGCGATCAACCCGGTGCGCACGGGTTATGCGGCAGTGGCGGATGAGTGGATTCCGATCCGCCCCGGCACGGATGGTGCTTTGCTGTTGGCAATTACCCGCGAAATCATCGAGCAAGGTTTATACGACCGTGATTTCGTGGTGAACTACACCAATGGTCCAGAACTGGTCAACCTCGACCCGAAAAACCGTGAATACGGCATGTTCTTGCGCTTTGAGGTGCCACCCGAAGAAGGCTGCTTTGACCCGCAAAACAAGCTGTGGTGGGATCGTGAGCTGAACAAGCCGATTTCCACGCATACCCCCGGCGCCGACCCGTTTTTGACCGGCGAATTCAAGCTAAAAGACGGCACACCCGTCAAACCCGCGTTCCAGTTGTTGCGTGAGCGTGTCGAAAGCTACACGGCGGAATGGGCGGAAGACATTACCGGCATTCCGGCAGCCACCATTAAGCGCTTGGCGCACGAAATGGGGATCACGGCGCGTGACCAGAAAATCGAATTGCCGATTTCCTGGACAGACGTGTGGGGCAATGAGCATGATCATGTCACGGGCAACCCCGTCGCGTTCCATGCGATGCGGGGGTTGGCGGCTCATTCCAACGGTTTCCAAAGCATACGCGCCCTGAGCATTTTGATGTCGTTGTTGGGGACGATTGACCGCCCCGGTGGTTTCCGCCACAAAGCGCCGTACCCGCGCCCGATTCCGCCTTGCCCCAAAACCCCGACCTCCCCGAACGATGTGAAACCGAACACACCACTGGAGGGGGTGCCGTTAGGCTGGCCTGCTGACCCGGATGATTTGTTCGTGGATGACAACGGTGAACCCGTGCGCATTGACAAGGGTTTCTCGTGGGAACACCCGCTGTCCGTCCACGGTTTGATGCACAACGTCATTACCAATGCATGGCGTGGTGACCCGTACAAACTCGACACCTTGCTGATTTTCATGGCGAACATGGCGTGGAACTCGTCGATGAACACTTCCGACGTGCGCGATATGCTCAAGGACAAAGACGAGAACGGCGAGTATAAAATCCCGTTCTTGGTGGTGTGCGATGCGTTCCACTCGGAAATGACCGCGTTTGCGGATTTGATCTTGCCGGATACCACCTATCTGGAACGTTACGATGTGATGTCGATGCTGGATCGCCCGATTTCCGAATACGACGGTCCGGTGGATTCGGTGCGCATCCCGATTTTGCCTGTGACAGGCGACTGCAAGCCGTTTCAAGAAGTGTTGATTGAGCTGGGGTCACGCCTTGGCTTCCCCGCATTCACGGATAAGGAAGGCAAACGTAAGTTCCGTGACTACCCCGATTTTATTGTCAATTTTGAAACCGCCCCCGGTTCTGGCATTGGCTTCCTGAGCGGCTGGCGCGGGCAAAACGGGCAGAAAACCATGCGCGGCGAACCCAACCCGAATCAGTGGGAACAGTACGCCAAGAACAACTGTATGCACCACCATGTGATGCCGAAATCCTACCAGTACATGCGTAACTGGAACGCAGGCTATTTGCAATGGGCGAAGGCTAACGGCCTGACCCGTCACGCGGAACCGATCAATATCCACCTGTATTCCGAAGTGCTGCATAAATTCCGCCGTGCCGCGCAAGGCATTTCGCACGGTAAACAGCCGCCGGAGCGCTTGCGTAAACGGGTGGAACGTTTCTTCGATGCACTGCCGTTCTACCACGAGCCGCTCGAAAACGAGATGATCAATAAGCAGGATTTCCCGCTGAGTGCGTTAACCCAGCGCCCGATGGCGATGTACCACTCTTGGGATTCGCAGAATGCTTGGTTGCGCCAGATTCACGCGCACAACTATTTGCACATGCACCCCAGCGTTGGCGAAAAGTACGGCTTTGAAGACGGCGATTGGATTTGGGTGGAATCGGTTCACGGGCGGGTGCGCTGCGAAGCGCGTTATTCCCAATCCGTCGAGCCAAACACGGTGTGGACCTGGAACGCGATAGGCAAAGCCTCTGGCGCTTGGGCATTGGAAAAAGATGCCAACGAATGCCAGCGCGGTTTCTTGCTGAACCACATTATCGGCGAAGAGCTACCGAATCAGGCGGAAGGCGAACACCTTTCCAATTCCGACCCAATCACCGGGCAAGCGGCGTGGTTTGACGTGCGCGTGAAAGTCTACAAAGCGGACAAGAAAGACCAAGGTTCAACTTTCCCACAATTCCCGACCCAGCCGCGTTACCCCGGTATGGCGAAACCTGTGGGCAAATGGCAGACCTTCATCGGGGGTTCTGGTCTGTTCAAGAATCGGTTTAAGGGGAAATAAGCATGACCCAGTTAGCGTTAGTCATTGACTTGAATGTGTGCGTGGGTTGTAGCGCCTGCGTCACCAGTTGCAAAGAATGGAACACTTCCAGCGAAGGCGGGAAGGGCATGGTTGACCAGAACCCGTATGGCAAAGACCCCACGGGAACGTTTTTCAACCGCGTGCAAACCTTTGAAGTGGGTGAATACCCCAACGTGGATACGGTGCATTTCCCCAAAAGCTGTTTGCATTGCGAAGACCCGCCGTGTGTGCCGGTTTGCCCAACGGGAGCCAGCTACAAGCGTAAGGAAGACGGCATTGTGCTGGTCGATTACGACAAGTGCATCGGCTGCAAGTATTGCTCGTGGGCGTGCCCTTACGGTGCGCGGGAAATCGACGAAAAGCAGAAGGTCATGAAGAAATGTACCTTGTGCGTCGACCGCATTTACGACACCACTTTGCCAGAAGCCCGCCGCAAACCGGCATGTGTGTTGGCTTGCCCCACCAGTGCTCGCTTGTTTGGGGATGTGCATGACCCGGATTCGGCAGTGTCGGTGGCGATTAATGAACGTGGCGGTTATCAGTTGATGCCGGAATGGGGAACGCGCCCCGCGAACCATTACCTGCCACGGCAGAAAACCAAGTCGCATGTGACACCAGAGTCGCTGCACCGCATTGATAACCCATTGAAGAAAGAAGAACAGCGTGCGCCGGTCAGCAATGACTTGCCTTCGTTGGACGACTTCCTGTTCTAAGGAGAGTGGATTTATGCATCCTGCATTTTCGGTAATTTTTCTGACCACACTCATCGGTGCGGGTCAGGGTTTGTTTTTGGCGTTGTACACCGGTGAAGTTTACGACACGTTCGGGGTTGTCGGCGAAGCTGTCCCGGTGGATATGTACATCATGGGAACCGTTATCGTGACGTTACTGATGGGTCTAGGTCTATTTGCGTCATTCTTCCATCTCGGCAGACCCGAACGGGCATGGCGGGCAGCAACGAAATGGCGTACTTCTTGGTTGGCGCGTGAGGTGATTGTATTGCCTGCATTTGCGGGCGTTGTAGTGGTGTGGGGGGCGTTGCATTACTTTGGGTTTGACCCTGTGGTGTTTGCGACCCCAACGCTGGCAATCAAGCTGTCGTTGATCGTGGGTTTGGTCGCGGGTGTGTTGGCATTTTTGCTGTATGTGTGCACCGGTATGATTTACGCAGCGGTGAAATTCATTCAGGAATGGGCGACTCCGTTAACGATCATTAACTACACTTTGTTAGGGTTGGCGTCTGGCTTTACTTTGGCAACCGCATTGGCGGCGTATTACGGTAGCAGCTTGATGAGTGCGTATGCGTTGTGGGCGTTGATCTTTACCTTGGTGGGGTTTGTGTCACGTATGTTTGCGTTGCGTCGTAATGGGTGCCTTAAGCGCAAGAGCACGATGTGTACCGCGATTGGGGTGCGTCACCCGAAAATTACCCAGATTTCACAGGGGGCAATGGGTGGCTCGTTCAATACCCGTGAATTTTTTCATCATAAAAGCCCGCAATTTTTGCAAACCATCAAGGTGTTTTTCCTGATTGCGGCGTTTATTGTGCCGGTCACGTTGCTGGTCATTGGTTGGTCAAATCAATTGGCGGTGGTCTTGCTGGCGGCGGCATTGATTCAGTACGTAGGCTTACTGGCGGAACGCTGGTTCTTCTTCGCACAAGCGAATCATCCGCAAAATCTTTACTATCAGGCAACGTAAGGGGCTTGGTGGTGAGTGATGGTGAAAACGCCCGCATCAGCGGGCGTTTTGTTTCAGGATGCCAGCTTTGCGGATAATGTCTGCCAACCGATAACCTCAACGCCACTGCGCAGGTAATTATCTTCACCCCCATGCACCAGCCAAGGAGTCAGTGCTTCATCGCCTGCAAAAGCGGCAGCTCGCTTGCCTGCCTTAATGTAGTCGGAGGTAACGGTTTGCCCAGATTTGATCTCCACCGCTTGCAGTTTAGTTCCTGATTCAAATAGCAAATCGGCTTCCATGCCGTTGTTATCCCGCCAGAAATAAAGGTCGGCGGGCAAACCGTTATTGTAACGTGCTTTCAGGAATTCACTGATAACCCATGTTTCAAAAAGCTCGCCACGTAGTGGGTGGAGGGTGAGCACCTCTTCTGAACGAATACCCAGCAACCAACAGGCTAGACCGGTGTCAGTGAAATATAATTTGGGGTTTTGACCAGTCGTTTGCCGAAATTACGGTGGTAAGGGTAAATTACAGTCCACTTGAAACTTATACATAATTATACCAATATACACAAT
>CAYQTB010000051.1:8023-19050 GCA_964420315.1 uncultured Thiothrix sp. | reverse complement strand
CCCGCGCTATCCTCCCCGCCCTGAAGGGCGAGGTTTGCCGCGCAATCTGGTCAAAAACCCCTCTCGCCATGAGGCGGAGGGGGTGATGTCGTTTAAATCTTCTTCTTGGTTTCAATCATTTCATGAATGATGGGGTTCAGGATCAATTCCATCGCCAATACCATTTTGCCACCGGGCACGACAATGCTGTTACGACGTGACATGAATGAGTCATGGATCATGGACAGCAGGAACGGGAAATCCACATTAAACGCTTTCGGATCAGCGAAGCGGATAATCACGAAGCTTTCATCAGCGGTTGGAATATCCCGCGCAATAAACGGGTTGGAGGTATCCACCGTTGGCACGCGCTGAAAGTTGATGTGGGTACGGGAGAATTGCGGGGTAATGTGATTAATGTAATCCGGCATCCGACGCATAATGGTGTCAACGGTTGCTTCCGGTGAATAGCCGCGTTCGGCATGGTCACGCGAAATTTTTTGAATCCATTCCAAGTTAACGCTAGGGACAACACCAATGCCGAGATCCACGTATTTAGCAACGTCATAACCACCGTATTTTTTATCGGGGGTAATGTCTTTTACCAAGCCGTGTAAGCCTTCGTAGAACAGAATATCGGTATTGGTTTCGGTATCTTCCCAAGGAGTGAACTCACCAGAACCGGCGGTACAAGTGACACCCATGCCCGCTAAGCGCTTCTGGTGATGCGCGGCTTCAGCATCGTTGTGCAGGTAATAACGCTTTTTGCCGCTGCCGGTCTCGCCGTAACTTTTAAACAAGGCTTCCAGTGCATGGAAATCGTTGGCTGCTGGACCAAAATGGCTGAAGTTGGTTTCTACCGCCGCACGTTGTTTAAATTCAGTGCGGGTAACGCTATGGAAGCTGTCACCTTCGACCACTGCTGCCGTAATTTTTTCACGGAAGAAAATGTGCTCAAACGCACGCTTGACGAAGGTGGTGCCTGCACCAGAGGAACCTGTTACAGCGATAACCGGGTGTTTTTTCGACATTTAATCTTCTCCTCTCAGAATATGAATGCGCAATCGACCAACATTCTAACCAAATGGGCAGGTTGCCTGTATATGCCTTTCGATAGGGATACGCCAAATAGGTTTTAACAAAAGCTTAATAGTATCTGAATCAGGTGGTTAAGTGGGTTATCCCCATATCCTGTGGATAAGTGTGTGGAAACTTTTGTGGATAAGCGACGGGATGGCTTGTTGTATAACGGTTTTTACCAAATTGATTAAAAATTAATTCATTAAATTTTATTTTAAAATCAATGTCTTGTGAATATTGCAGGGCTTTGCTAGGGTATTGCTACTGCATGTTGGAAGGCTTTCCCCATATCTTGTGCCATGTGCATAACTCCATAGCCATTGCTAAAAGTTCTTGACACAACATGTAGTGTTACAGCCAATTTGTGCGGATATCAGAGCATAATTTGTAGGGATCGGCTATCATTATCGGCTTTCTAATCACTTGCCCGTTATTTGCCATGAAACAAGCTCAGCCGCGTGTCGGTTTTGTCAGTCTCGGTTGCCCCAAAGCATTGGTGGATTCCGAACGCATTCTTACCCAACTCCGTGCCGAAGGTTACGAAATCAGTGGCAGTTACGACGATGCCGATTTGGTGGTGGTGAATACCTGCGGTTTTATTGATTCCGCTGTAGAAGAATCGCTGGAAGCCATCGGCGAAGCGCTCGATGAAAACGGCAAGGTGATTGTGACCGGCTGTCTGGGCGCGAATGCAGGCACGGTGCTAGATGCTTACCCCAACGTGCTCGCCGTGACCGGTCCTCATGCGTATGAAGCGGTGATGCAATCGGTGCATCAGCATTTGCCGCCCTTGCATGACCCGTACACGCACCTGATTCCCCCGCAAGGGGTGCGCCTGACCCCGCGCCACTACGCTTACCTGAAAATATCCGAAGGCTGCAACCACCGTTGTTCCTTCTGCATTATTCCCTCGTTACGTGGCGATTTGGTGTCGCGCCCAATTGGGGATGTATTGCAGGAAGCCGAAAATCTGGTGAATGCTGGGGTGAAAGAATTATTGGTGATTTCGCAAGACACCAGCGCGTATGGGATTGATGTGAAATACCGCACGGGTTTCTGGCAAGGTCGCCCGATCAAAACGCATTCGCAGCAATTAGCCGAAGCCTTGGGTGACATCGGCGTGTGGGTGCGCTTGCATTACGTTTACCCGTATCCGCATGTCGATAACCTGCTCCCATTGATGGCGGAAGGCAAAATTTTGCCGTATTTGGATATTCCCTTCCAACACGCCAGCCCCACCGTCTTGAAAAACATGCGCCGCCCAGCTCATGCGGAAAAAGTGCTGGAACGGTTAGGGAAATGGCGGACAACCTGCCCGGAGATTGCGGTACGTAGCACCTTCATTGTGGGTTTCCCCGGTGAAACCGAAGATGATTTTGAAACCTTGCTGGACTTCTTAGAGGAGGCGCAACTTGACCGCGTGGGTGCGTTCACCTATTCGCCGGTTAAGGGTGCAGACGCTAACGCTATCGAGGGCGCAGTGCCGGAAGCCGTCAAGGAAGAGCGTTTGGAACGTTTAATGGAATTACAAGCCGAGATCAGCGCTGCCAAGCTAAGCCGATTGATTGGCAAAACCATGACGGTACTGGTGGATGAGGCGGGTGACGGGCAAAGTATTGCACGTACTCACCGTGATGCCCCTGAAATTGACGGGCAAGTGATCATCGAGGGTGTCGAGTTACCGGTGGGTGAATTTGTGCAAGTGCACATTACCCACGCTGATGAACATGACCTATGGGGAAAAGTTTAATCATTATCAATAAGATAATTTAGCTTGCCCAACTCACTCTATTTATTTACGCTAAGAATCGAACTTTTGGCAACATGAGTTGACTAAAAATAGAACGATTAGGACTGGCGCTACACCGATATTTTTTGTGCATAAAGTGATCATAGTCACTGTACTGTACTCAGAGCATCCATTAATATAGCTAATAACTGTTTAATGACGCGCCTGCATAAGGGCTAACGAAGATGATTAAGGCATTCAACCAATTATGTAGTGCTATCTTAGCGAATTTGCATGATGCATTGCCAATGCTAGTTATTATTATTTTTTATCAGATGACGATTCTCGAAATTCCACTCGCAGAAATTGTAGGCATGTTGGGGTGGTTGTTATTTGTCTCATTTGGTCTAGTAATGATTCTCTGAAAAACAAAAACCCCGCATCAGCGGGGTTTTGATAAATGCACTCAGCAATTATTGTGCACTGGCGACATTGTTTTGCGCACCGTAGTACACCCATTCCACCAGATCATCATGCGCTTCTTTGGCAGTCGCACGGATGCTGGCATCATTGTGCAATAACGCCACCACATAAGTTTGCCCATTTGCTGCGGTTAAGTAACCCGCGAGAGCGCGGACATCGCGCAAGGTACCAGTTTTGAACTTGCCGCGCCCGGCAAGATTTTTCAGACGACCTTTGACAGTGCCATCCACCCCTAATACAGCCATTGAGCGCATCAGTTCATCACGGTAAGGGCTGTTATAAGCGTCTACCAGCATTTCGCCCATTTCACGGGTGGACATGCGTTCCACGCGGCTGAGACCCGAACCATTTTCAATTTTTAAGCTGGAAAAGCGTAAGCCCCGGCTTTCCATGAATTGCCCGACTGCGCCCGCGCCTTTCTGGGTAGTACCGGGAGCGCCGAATTGTTTTGCCCCCATTGAGAGCAAAACTTGGCGGGCTTTGACATTGTTGCTGTCTTTATTGATTTCAATCAGCACATGGCTCAACGGTTGGGAGTGGTGAGTGCTGACCAGTTGTGCTCCGGCGGGAACCGGCTGTATTTGTAAGCCACCACTGAGATGACCACTCATTTCACCTACCCAGATTTTCCAGAAATCGCCGAACAAGTTGGCATTTAAATCACTGCTGTTGCGTGGTGGAATCGGGCAGATTTTTTGGATTTGACCAGCTTTGTTGCGCATTTCATAGCAACTGCCGCGTTCGTTGTACAACAGGGCTTCCGGTTGTGCGTTATAATCCGCCCCAGTTTTGCCATCAATCGCCGCTTGTGGGGGGACGTGGAAGTAGCTGGTGTCGATGACAAAATTCCCAGCGATATTGCGGATGCCCCGCGCCCGTAACGCTTGCAGCAATTGCCGGAAATCGGCTTCACGGAAGTCGGGGTTGCCATAACCTTTGATAATGACATCGCCTTGCAGCGTGTCACCCGCGACATTACCCAGTGTGTAGATCTCCGTCGGCCAGCGGTAATCCGGGCCTAATACGCCTAAGGCAGCGTAGCTAGTCACCAGTTTCATGGTGGAAGCGGGGTTACGGGGCGTATCGGCATAGGCTACTAATAAGGGCTGACCGCCATTGACCGGGCGTACATAAGCCCCAAGGTTTTGTTCTGACAAGCCCCGCAGCCGTAAGCTGCTGGCAATATTGTCAGGCAGACTGTTGAGTTTTCCCGGCCCCCGGTAGGTTTTATCACCGCCCGCTGCTTGCAATGGTGTGGGTGATATTTGTGCTGCTGGGTGTGATTGGTGTTCATTTTGGTTAACAGCAGCAAGCTGGCGTGACTCTTGCGCCCAGGTGTTGCTGGATGCTTGCCGTTGTGGTGTTTGTTGGCGCGGTGAGCTGGATGCGGTCTCTCCAAACAGTTCGCTTTGGGTATGAGTGGCAACTGCTGTGCCAGGTTGTACATTTTGTGAACTGCAAGCAGCCATCGAAACTAACAATGCCAGCAAGATGCCAATGTGCAAAATTCGCATAGATTCCCCGTTCTTCATGTTCCTGTACCTAATAATTTTAGCGTCCCGTCGGCAAACGGCGAGATAAAAATCGGATATTGTAAGCCCTGTTGACTGATAAGTCTGTCATAACCCGCATAAATAGAGCCTTAATTTATCCAGAAAGTTCAATCGTCAACTGAAATTACCTGTGTCCGTTGGTATACGTTGGTAGCAGAATCGCTTTACAATCCAGCACAGCATGCTATGATTTTTAAAGACTTATTCTTTATTTAGTCGGAGTAGTGGGTATAACAATGAAAATACAACAATCCAAATGGTCAGATTGGACACGTGGCATTAGTGTTGGTCTGACGACACTGGCTTTAGCGGTGACGGTTAGTTTGCCTACCGCTGTGTTAGCTAAAGAAAAAGCGCCGCGCGTTAAGGTCTCGAAACAAAAGTCCACTAAAGCAGTCAGTCACAAAACGATGAAAACCAAGGCGAAGCTGAAAGCCAAAACCAAAATAAGCAAGCCTGCAAAAAAACGCTTACTGAGCAAAAAACGTCAACAGTCAAGCAGTCACAAAGCGCCGGAACGGTCACCTCAAATGGTCTGGAATAACAACCACGAATCCAAGCAGGCGTATTACATTATGCCTGAATTCTTGGGGGGTAAGGTTGCAACCCCGCAAGCTCAGCCCCATTACCTTCAGGTAAGTGCCCCCCAACATACTACAGAAGCATCCCTACCCACCCACACGACCAAGAACCCAGCCAAATTTCACCAAGTCGGTATTGCCTCTTTCTACAGTGATAAATTTCATGGGCGTAAAACAGCCAGTGGTGAGCGTTTTGACCAGAATGATTTGACCTGCGCCCACGGCAGCTTACCGTTTGGTTGCCGTATTCGTGTCACGAATTTACGCAACAATAAAACGGTAGAGGTCAAAGTCAATGACAGAGGTGGTTTCCACAAACACAGGCGTGTGATTGACCTATCCAAGGCTGCAGCGAAAGAAATTGGCATGGTCAGCACAGGAACCGCTAAAGTCAAAATTGAGGTGTTGGAATAAACCATTCCTAGCGTTTCCTCGCACACAGTCGCACGGTTACCTTGGTTGCAACCGCGGATCTCAATGCCAGCATCACACGCAGAGCAACATTGGCAAATGGCGGACGCATTACCGAAGAACGGGCTAACTTTCCAGTTTGTAGAGACGCAATACTTGCGTCTCTACGTTTTCCAGCGCTAAGCGTTAAATGGCATTACGACACTTTCGGGTCGAGCTTGCCAGCTTTGTACAGACCAAACATAGTTTCCAGTGAGATCGGCTTGATCTTGCTGGCTTGACCGGCACAACCGAACGCTTCAAAACGCGCTTGACAAATACCTTTCATCGCGGCAGTGGATTCTTTCAAGAACTTGCGTGGGTCAAAGTTAGACTTGTTGTCATGCAAGTGCTTACGGATGGCACCCGTCGATGCCATGCGCAAGTCGGTGTCGATATTGACTTTACGTACACCATGCTTGATGCCTTCGACGATTTCAGAAACCGGTACGCCATAGGTTTGCCCCATGTCACCGCCGTAGTTGTTGATGATTTCGAGCCAATCTTCTGGTACAGAAGAAGAGCCGTGCATAACCAAATGAACGGTGGGGATGCGAGCGTGGATTTCTTTCACACGGTCAATACGCAGCACATTGCCGGTAGGCTTTTTGGTGAATTTGTATGCGCCGTGAGAAGTACCAATCGCAATCGCCAGCGCATCAACGCCAGTCTTACTTACGAAGTCAGCCGCTTCTTCCGGGTCAGTCAACAGCATGGAATGGTCCAATGCACCTTCTGCACCGTGACCATCTTCCTCACCCATCATGCCAGTTTCGAGTGAACCCAAGCAACCCAACTCACCTTCCACAGAAACGCCACAAGCGTGAGCCAACTCAACCACTTTACGGGTGGTTTCAACGTTGTATTCGTAGGTAGACGGGGTTTTAGCATCCGCCATCAACGAGCCATCCATCATGACCGATGAGAAGCCAGACTGGATAGAACGGAAGCAAACCGCTGGTTCAGCACCGTGGTCTTGGTGCATAACCACCGGGATGTGCGGGTACATTTCAATAGCCGCTTGTACCAAGTGACGCAGGAACGGTTCGCCCGCGTAAGAACGCGCACCGGCAGAACCTTGCAGAATAACCGGGGAGTTGCACGCATCAGCCGCTTGCATGATGGCGTGAATTTGCTCCATGTTGTTAACGTTGAACGCTGGCATCCCGTAGCCGTTTTCAGCCGCGTGATCCAGTAATTGACGCAAAGAAATCAAAGCCATGCTGTTCTCCTCAAAATGTTGTTTAAACTGTTAACGTGTGTGCTTTAGCCGTTTTCGTGTTCGCCGACCCGCAGGATTTTCATCTGATTGGTGCCACCCTTCGTGCCCATCAGATCGCCTTTGGTAATGATCACTAAGTCACCGTTTTCGACGATGCCTTCTTCAATCATTAACTCGACCGCTTGACGGTTGGCTATTTTCGGGTCTTTCATCGGTTCATGCAATTTCACCGGATAAACCCCGCGATACATGCTCACCCGCCGCGCCGCTTCGTCATTGGATATTAATGCGTAAATCGGGATACCAGAACGAATCCGCGACATCCACAGTGGCGTAGCACCAGACTCAGTCAGCGCAGCAATAGCCCTTACCCCCATGTGGTTGGCGGTGTACATGGTGGCCATTGCAATACCTTCGTCAATGCGCCCAAAACGGTCTTCCATGCGATGACGAGAACGGCGGGTTTCAGTGGAATTTTCCGCTTCCTCACAAATCGCCGCCATCGTTTTCACCACGAGTGCAGGGTGTTTACCTGTCGCGGTTTCACCGGATAACATCACCGCATCCGTACCATCCATGACCGCGTTTGCCACGTCGAAAACTTCCGCCCGCGTGGGGATGGGGTTGTCGGTCATGGTTTCCATCATTTGCGTCGCCGTAATGACGATGCGATTCAGGGTACGCGCCCGACTGATCAAACACTTTTGCGCTTCTGGCAACTTGGCATCACCGATTTCCACCCCCAAATCACCGCGAGCAATCATAATCACGTCAGAAGCAAGAATGATTTCATCACGGATGGTGGGTTCCATTGTCTCAGCACGTTCCATTTTGGCAACGATAGCGGCTTTGCAACCGGCTTCCAACGCCAACCGGCGGGCTTCGTGAATATCAGCGGCAGAACGCGGGAACGATACAGCAAGGAAGTCCACGCCAATACTGGCAGCAGCAGCAATGTCTTCCTTATCCTTTTCAGTCAGGGCTTCGGCACTCAAACCACCGCCACGCCGATTCAAGCCCTTGTTATTGGAAAGAATTCCACCGTTGATAGCACGGGTATGGATTTCCTGCCCTCTCACCTCAACAATTTCCAATACAATGCGCCCGTCATCCAACCAGAGTTCATCCCCGGCTTTGACATCGTTGACCAATTCTTTGTAACCAAGCCCGACACGCTCTTGCGTGCCTGCATCACTGGCAAGCCCGGCATCTAAAATAAAAGCATCACCTGCTTTCAGGGTAATTTTGCCGTCTTTAAAACGCGCAATGCGTAATTTAGGACCTTGCAAGTCGCCAAGAATACCGACAATGCGTCCCGCTTTGTGGGCTAACTCACGCACCAAAGCGGCACGTGCTGCGTGTTCTGCGTGGGTACCGTGCGAGAAATTCATTCGCACCACATCTACACCCGCCCGAATAATCGCTTCGATCGCCTCTGGCGTATTGGTAGCAGGCCCCATGGTCGCTACAATTTTTGTCCTTCTCAATGGATTACCTATTAACTGTGTGCTGTAAAGTGCTGTGTTATGCTTATTCTATGATATTTGTGCTGTAGATTTATGTAATAAAGCTTTGTCGGACTGAAGTCCGACCCACACATCTGCTGTAGGTCGGGCTTCACCCCGACAATCGCGGGTTTAATCATTAACCCTTGGCGCGTTCTTCCAACATCGCGACTGCTGGCAGGATTTTGCCTTCGAGGTATTCGAGGAAAGCACCGCCCGCTGTGGAGATGTAAGAAATCTTGTCGTAAATACCGTACTTTTGGATCGCAGCGATAGTGTCGCCACCGCCTGCCAAGGTGAACGCTTTGGTTTCAGCCATCGCCATGGAAATAGCTTTCGTGCCTTCGCCAAATTGGTCAAACTCGAAGACACCGACTGGACCATTCCAGACAACCGTGCCAGCGTTCATGATGATGTCGACCAGTTCTTGTGCAGACTTAGGACCGATGTCGAAAATCATGTCGTCATCAGCTACGTCTTTCGCGTCTTTCAGGACAGCAGGTTCGTTAGCGTCAAATTTCTTGCCGCATACTACGTCCACTGCGATGGGGATAATGGCGTTACGTGCCGTCATCTTCTCAATCATGGCTTGCGCAGTAGGCACAAGATCATCTTCACACAACGACTTACCGACATTATGACCCGTGGCTTTCAGGAAAGTATTCGCAATACCGCCGCCAACAACCAACTGTTCGCACTTTTCAGACAAGGCTTCTAAAACCGTCAGTTTAGTGGAAACTTTGGAACCACCGACGATAGCCACCATTGGACGCGCCGGGTTTGCCAGTGCTTTATCCAGTGCCACCAGCTCTTCGGTCAACAACATGCCTGCTGCGGCAACCGGTGCAAACATGCCAACACCGTAGGTAGAAGCCTCAGCACGGTGTGCAGTACCGAACGCATCCATGACGAATACATCACACAGTGCGGCGTATTTCTTGGCGGTTTCTTCGACGTTTTTCTTTTCGCCTTTGTTGATACGGCAGTTTTCAAGTACCACCAATTCGCCTTCAGCCACGTCAAAACCACCGTCAACCCAGTCTTTGACCAGACGAACATCTTTACCTAAACGTGCCGCAATATTGTCCGCAATCGGCTGCAAAGAAACCGCTTCAGACCACTCGCCTTCGGTAGGACGACCCAAGTGGGAAGTCACCATGACTTTTGCACCCGCATCCATCGCGAACTTGATGGTCGCCATTGAAGCGGTAATGCGTGCGTCGGAAGTCACTTTGCCGTCTTTGACAGGAACGTTTAGATCAGCGCGGATCAGAACACGTTTGCCCTTCAGATCCAGATCAGTCATTTTGATGAAAGCCATGTGGTGGAACTCCTTGCAGAAATCAAATCAGTCAAATAAAGCGCGGGGATGCCTTATGTGACGGATCTGGGAAGGAGGGCGAGGGATTCTCGCCCGCCTCTTGAACCTTAGTTCGCTGCTACGTGCTCAACAAAGCGCAGCATGTTCGCGGTGTAGCCGTATTCGTTATCGTACCAAGCCACGACTTTCACGAAAGTGCCATCCAGCGCGATACCGGCTTCTGCATCGAAAATGGAAGAGAAACCAACGCCACGGAAGTCAGTGGAAACCACTTTCTCATCAGTGTAGCCCAACGTCTTGCTGATGTCGCCAGTAGTGGACGCTTCTTTCATTGCTGCACAAATATCAGCGTAAGTGGCTGCATTGTTCAGCTCAACCGTCAGGTCAACCACAGAAACGTCAGACGTTGGCACGCGGAACGCCATACCCGTCAGTTTGCCTTTCAACTCTGGCAGAACCACGCCAACTGCTTTAGCCGCGCCAGTGGAAGATGGAATGATGTTTTCCAAAATACCACGACCACCGCGCCAGTCTTTCATGGATGGACCATCAACGGTCTTTTGAGTAGCAGTTGCCGCGTGAACGGTAGTCATCAGACCACGCTTAATGCCCCACTTGTCGTTCAGAACTTTAGCAACAGGAGCCAAGCAGTTAGTGGTGCAAGACGCTGCGGAAATAATCGCTTGACCCGCGTAAGTAGTGTGGTTTACGCCGTAAACGAACATTGGGGTGCTGTCTTTGGAAGGTGCAGACATCACCACTTTCTTCGCGCCCGCTTCGATGTGCTTTTGGCAGCCAGCCTCGTCGAGGAAGAAACCAGTACATTCCAGCACGATGTCTACGCCGATGTCGCTCCACTTCAGGTTAGCAGGATCACGTTCAGCCGTCAGACGTACAGTTTTGCCGTTAACCACCAGATTGTTGCCTTCAACAGCGATGTCACCGTTGAAACGACCGTGTACGGAGTCGTATTTCAACATGTACGCGAGGTAATCAGGGGCAAGCAGATCATTGATACCGACCACTTCGATACCGGGAAAATCTTTTGCAATTGCACGGAAAGCCATACGACCGATACGGCCAAAACCGTTGATACCAACTTTAATTGTCATGAAGAACTCCTC
>CAYQTB010000051.1:0-7923 GCA_964420315.1 uncultured Thiothrix sp. | reverse complement strand
CTTACGCGACGCTGTTGATAGCGTTCAGCACATTGTCAACGGTGAAGCCGAACTGCTTAAACAACTGATCAGCCGGTGCAGATTCGCCGAACGTGGTCATGCAGACAACTTTGCCGTTCAGACCAACATACTTGTACCAACCGTCACCAATGGCTGCTTCAACCGCAACACGTGCGGTAACGGCTGCTGGCAATACGGATTCTTTGTACGCGGCATCTTGTGCATCGAACACATCACAAGAAGGCATGGAAACCACGCGCACTTTCTTGTCAGACTTCGCTGCTGCTTGCATCGCCAGATCAACTTCAGAACCGGTAGCAATCACGATCACATCAGGTGTGCCGTCGGTGTCTTTCAACACGTAACCACCCTTGGCGATATTGGCAAGCGTTGCTGCGTCACGTACTTGATGCTTCAGGTTTTGGCGCGAGAAAATCAGCGTGCTAGGACCTTTGTATTCGATGGCGTGTTTCCAGCAAACCGCTGTTTCCACCGAATCGCAAGGACGCCACACCGACATGCGAGGGATCATGCGCAAGGTCGGAATTTGCTCAACTGCTTGGTGAGTCGGACCGTCTTCGCCCAGACCGATGGAGTCGTGGGTATAAACGAAGATGCTTTGAATGTTCATCAGTGCCGCCATGCGCAGCGCATTACGCGCGTATTCAGAGAACATCAGGAAAGTCGCGCCGTAAGGCAGCAAACCGCCGTGCAACGCCATACCATTCATAATCGCGCTCATGCCAAATTCGCGCACACCGTAAGACAGGTAGTTACCGCTGAAATCTTGTGCTTTGCCATGACCCGCACTGATGTGCTTGCTGGACTTATTGAAGGTATTGTTGGAAGGTGTCAAGTCAGCGGAGCCGCCGAGGAATTCAGGCAGCAACGGTGCAAACGCATCCAGTGCATTTTTAGAAGCCACGCGGGTAGCCAGAGATTCGGCTTTCGCATCAATCGCCGCAATCGCTTTCGCAGAGGCTTCAGCCCAGTTAGCAGGCAATTCGCCCGCCATACGGCGTTTGAATTCAGCCGCTTCAGCCGGATAAGCTGCTGCGTAAGCAGCGAACGTGCCATTCCACGCCTCTTCAGCCGCCGCGCCTTTGGCTTTAGCATCCCAACCTGCGTAAACGTTAGCAGGAATCTCGAACGGAGGATAAGCCCACCCCAATTGCGCACGAGTCAAGGCAACTTCAGCATCACCCAAAGCTGCACCGTGGCAGTCGTGTGAACCCGCTTTATTCGGTGAACCAAAACCGATGGTAGTTTTGCAGCAAATCATGGAGGGCTTGCTGGTTTCCGCTTTCGCTGCCTCGGTTGCTGCTTTGATTGCGTCAGCATCGTGACCGTCAATGCTCAGCACGTGCCAGCCGTAAGCTTCAAAACGCTTCGGGGTGTCGTCTGTGAACCAGCCGTCTACTTCGCCGTCAATGGAAATGTTGTTGTCGTCGTAGAAGCAAATCAACTTGCCTAGTCCCATTGTGCCTGCGAACGAGCAGGCTTCATGGGAGATACCTTCCATCAGGCAGCCATCACCCAAGAATACATAGGTGTAATGGTCGACGATGTTGTGACCGTCTTTATTGAACTGTGCAGCGAGGATTTTTTCAGCCAACGCCATGCCGACCGCGTTAGTAATACCTTGACCCAGAGGACCAGTGGTGGTTTCAATGCCCGGTGCATAACCGTACTCAGGGTGACCTGGCGTTTTGGAGTGCAGTTGGCGGAAGGCTTTCAGATCATCCATGCTCAGGTCATAACCTGTTAAATGCAGCACAGAGTAAGGCAGCATGGAAGCATGACCATTGGACATGACGAAGCGGTCACGGTTAACCCACTGTGGATTTTGCGGGTTGTGTGACATGAAATCGTTGTAGAGGACTTCGGCAATGTCTGCCATGCCCATCGGTGCGCCCGGATGCCCGGAATTTGCTTTTTGTACGGCATCCATAGCCAATACGCGGATTGCGTTAGCCAGCTCGCGGCGTGTAGTCATCGACGGATCTCCTGTAGTTTCAAATCGGGAATATTGATGCCTTTTAGATATTTATTATTCAGGCAGTATAATTGCCCCGTATTGTGTCGCACTTCTATAGCAGGGGCAACTCTTCCTTGTTGGATAGAGCATCGTCTCTTCGGGATAAGTTTTTATCATTTTCTTGTGTAAGGGATGATGCATGGCAGGATTTTTTTCGTTATCATGCCATTCATCGGATGCTAACTGGGCTGGTTGGTTGTCTGAAATACCCACGGTATCTGAGGAGCGTTGCGACGGGAACAACCCGCCAGGCTCAGGTAGTGGCTACACATACAACGGCGCTCAGTCATTTAATTTTTAGTTTTAGGAGAACATGAATGACTGAGAGAAGCTACCTCTTCACGTCTGAATCCGTTTCTGAAGGCCACCCAGACAAAATGGCGGATCAAATTTCCGATGCCATTTTGGATGCGATCATTGCTAAAGACCCGTATGCGCGGGTTGCGTGCGAAACCCTGACCAAGACCGGCATGGTCGTACTGGCAGGCGAAATCACTACCACTGCGGAAATCGACTACGAAGGTATCGTGCGTGGCGTGGTCAATGACATCGGCTACAACAATTCCGAAATCGGTTTTGACGGCCACACCTGCGCCGTCATCAATGCGCTTGGCAAGCAATCCCCCGACATCGCGATGGGCGTTGACCGTGCCAAACCCGAAGATCAAGGCGCGGGCGACCAAGGCTTGATGTTCGGTTATGCCAGCAATGAAACCGACGTGTTAATGCCAGCCGCACTGACTTACGCCCACCGTTTGGTGAAGCAACAAGCCGATATGCGCAACAACGGCACGTTGCCTTGGCTGCGCCCGGATGCGAAATCCCAAGTCACGGTGCGTTACGAAGGCGGCAAAATCGTTGCCATCGACGCAGTCGTTTTGTCCACCCAACACAGCCCGGACATCAGCTTGGATGACCTGCGCATGGGTGTGATGGAACACGTTATTTTCCCTGTCCTGCCAACCGAATGGCTGCACAAGGACACCAAATTCCACATCAACCCAACCGGCAACTTCGTGATCGGCGGCCCTGTGGGTGACTGCGGTTTGACGGGTCGTAAAATCATCGTGGACACTTACGGCGGTATGGCACGTCACGGCGGCGGCGCATTCTCCGGCAAAGACCCCTCCAAAGTTGACCGTTCTGCGGCGTATGCCGGTCGTTATGTCGCGAAAAACATCGTCGCGGCGGGCTTGGCGGATCGTTGCGAAATTCAAGTCTCCTACGCTATCGGTGTCGCGCAACCCACGTCCATCACGGTTGAAACCTTCGGCACTAACAAGGTCGATGAAACCCTGATCGAAAATCTGGTACGCGAACACTTCGACCTGCGCCCTTACGGCATCACCAAAATGCTCGACCTGCTGCGCCCGATTTACCGTGGCACCGCCGCCTACGGTCACTTCGGTCGTGACGATCTTGACCTGCCTTGGGAACGCACTGACCGCGCTGACGCTTTACGCGCTGCGGCTGGCTTATAAGATTAGGAGACTGACAAAATGACTACCGTTAACGACTATATCGTCGCCGATATGGGCTTGGCTGCTTGGGGCCGTAAAGAACTCAACGTCGCTGAACACGAAATGCCGGGTTTGATGGCGATTCGCCGCGAATTTGCGGAATCCAAGCCATTGGCGGGTGCGCGTATCGCTGGCTCATTGCACATGACCATCCAAACCGGCGTATTGATCGAAACCTTGACCGCGCTGGGCGCAGACGTGCGCTGGGCATCGTGCAATATCTTCTCTACACAAGACCACGCTGCCGCCGCGATTGCACAAGCAGGCGTTCCGGTATTTGCGTACAAAGGCGAGTCACTGGAAGAATACTGGGAATTTACCCACAAAATCTTCGAGTGGCCGAATGGCGAACAAGCCAACATGATTCTGGATGACGGCGGCGATGCTACCTTGCTGCTGCATTTGGGGGCACGCGCTGAACAAGACCCTAGCTTGGTTGCCAAGCCGGAATCTGAGGAAGAAACCTACCTGTACGCCGCGATCCGCAAGCGTTTGGAAACGTCACCGAACTGGTACAGCACCCGTTTGGCAGAAATCCGTGGTGTGACCGAAGAAACCACCACCGGGGTTCACCGTTTATATCAAATGCACGCGCGTGGCGAACTGAAATTCCCTGGCATTAACGTCAACGATTCTGTTACCAAATCCAAATTCGACAACCTGTACGGCTGCCGCGAATCACTGGTAGACAGCATCAAACGTGCTACCGACGTAATGATTGCGGGCAAAGTCGCCGTGGTTGCCGGTTACGGCGACGTGGGCAAAGGCTCTGCGCAAGCTTTACGCGCCCTGTCTGCGCAAGTGTGGGTGACAGAAATCGACCCGATTTGCGCCCTGCAAGCGGCAATGGAAGGCTACCGTGTGGTCACAATGGAATACGCGGCTGACAAAGCCGACATTTTCGTGACCGCGACAGGCAACTTCCACGTCATTACCCATGACCACATGAAGGCGATGAAAAACGAAGCCATCGTGTGCAATATCGGTCACTTCGACAACGAAATCGACGTAGCTTCACTGGAACAGTACGAGTGGGACGAAATCAAGCCACAAGTTGACCACGTCATCTTCCCTGACGGCAAGCGTATCACACTGCTGGCAAAAGGCCGTTTGGTGAACTTGGGCTGTGCCACTGGGCATCCGTCTTACGTTATGTCCTCTTCATTTGCGAACCAAACCATTGCGCAAATCGAGTTGTGGACTGAACGCGATTCCGGCAAATACCCAATTGGCGTTTACACCCTGCCCAAGCATTTGGACGAAAAAGTGGCTCGCTTGCAGTTGAAAACCCTCAACGCGCAACTCAGCACCTTGACCGAAAAGCAAGCAGCTTACATTAACGTTGCGGTGGAAGGTCCTTACAAGGCTGACCATTACCGTTATTAAGGTGTAAACACCCCACTCACTCCTCCCTTTCTTGCTCCCTTCACCCCTTACGGGGGAAGGGTTGGGGATGGGGGGGCGTTCGGAGTAAGTCATGACTGACGACCATCAACACGATCATCACCACGATGATCTGATCTTTAGCTTCGAGTTTTTTCCGCCTAAGACCGACAAAGGCGCGGAAAACCTACGCGCCGTGCGCAACGAATTAGCCGCATTAAACCCGCGCTTTTTCTCGGTCACGTATGGCGCAGGCGGCTCAACACAAGCCAACACCCTGAATACTGTGTTGGAAATCCAACGCGATTCCGGCATTGAAGCCGCGCCACATTTGTCGTGCGTGGGTTCGAGTGCCGAGCAAATCCGCGAAATTCTTGCTACCTACCGCAACAACGGCATCAAGCACCTTGTCGCTTTGCGCGGCGATTTGCCTTCCGGTTCACGCGATTTGGGGCAATTCCGCTACGCCAACGAGCTGGTGGAATTTATCCGCAAGGAAACCGGCGACCATTTCAATATCGAAGTGGCAGCTTACCCCGAAATGCACCCGCAAGCCCCCAACCTCAAAGCGGACATCGACAACTTTGTGCGCAAGGTGAATGCAGGCGCGAACAGTGCGATTACCCAATACTTCTTCAATGCGGATGCGTATTGGCATTTTGTGGATGAATGCGTGAAAAAGGGCGTGGAAATCCCCATCGTCCCCGGCATTATGCCGATCACCAATTACTCACAACTGGCGCGTTTTTCGGATATGTGTGGGGCGGAAATTCCGCGCTGGTTGCGCAAGCAATTGGAAACCTATGCCGATGATGTGGATGCCATCACTCAATTCGGCGAGGAATTTATCAGCTTGCTGTGTGAAAACTTGCTGGAAACGGGTGCGCCGGGGCTGCATTTCTACACCATGAATCGGATTGAACCGACCATGAGTATCTGGAAAAACATCGGGTTAACAGACTAATGCGCGTTCCGCGCTTTTACGTCCCACAAACCTTAGTCGTTGGGCAGGAATACGTCTTGCCCGACGCGACGTTTCGCCACGCTGTGCAAGTCTTGCGCTTGGGCGTGGGCGAACCGCTGATTCTGTTTAACGGTGAAGGCGGCGAATATGCTGCACAGATGAGCAACGTCAGCAAACGCAGCGCATCCGTACTGATCGACAGCTTTTCCGCGATGGATACCGAATCGCCCACTCACCTCACCCTCGTGCAAGCGATTATCAAGCCCGACAAGATGGATTTTGCCCTGCAAAAAGCCGTGGAACTAGGGGTCAACACCATCCAACCGCTGATCACGCAACGCAGCGTAGTCCGCATCGGCAAAGAGCAGGTGGATAAGAAATTGCAGCATTGGGAAGGGATTGTGGTGGCTGCTTGCGAACAATCGGGGCGTACCCGAATGCCTACGGTACAAGCACCGCTAACGCTGGAACGTTGGTTGGAAACGCCGTTTGTGGGTACACGGCTGATTCTCGCACTCGGTGATTTTCCGCGCATTAACGCCCTACCCTCTGATTTACCCACACCGATTGCGCTTTTAATTGGCCCAGAAGGTGGATTTACTGATGAAGAAGTGGAAACTTGTGTGCAAGCAGGCGTGATGCCAGTCTCGTTAGGACCACGCATCTTGCGGGCGGAAACAGCGAGTAGCGCGGCACTGGCCTTGCTCCAGCACCGCTTCGGCGATCTTTAACTTACTCGTCGGCTAATTGCGACGGCAACGCATCTGCTGCCCGTTGCAAATACGTCTCCAATGGCAGCGGCGGATTCGCATGGATATTCAGCGAACTCAGTTCTTGATGGTAATACGGCTCACTAGAAAACGCATTCGCCATCGTGACTTCATCCAACACGCTAATCGCCCTCAAGGCTAGCGGCAGCGCACTCAAGACTAAGGCAATGCCTAAAGCGGGCAGCCGTTTCTGACTTAATACCCAATGCAGATAAGCATACAACAACGCCGGTATCAGCACGAAACCACTGACACCCGTCATGAGCCAGGTAAACGGCGCATCCGATGTCAGAAAATAACTCAGCCAACCGCTTATTTCTTCCAATACCATCGGCACCAAGTTAAACAATGACACCACGCTCAAGGCTGGGGCAAATTCCCAACGGTGCGTAAACAGCCGCGTAATACCACTGATAACCAAGGTCGCAAACAGCATCCACACCAAGGTCGGCAGCACGCCACTGATGTAAAATAGCGGCTCTTTAGCCACCACCACATTCAAATAGTCATTCAGCAACAGCGATACCACCGTCAACAACAACAGCAACGCTGCCCACAACGGCTTACAAAAAGGCGCAAACAATCCCCCGCAACGGCTGACATGCGTGGTTTCCACTGGCATTTCTGTCGATGCCAACCGCAACTTACGGTTGCCCAGCAATAACTGACAGGGAATCGGCACCTGTACCGGCTGCACCCCAAGCTGGTGCTTATTCAGGCGTGTACCGTTTTCACTCGACAAATTGTGAGCAAATACCTGCCCCTCGGCGTCTTGCTCCAAACGCAAATGGTAAGGCGACACCGAGTGATCGGACAAAATCACATCATTATCCAGCGCCCGCCCAATCGTTACCGGAAATTGCTCCAAACGGTGGTACTGATTCAAACCGCGCGTGTGGATTTCAAGAATCATTTTTGCCATTTGAAATCCTCCAACATGCGCTGCAACAACGCCATGCCACTTTCAAAGGTCGTGCCCGTCATATCCAAATTGAACAGCATCCCCTGACGCTTATGCCCCACCAAAGCCGCTGTCACCAGCAAATCGCTCAACCCGGTGTAATTGAGGTAATCACGCCGACACACCGTCATCTTGAATTCTTGCCCAGCAATCAGCGTAAAATCGGTGAAACACTCAAAATTGGTCACATCTTGTTCGTCAGCTCCACTGGCGGAAACACTGACATTCATCGCCTCATAGTGGCGGTAAAACCGTGCCGGAATCATTTCCCCCGCATCCAACCACAC
>CAYQTB010000050.1:9702-19063 GCA_964420315.1 uncultured Thiothrix sp. | reverse complement strand
CGCTTCATGCTCACTGACCGCCATCATAGGGAGGCTTCGCCTCCCGTGCTATCCTCCCCGCTCTGAAGGGCGAGGTTTGCCGCGCAATCTGGTCAAGTACCCATGCCAGTGCCGCCGCCAGATTCCCCGCTGCTGGTTCCGTTAACGCATCCCCCAACGCAAACGCGTAGCCGCGTATGTGCAACAAGTAAGCTGGCGGTGCATCTACCCCATACACTTGCCGGAAAGCATAAAGCACCGCCGCAGGCGACAGCGCATGGCTGGTGTAACTGCTATCCTGTTGCGCGGTGAGTTGCTCCACGACATATGGCGCGGCACAGCTCATATCCGCATCCATGAACAGTACGCATTCACGCCCCACCAAGTCGGTAACATGCTCGACCTGAAGCTGCATATCGGTTTGGCATTCCACACCGGGCAAGTGTTGCGCTGCCATTGCTTCCAACAACAACACACCCAAGGCATCATCGCCGCACCCCGGATTGCCATAGCCAAACAGCAGGATCGGGGGGATATTACCCACTATTCTTTACCACCCGGTTCAGTAACGTTCCCTCATGGCTGACCAACTCCACCTGCAATGGCATTTTCCCCAACGCATGGGTCGCGCACGATAAACAGGGGTCGTACGCTCGCACTGCCACTTCCAGATGATTGAGCAAGCCTTCGGTAATTTCCTGTCCATCCAAATAATGATTAGCCACCGAGCGTACCGACTCATTCATCGCCTGATTATTGCTAGTGGTGGAAACGATCAGGTTTGCTTTTTCAATCAAACCCTGTTCATCGACTTGGTAGTGGTGGAACAACGTCCCGCGTGGGGCTTCTATCACGCCGATGCCTTCGCGTCGTTTTTCGCCACGGGACACCACCAAATCCGTGCCGGTAATATCGGGGTCATTGAGCAATAGTTGGATGGATTCGGCGCAATGCAGCACCTCAATCATCCGCGCCCAATGGTACGCCAAGGTATCGTGCACATACGCGCCCCCAGCAAAAGCACGGAAACGCAACCGCGCGGCTTCCGCCAACGGTGTAGCAATGCTATCGCATAGATTGACCCGTGCCAGTGGTCCTACCCGATACCAGCCGTTTTCCTTGCCCAATGCTGTTAGGTAAGGGAATTTCATATACGACCAATTGCGCACTTCTTCACGAATCACAGCACCGTAACCGCTGTAATCAAACTGGTCGAAAATATTACTGCCATCTGCACGGCTGGCACGCAGCCCACCCTGGTACAACTCCAGTTCACCTTGCGCCCCGACCATGCCTAAGTAGTTGGTCGACAAGGTGGCGAACGCATGGTTTTCCGGGTGTTGCAGGTGGATGGTTTCATTCAAGGTCACCGCATCCTGCGACCAGGCAATAATGTCGGCAATATCGCCCAACAAGACGTTACGTTCAGCCTCGCTCAGGGCTTTGTTCATGCCGCCCGGTATGGCTGCCGTACCGTGAATGCGTTTGCCTGCAATAGCCGCGATCACTTGCTGCCCGTACTTGCGCAGTTTAACGCCTTTGAGTGCCAGTTCGGGGTAATCTTCCAGCACACCCACAATGTTACGGTGCAACAAATTTGCACCATAACCGAACAGGAAGTCGGGCGAAGACAGGTGGAAAAAATGCAGGGCGTGCGATTGCAGTACTTGCCCAAAATGCAGCAAGCGACGCAATTTGGTGGCACTGGGTGTCAGTTCATCCACCCCGACAATCTGATCGACTGCTTTTGCGGCTGCCAAATGGTGCGACACCGGGCAAATGCCGCACAAGCGTTGCACGAAATACGGCACTTCCGTATACGGGCGACCTTGGATGAATTTTTCAAAGCCGCGAAACTCGACGATGTGCAGACGCGCTTCCTGTACGTGGTTGTCAGCATCCAGCAGCAGGGTAATTTTGCCGTGTCCTTCCACCCGTGACACCGGGTCAATGGCAATGCGGCGCGTGTTGCTTGCAGTGTGTTCCATGTCCATACCCTCAATCATAATGCAGCATGACTTTTGACAGGGAAGGTTCTTTTCCCGCCAACAAGTCGCTCAGAATGCTGAAAAACGCATCGCCGGATGGCGGGCAACCCGGCAGGTAATAATCCACCCGTACCACCTCGTGCAGCGGGTGAACCTTGGATAGCAGCAACGGCAATTCAGGGTCGGACGGAATCATCGGGTTATCCACGCCCACACCGTTCAGGTAGGCTTCTTCCAAACATTCCTGCACCGCATAGTGGTTGCGCATTGCCGGTACGCCGCCATTGATGGCACACGCCCCGACCGCAATCAGGATATTGCATTGCTGGCGAAATTCACGCAGGACGCGCACGTTTTCAGCATTGCACAAACCGCCTTCCACCAAACCAATGTCACACGACCCGCAATGCTTAATATCGGTTAACGGGGAACGGTCAAATTCAACGTGTTCCAGCAAGCCAACTAGGCGCTCATCCATATCCAGAAACGACATGTGGCAACCGAAACAACCCGCCAACGACGTGGTAGCGATACGAATTTTAGACATCGTGATGCTCCGTTTTTTGCAAGGTGATGGGGATAGCCACATCGGATTCTGCCACCGAATGCAGGTCAAACGTGCGCAAGCCAATCGGCACTTCGTAGCCATGCCCTTTGCTCAAAATCGCACCAACGGGGCAAATACGCGCTGCCAAATCTTCCGCTTGCAACTCGCTATCGCCCAACTGACCACTGGCGGTATTCACGATGAGGTGGGATTGCGCCCCGCGCCCGCTAATCGCAAACACGTTCTTACCATCCACCTCGCGGCTGGCTCTAACGCACAATTCGCACAGAATGCAGCGATCACGATCCAGTATCACCGCGGGGTGGGAAGCATCGACTTCGCGGCGCGGGTAAAACGGCGGGAAATGCCCATCCAACATCCCGAAGTGATAGCCCAAGGCTTGCAAAGTGCAATCGCCCGTCTTGCTGCACGTCGGGCAGAGGTGATTGCCTTCCACGAATAGCATTTGGGTCAGGGTTTTGCGTACTTCGTTGAGAGCGGGGGTATTGTTGACAACTTGCATCCCATCGCTGGCGGGTAAGGTACAAGCGGATGCACTACGCCCGTCCACTTCCACGGTACACAGTTTGCAACTGCCGTGTGGGGACAAGCCCGGTTTGTGACACAAGTGCGGAATGTAGATACCAGCCGCGAGTGCTGCATCCATAATGGTTTGCCCGATCTCAAAAGGGACTTCCAACCCGTCGATAAAGAGTGTGTTGTTCATGACAAATGCGCCTCCGCATCATCACGGTGGGTCAACTCGCGGGTAGAGGCAAGTGCTGCATCCAGATTAAAGAACGGCTCGTAATCTTGATGCAGCAAACGCTCGGTGCAAACGTGCGGGAATCTTTCCAGCAAATCCAGCAACGGATTCGCTGCCGTTTGCCCCAGCCCGCAATGCGAACGCCGCTTTACGACCCTTGCCAATTTAAGCATTTCTGCTTGGTCGTAAGGTGTGCCATGCCCCGAAGCAATCTTGTCGATGTACTGACGCAATAATGGCGTACCCACCCGACAAGGCGTGCAGAAACCGCAGCTTTCATGCGCAAAAAAATGGGTGAAATTGCGCACCACCGCCAGCAAATCACGCTGTGCGCCGTACACCATGATCGAACCACCCGTGGCAAGGTCTTCAAACGCCAGCTTGCGCCCAAATTCCGCCCGCCCGATCAATGCACCGGAAGGCCCGCCGACTTGTACGGCTTGCGCGTCTTGCCCACCGCACGCGTCCAGCAAGTCTTGCACGCTAATGCCAAAGGGGTATTCGTAAATGCCGGGAGCGGTGCAGTCGCCACTGACGCTGAGCACCTTACTGCCTGCGGATTGCGCCGTACCATGTGCCCGAAACCATTCCCCGCCGTGTACCGCAATGTGGGTGGCGGCGACCAGCGTTTCCACATTGTCGACGACTGTCGGCTGCCCCAAATAGCCGTGCGTCACCGGAAACGGGGGGCGTACTCGTGGCACACCGCGTTTCTGTTCCAACGATTCCAGCAACGCCGATTCTTCGCCGCAAATGTATGCGCCCGCTCCCATTATAATGCTGATGTCGAAATGGAAATCGGGCTGATTGAGAATGTTTGCGCCCAGCAAATTGGCTTCACGCATCTCGTCGAGCGTTGCTTCCAGTAGCGGCAAGAGGTAGCGGTATTCACCGCGCAGGTACAGATACCCGTGTTGCGCTCCGATGGCATAAGCGCACAGCGCCATGCCTTCAAACACCTGTGGCGCGTAGCTGTGCAGCAGCACCCGATCCTTGAACGTGCCGGGTTCACCCTCATCCGCATTGCACACCACATAGCGGGGTGTGGCGGGTGCGGCGCGGCACAATTGCCATTTCAGGCTGGTGTTAAAGCCTGCTCCCCCTCTGCCGCGCAAGCCGGATTGCTTGATCTCAGCCAACAAGTTTTCCGCACCACGGGGCAGCGCAGCGCGTAAGCCAGCACCCGCTGGCATGTTATCGCTGAGCAACAAACCTGTCTGGCGGATATTATCTTGCACGGCAAACCATTCCACAGACCAGTCATCCAACGGTGTTCCTGCATTGATTAGCGCCGCCAGTGACGGCAAGCGTTGGGCGGTGAGTTGGGTGAGGATGCGCCCGTTCACCAATGCCGCCGCGCCTTGATCACACATGCCCAAGCAAGCGGTTTCGTCAATGCTGACTGCGCCATCCGCACGGGTAATGCCGGGGCTAACCTCCAGCAAGGCACACAATTGCTGCATCAACGACAAATCGCCGCAACTGGTGCAATTGCTGAACAGCAGGTCAATGCGACCGCGTGGAGTGCGGTGGAAAAAGCTGTAGAAATCAATGACGGCTTCCACTTGGCTGATGGGCAACTCAAGCTCTGCCGCGAGCGGGGCGATTTTCTGTGGGGGAATGTGTAAGAAACAGCGTTGCACGTCGTGTAAGCGATGCAACAAATGGTCGTGACGTTGCTGACCTACGCCAGCAGAGAATGATGATGGCATGGCAGATGAACCGTTTTATGTTGTGTTCAAGCGAGTATTGTAATACCAATCACGCCAGCAACGTATGATTTAACTCAGGATTCAGTTGAATGGCTATTAGCCATGATTCGATCGCGCCAATACCCCAACGCCTCACCAAACGCATCCAAACTGATGCTGACAGGCTCAGCAGCATCGCCATACAGCTCCTCGATCAAAACCTGCTGCGGCTGCAACTGTACAAAATAGCTGTTGCCGCTGATGGCATAGGCTTCAGCATCAGCGGGGTTTTCCCGGATCTTGTCCAATGCTGTCTGCAAGGTTGCCAGCATGGTCAGGTTGGTTTGCACATCCAGCAGCAAAAAAGCGGCGGTGGCGGTGTAACCTGCGCTTTGTTGTTGCCATTGCTGCCATTCGTGTTCGTGTATCATCGGTATTGCTCCTCAAGCAGCGGGTTAGCGTAGGGGAAAAGCGGTATTCACACCGCCACGAGACGACGATGCACCGGCAATCAGGAAAGGTGTGCCGTCAGCACTGCGGCAATACGCATCCGACTGATCCTGCTTAGGGGCATTAGCCCCACACCATGCCCAATTGGGCGCACTTTTCGGGCAATTTTGCTGATGGCTGGCAGCATACCCAATGGTGTTAATCACTTGAGTCGGGGTGCAATGGTCAGGGTAGAAGGTGGAAAATTTGTCCTCACCCTTGTTACCGACCAACGTCCATTGCCCGGCGTAAATCCCTTGCTTATTGGGTTTTTGAGTAATGCGCACCTCGGCTACCGTTTGCGGGTCGCTGCCTTGCGGGCGTGAATGAAAACCGACGACCCGCCCCTTATTGTTCAACTCGCCGCAAAAGATATGCGCGTAATTGACCTCAACACCATTGCTTGCCTTGACCCACTGGTGTGAGGGGCAAGTGACGGACTCAGCACCAGAGCTTGTTGTGCCAGCGCTGGGTTTAGGGGTATCGGGCGCGGGCTTACAAGCCACTAACCCGATAGCGGCGACGCCTAGCGTTACCCAAAGCATTGCTCGACGCTGATAACCCATGCCATCTGCTCCTAACATACCAAAAGGCGCATCCTAACGTATTCGGCTGGAAAATGCCTGTGGGACTCGCGGATTCCCACAAAATGATACCGTTATGGCTTACTTTGTGACTAAAACTGGCAAAAGTAAGTGAGCGTGGCATTGGGCAACGCAAACACATCTCCCAACACCCCATCCGCCCCACGCTTACGCCCTGCTGCCGCATTGTCATACACCACCAGCAAGGCGGTTTCTGCATTATCTTGTGAAAACAAACACATGCCTTCCGCGTGATCATTACCGTGACCGTGCGGAATGTCCGCCACCACCGTGAGCACATCGCGGGGAATGAGGTTTTCCGCATCCGGCTTAGCCCCATCCTGCCAACGGTAAACCCGTACCGGGCCATCCAAACTCATGGTAGGCCCTGCCAAAATCAGCAAATCCTTACCTTGCACGCACAAATCACGGATTCCCAACCCATCCAGTTGTAGGAAATGCTTGCGGTAAGGGCGATCTTCTTCGCCGATACGCGCCAGCTTCAACACGGTAGGATCATCGTCATCTTCCACGCACTCGATTTCCAGCAACACCGCCCAGCCGCGCAATACTGGCCCACGCAAACCGAGAAACAAGCGTTTACCCATCACCGCCAAACCTTCCACATCGAAGCCGTTATCTTTGCCGGGGATTTTCAGAAAATGCGTCAGATGCGGATCATCCCGCAAGGCTTCCATCAGTGCATTACCATTGGTATGCAGCGGCAACGCTGCGCCGGGTGTTTGCAAGGTTGGAATGCCGTCGACCTCATTTAGCGGAATACGAGCAATTAGGTAGCGGTTAGGGTCAGGCACAATCCTCATCAACCGCTCAATACCTTTTTCGGTGGATTTGCCCGACTGCGGCTTTTTCCGCTTGAGGCTGTGCGAACCCACCACCCACAAATACCCGTCTTGGTACGCCAAGCCTTCCACATCGACTTCGTTATCGTCTGCACCTGCCGCGACCGGCAATGACAAATAATCGTGCAAAGCAAAGCGGGTATGCGCCGCATACAACGGGTTGCCATCCGCATCCGCACCTTGGTAACTCATGCGTTCCAGGTGGATACTTTCATCATTGGCAACCCACAACGTGTCGCCAATTTGCACAATGGCAGACAGCGCATTGCGGCATTCGAGCGCAGCGGGGGCAAATTTAAAATGAACAGCAGTCATATCGTGTTTGTTCTCCATTATAAATTCAAATTGACCAACATCCGCCTCTGAATCCGTCCTGCCAAAATATCCTTAGCGGCTTGCGGCACTTCTTCCAACGCAATCGCGCAACCCAACTCAGCATACGCACTCGGTGGCATCGCCGCTGCAAGGCGTTTCCACACCTTCACGCGCCGTTCTTGTGGGCAACTCACCGAATCCACCCCGCGCAAACTCACATTGCGCAAAATAAACGGCATCACCGTGGTATTCAGCTCGAAACCACCCGCCAAACCGTAAGCCGCCACCGTGCCGCCGTACTGCATTTCTGCCAAGACTCGCGCCAAGGTGCTGCCGCCGACCACATCCACCGCTAATGCGCCTCATCCCAATTATTCCCCACCCCACTCTCCACCACCAATGGCACAGCCAGCGCTGCGGCGTTCGTCATTAGCGCAACCACCTGTTCGCGCACCGTAGCCATTTCGTTTTCCGGCACTTCAAACACCAATTCATCGTGTACTTGCATAATCATTTTGGTGTGTAAGCCACTGTTTTGTAACCACGTATCCACCGCCAGCATTGCCTTCTTAATAATATCCGCCGCAGTGCCTTGCATTGGCGCATTAATCGCGGTGCGTTCGGCATACTGACGGGTAGCGGCATTTTTTGAATGAATATCCGGCAGGAACAAACGCCGCCCGAACAGCGTTTCTACATAACCTTGGGCACGAGCTTGTTCGCGGGTGTCATCCATGTACTGTTTCACACCGGGATAACGGGCGAAATACAGGTTGACGTAATCTTGCGCATCTCGCCGATCCACACCCAACTGTTTTGCCAAACCAAATGCCGACATCCCGTAAATCAGCCCGAAATTAATCGCTTTCGCTGCCCGACGTTGTTCCGTGGTCACTTCCGCCAACGGTGTACCGAAAACTTCCGCCGCCGTGGCGCGATGCACATCCAGCCCTTGCGCAAACGCATTCAACAAACCCGCGTCACCGGACAAGTGCGCCATAATGCGTAATTCGATCTGGGAATAATCCGCCGCCAGCAATTGACAGCCGCTTTCCGCAATAAAGGCTTGGCGAATGCGCCGCCCCTCCTCATTGCGGATCGGGATATTCTGCAAATTCGGGTCTGACGACGACAACCGCCCGGTCGAAGCCACCGCCTGATGGTAAGAGGTATGCACCCGCCCGGTACGCGGGTTAATTTGCTGCGGCAATTTGTCGGTGTAAGTGGATTTGAGTTTCGCCAACCCACGATGCACCAAAATCAGCTTGGGCAATTCGTGCCCCATGTTCGCGAGTTCTTCCAACACGTCTTCAGCGGTAGACGGCTGACCCTTGGGCGTTTTGCGCGGCGCGGTCAAACCGAGTTTGGTGTAAAGGATTTCCCCCAATTGCTTAGGTGAGGCAAGGTTAAATGCCTGCCCCGCTGCTGCGTAAGCCTCCAACATCACGGAATGCATCCGCATTTCGAGTTCTTGGCTGTGACGCGCCAACATCGCGGCATCGACTTTCACGCCATTGCGCTCAATCGTCGACAGCACGCTCACCAGCGGTACTTCTACACTTTCATACAACTTGCGCTGCCCATCGAGAGCTTGCAGTTGTGACCAAAAATGTTGATGCAAGCGCAGGGTGTAATCGGCATCTTCCGCCGCATACGGGGTAGCTTGTTCCAACCCAACTTGATTGAAGGTCAGTTGGTTTTTGCTCTTACCGGCAATGTCCGCAAAGCTGATGGTGGTGTGGTTGAGGTGCTTGGCGCACAGTGTGTCGAAATCGTGGCGGCTCGCGGTCGAGTCCAGCACATACGATTGCAACATGGTATCGTGCGCAATGCCGCGCAAGGTAATCCCGTGATTCAGCAAGACACTACGGTCGTATTTGAGGTTTTGCCCGATCTTGCGGATAGCGGGGTCTTCCAGCAACGGTTTGAGTTGCGCCAACACCGCCTCGCGGTTGAGTTGTGGTGGTGCGCCGAGGTAATCGTGTGCTAATGGCAGATAAGCCGCTTCGCCCGCTGCAATCGCAAAAGACACGCCGACGATTTGCGCTTCCATGTAATCGAGGCTGGTGGTTTCGGTGTCGAACGCGAATTCGGCGGCGGCTTGCAGGCGGGTTAGCCAAGCGTCTAGGTCGGGTTGGG
>CAYQTB010000050.1:0-9602 GCA_964420315.1 uncultured Thiothrix sp. | reverse complement strand
GCGAATTCGGCGGCGGCTTGCAGGCGGGTTAGCCAAGCGTCTAGGTCGGGTTGGGTGAGGATGGTGGTGTAAGCTGTATCGGGAGTGAGAGGAAGAGATTGGCTATCTTCCTCTACTTTTTCCTCCTTATCCAACCCTGCCAAGCGCGTCCGAAACCCGTACCGCTCATACAACGCCCGCAAGGTTTCCACGTCCGGCGCAGCAAACGTCAGCGTTTCCGGTTGCAAATCCAGTTGCACATCGCACTTAATCGTGACCAACTCGAAAGACAGCGGTAAATGTGCCAAAGCTTCACGCAGGTTTTCGCCGATTTTGCCTTTGAACTCGGCGGCTCGCGCCATGATATTTTCCAGCGAACCGTATTCTTCCAGCCATTTGACCGCTGTTTTGGGGCCGACTTTATTGACACCGGGGACGTTATCCACGGTGTCGCCAATCAGCGCGAGGTAATCGCGGATGCGTTCGGGCGCGACCCCGAATTTTTCCACTACGCCAGCAGGGTCGGCGTAATGCCCGCTCATGGTATTGATCAGGTGAACACGTTCATCCACCAATTGCGCCATGTCTTTGTCGCCAGTGGAAATAATCACCTTGCCGTCGTAGTGCGCCGCTAACGTGCCGATTACGTCGTCGGCTTCCACGTCGGGAATCATCAGCAGCGGATAGCCTTGCGCCCGAATAATCGCCAGCAACGGTTCAATTTGGCAGCGCAAGTCTGCTGGCATCGGCGGACGGTTAGCTTTGTATTGCGGGTAAAGATCATCGCGGAAGGTTTTGCCGGGGGCGTCGAAAATCACCGCCATATGTTCGGGGTCGTAATCCTTGCGCAATTTATCCAGCATATTCAATACGCCGTGCATCGCGCCGGTAGGTTCGCCGTGGGCATTGGTCAGCGGCGGGAGCGCGTGGAAAGCGCGGAACAGGTAGGATGAACCGTCCACGAGGACGAGCGGTTTGGCACAGGTATATGTCATAGGGACATCTCAAAAAACGGTACGACTGAAAAATACGCGACCGCACCGGCAAGGGCAAGCAAAGCAACCACCCGTAACGGTGAGTTTCGGATTTCATCGACAAACTGACGCTGCTCGCCACGTTGACGGCGCTCTGCGTATTCCGCCTGAACGCGTTGGCTGCGTTCTTGTTGATACTTGGCTAATAGCTGTTGGGCTGCTGGCAAATCATCACTCTCATACAGCCAGAGTATCGGAGCGGAAATGCCCCAGTTGCCACTTGGTGTTTCGTAGTATTCAAACCGCTGGGCGTACAGCAGAGCACGAATTTCCTCAGCCTCTTCATCAGTCACGTCGCGAAAGGACATTAATTTAACAGCCATATGGATTACCTTGTCTTACTGTCTACCAGGGTTAGGGAAATGTTCGTAATTGTTCACATCCCCACTCCTTGCGGCAAAGCAGGTAACGTGGAGCCACAGCGTGCTGCACTGATCATGGAAGCAAAATAATTCAAGGCAGACTGCCCGCGCTTGCGACAAGTTTCGCAATGGCTGGACTGATGGTGAGCGGTGTTGAGGCTGTGGTCTTTCAGGTGCTGGAACATGGACGAAGTGTCGCAGATTTACGGGCTATTGGTAAGGTTAGCTGTAAAATAAAACCGCCACTCCAAACGCAAAAAAGCCGGAACACGTCCGGCTTTTTTGGCTCGATCTGACAGCGATTATTCCGCGTTACGCTGAGAAATTCTTCTCGGCAAACTCCCAGTTCGCCAGATTGTTGAGGAAGGTCTCAACGAATTTAGGGCGCAGGTTGCGGTAGTCAATGTAGTAAGCGTGTTCCCACACGTCTACGCAAAACAACGCGGTATCGCCCGTGGTCAATGGTGTGCCGGCCGCGCCCATGTTCACGATGTCCACGGAACCGTCAGCTTTCTTGACCAACCACGTCCACGCAGAACCGAAGTTGCCCACCGCAGAAGCCGTGAAGGCTTTCTTGAACTCGTCGAAAGAACCCCATTTCGCATCAATGGCAGCCGCCAATGCGCCAGTGGGTGCGCCGCCGCCGTTGGGCTTCAGGCAGTTCCAGAAGAAGGTGTGGTTCCACACTTGCGCTGCATTGTTATAAACGCCGCCTGCTGGTGCGGATTTCACGATGTCTTCCAGACTCATGCTCTCAAACTGAGTGCCAGGAATCAGGTTATTCAGGTTAACCACGTAAGCGTTGTGGTGCTTGTCGTGGTGATACTCCAGTGTTTCAGCCGACATGTGTGGAACCAGTGCGTCTTTCGCAAACGGCAGTTCTGGCAAAGTGTGCGTCATGGGTCGTTACTCCTCTAAATGATTAGGATGTGTGTACGGCGCGTAAGATAGGGCATTTCGCCGGTTTGGCGCAATAAGCCTGTATTCGGGGGATGAATTGTCACGGTTATGTCACTCATACCCTGACATCTCCAAATACCCCCGCCCCAACACCTCACCACTCCCAGCATCCACCACCCGCACTGCTCCTTCCCAGTAGGTAATGCCCGTCTGCGTCAATGCCACATGTGCCATCCACACCTGATTCGTTACCCAAGCGCTGCAAAGGGGCTTGCAAACGGGTCAATCCCCAGCACGGTAATTGCACACCGTCGCGCACCAGCCATGCCGTCATAATCCACACCCCCCGCCTTCGTACACATCCATCACCGCCTTGAGTTCGCGGTAAAGGTAATCACGCTCCTCGGCATTGAATGCCGCCACCTGTTCCGGCACATCGCTGTTTTCTAAGGCATACAGCAACTTATTCACCTGAATACAACCCATGCTTGCCAGCGCATCCACTTCCGCATCCAGCCGTTGCGTGTCAAGTGCCTGTACCGCACACGCCACTTCAGAGGCAATGCTGCTGTCATTCCCCAACCAGAAATCCAAGCCCTTGGAGAGAAATTCGTCATAACTCAGGTAATGCGAACCGTCGCACGAAAAATTCAGCCCCACCGTGCCATTCACGATGTTCAACGAAGCCGAACGCAAATAAATGGTTTCATCCGCAAACCGCAACGCCTTCAACTGCTTCAAGACCTTGCCCACCATTTCCGGCGGCACAATCGCCCGCTCAAAATACGGGCGGCGTGGGTAAGCCAAACAAATATTCGGGTCAATCAGCTCTTCATTGGTGAGAATGCGGTACACATACGGGTCATCCCGATGCCAAATCGTGGTACGGCTGCTGGAAAAATGAATCTGAAAATGGTGTACGCCCTGATCCAAAATCAGCGCCTCATGCACCGACAGCACCACGTCGATGTGGCGATCCATCACGCTTTCCGCCCGCTGTTGCGCAAACAAACCGCTGCGAATCGCCGGGTCGCCCTTGATCTGTCGCCACTGGCTCGGCTCTTCGTAAATCACATCCGAATGCGGCAATTCGCGCAAATCGTAATCCACCCCCAAAAACCCGACACACTGTCCGCTGGCATCCCGAATGCTTTGAATCGCCGTGATCGACGGGCGCTTTTTATTACGGCTGATGTACGCTTCTGACAAATTAAAGTCGATGCTGGCATCGTGGATGTGCTGCATGTAAGGTCGTTCCGAGCGGTCACGCCCGCGTGCTTCCGTATCCGCGCCGTAACGATTGACCGTGGAACTGATTTGCACCCCATTTGCATCCATCGTATACACGTATTTGCAGTAATCCAAAGCGCTGAAAACCCGCCGCATACACTCATCCAACCGCTCAACATCATCCATTTGCGGCAAGATTCTGCCCGCATACTCGTTGAGCGCGTTGCCTAATAAATCCGTGAGCAAGGCACGGTGTGAATTAATCGAATCTTGTAGTGACTTCACCATAAATACCCTCGTTAAGACTGCCATCCACCATCACTAAAATACGCCCTGCCCGTTCTGCCACCGTGCGGCTATGCGTCACCACCAGCAAGGTTTGTTGCGTCTCCCCCGCCAATGAAAACAGCAAATCCAGTACCAACGCCCCGGTTTTCGCATCCAGATTGCCGGTAGGTTCATCCGCTAATACCACAACGCGGGTTGATGAATCAAAGCACGTGCAATCGCCACGCGCTGCTGTTCCCCGCCGGACAATTGATCAGGAGACGTGTTCGCCCGCTTGCAAGCTTAAGCTGACATCACGCAAGACGGTATGTTCACGTCCTGCTTCGGGGTAAGCATAATGCAGGTGGCTGGCTTGTAACAAAATAAGGATCCGTCGGTCAAAAAAACAGGTGTAACACGGAAACCCGGCGGCGGTAAAATACCTTTCGCCCGATCAATGGAATGGGTAAACAGACACTTTCTGCTATCCTTCTCACATCATACGACTAACGAGAACTCGACATGAGCGGAATCGCAAAATGGATCATCGGCGCAGTGCTGGTCATCTTCGCCCTGATTGGCATCAAAAGCCTGTTTGCCCCCAACCCGGCAGAAGCCCCACCCAGTGCTTCCGGCTGGGAACAACCACTGGTCATGCCCAACGCCAACCTGCCTTCGCCCGACGCAATCGGTGATAGCACTATTTTCACCCGCCCCTTAAACGACAAACCTGCCCCAGCGGAAAAAGAAGACAGTACCGTGGAATTGGTGGGTGAGCCGGATGATACCGATACCGTTGAAGCCCCCAAGCCGCCGCCAACACACACTCCACCCAAACCCGCTGAACCACTTGCGGATGAACCAGACACCGATACCCCCCCGGTAATCGCTGAACCGACAGAAACACCAAAGCCTGCAACCCCACCGCCTACCCCAGTCGTTGGCAAAACCGGTACGCTGGAAATAGTGGCGCAAACCGAAACCGGCAAACCCATCAAAGCCAATGTCTACGTGCAACAAGCCAACGGCGTAAATCTGGATAATGCTACTTACACCAACAAAGCCGCGTTCACGCTCAAACCCGGCAAATACAAAATCACGGTACGCGCCGAAGGTTACGCCAGCCTGTCACGCACGATCAACGTCCCGGATGGCGCAGTCGTGAATGAAATCTTCCCACTACCTGCACTAGTCGCCGCCGCACCCGCTCCGGTTGCTGCGCCACCACCCCGTCAACCTGAACCCGTCAGACCAGCACCAACGCCTGCACCTTCTGCCGCGCAAGGCAGACTCCGCGTCGTCGCGTTATCCGCTGATGACGGTACGCCGATACCCGTCAATTTCACCATTGCGCGTTTAGATGGCTCAGTGGTCGAACGGGTTAATAACGTGTCGCTCACCGAACTCAGCCTGCCCGCGCAAGAATTCGTGGTCAGCTTTGATTACCGAGGCTTTCAGGGCTATAAATCGCTGACTGTACCGCCGGGGCAAGTGCTCACCCACACGTTCAACATTCGTGGTGTGAGCGGAAGCGGGCAAGCACCAGTGCCACAAGAATTGCCGCAGCAACTGCCCCCGCAACAACAGCTACCGCCACAAACCGTGGAAGAAATGTTGATGCAGAAATTGCAGGAAGAATTGCAAAAGCACTTAACCAACTGAAAGGAATACCACCATGTGCGGCATCTGCGGTGAACTACGCCTCGACGGGCAACTTCCCGAACTGAAATACCTCAACAGCATGATGGCGAAGTTGGAAAAGCGCGGCCCCGACCACGCGGGCAGCTTTTCCGACGGTGGCTTGATGTTTGGGCATCGTCGCTTGGCGATCATCGACCTGTCGTACAAATCCAGCCAGCCGATGGTGGACATCGAATCCGGCTTGGCACTGGTGTTCAACGGCACAATCTACAACCACCCCGAATTGCGGGCGGAATTGAAGGCTCGCGGACATCATTTCTTTTCCGAAGGCGATACCGAAGTTATCCTCAAAGCCTACGCGGAATGGGGTGAAGACGCGCCCAAGCATTTGCTGGGGATGTTCGCCTTCGCTATCTGGGACATGCGCAAAAAAACGCTGTTCGTGGCGCGTGACCGCATGGGCATCAAGCCGCTGTACTACGCCGCCGATGGCAAAAGTTTCCGCTTTGCCTCCAACACGCAAGCCCTGTTGACCACGCCGGGGATTGATACCAGCCTCGATCCGCTGGCAATCCACAACCTGTTTTCGCTGCACGCCGTAGTGCCCGCACCGCGCACCGTGTTGAACGGCATCCGCAAGCTGCAACCCGCGCACAGCCTCACTATCCACGCCGACGGTCGGCAAGCGCTGAAACGTTACTGGAATCTGGTCGCACGTCGCCCCACCGAAGCGCGTTCCGAACAGGAATGGATCGCCGCAGTCCACGAATCGCTGAAAACCGCCGTGCTACGCCGCAATAATATCGCTGACGTACCCGTGGGCGTATTGCTGTCCGGTGGGCTGGATTCGAGCCTGCTGGTCGGTTTACTGTCTGAACTCGGCATCCAGGACATCCGCACCTTCACCATCGGTTTCGACGATCAGCCGGAGGAAAAAGGCAGCGAATACGAATATTCCGACGCGGTGGTGGAGCGCTTCCAGCCCACCCACCACAAATTCCACATCCCCAACGAACACACCTTGTCACGCCTACCGGAAGCGGTAGCGAACATGGCAGAACCGATGTTTGGGCAGGATGCGATTGGCTTTTACCTGCTCTCCGAACAGGTGTCGAAGCATGTGAAAGTGGTGCAATCCGGGCAAGGCGCGGATGAAGTCTTCGGCGGCTATTTCTGGTATCCGCAAGCGCACGCCTCTACCCACCCCGACAAGCTGCAACGCCTCGCACCGTATTACTTCGACCGTGACCACCGCGAGATGGCGGAGATGTTACAAACCCCATTCCAGACTCGCGATTACACCGGCGAATTGGTGCGCGAATTGCTGGAATCGGCGGATGCAGAAGAAACACTGGATGCGGTATTACGCGCCGACGTGACCACCTTCATCGTCGATGATCCGGTCAAGCGCGTGGATAACATGACGATGGCATGGGGGTTGGAAGCGCGTGTGCCGTTTCTCGATCACGAACTGGTGGAACTGGCAGCACAAATGCCAACCGAATTGAAATTGCGCGACGGCGGCAAGTACGTGCTGAAACAGATTGCGCGGGGGCTAGTGCCGGATAACGTGATTGACCGCCCCAAGGGATATTTCCCTGTGCCTGCACTTAAATTTGTGCGCGGTGAGTTTCTGGACATGATGCGCGATTTGCTGGATTCGCAAGCGTGCCGCGAACGCGGGCTGTTCCAGCGCAGCTACATCGACAAAGTGATTGCCCAACCGGAAGCGCATTTGACGCGGATTCAGGGCAGCAAACTGTGGCACATGGCAGCGTTGGAAATGTGGTTGCAGAGCGTTAAGGTTTAACCCAATAACGCAACTTGCTGAAACGCCTCTACCTTTTTCTCATCAGCGGACGGATCGTAGTTTATCACCAATGCCTCAACCATCGGATTGCGGTTATCTTCACTCGCGCCGACATGGTAGAAATGCTCCCGTGTCAACACGTTAAACTTGCCCCACAATGACTTGATGTAAGTATTTTCCCGAAAGTCATTGTGATGCCAAGTGGAAAGAATGAATTTACCCTCCAGCTTTTCCAGCGCAGCATGAAGGCGATGCTCCTGAAGCTCATCCCAACCGTTGTAATAATCCACATGGCGATCAATATACGGCGGATCACAATACACCATGTCATCCGCCGAAATTTCTTGGAGTGTTTTGGTGAAATCCTGACATTTAAACTCAAACTGCTTGGTGTGCAGGATTTTAGCGATGGTATCCACCTGATTCACGATTTTGCTCACATAGGCTTGGGCAAACCGCTGCGGTTTACGGCAAAACGGAATATTGAACCCACCCTTCCGGTTAAAACGAATCATGCCATTAAATCCGGCACGGTTCAGAAACAGAAAATCCAAAGGTGCATGGTATTTGTTAAACCGCTCACGGATTTCGTAATAATGCACTTCGCCTTTTTCCAGCAGCAAAGCCCCTTCTCTATTCAAATAAGCGCGGACACTTTCAGGCCTAATCACACCTTTGGCAAGGCAGGAATAAAAGTGAACCAAATGCGGATTGGTATCACACAGCAAAGCCTGTTGCGGGGCAAGGTTAAAAGCCACAACGCCAGTACCCATGAATGGCTCAACCCACCGTCCATCAAAGTCAGCGGGGATAATATTTTTGATCCACGGCACAAGTTTGGTTTTAATACCTTGAGATTTGATTGGGGGAACGCTGACTTTCATTGGTATCATTCCTCGTTATTCTGTTTGTCGACCACCAGCGAAACATCACCTCCACGGTAAGCAACAAAGGCTTTCAGCGTCGAAATTTTGTTGGTAACACCTTGCTCGTCTTGCACAATGATTTTGCAATAGTTCATCCAATAAACGGGTTTCGTCTATCGTTGCCCCTTCTGCCCGGTCTCGGTGAAGTCAGCGGTGGCACATGGGTCTTGACACCCATTAGGTGTATTGATGTTTAATTACGCGCAACACATTCCCATAATACAAATCCTTGCCCGTACGCGTCTGCATCCACAACTCACGCACCCCACACTGTTGCGGTTTGAAATACTGATGCGCCAAGCGGGTGATTTCCGGCAAGCCTATCGTGGGCGAATAGGTGTTGAGAATCAAAAAACCACGAGGCGTTAACAAGCCTTGCACGCCTTCCAATAACGCCTCCAGCTTATTGTCGAGTTTCCATTTTTCGCCTTTTTTCCCCAAGCCCCACGCAGGCGGATCCATAATAATGCCGTCGTAATGCCGCCCGCGTTTGAGTTCACGTTCCACGAATTTGAGGGCATCTTCGCGCACCCACTTAATGTCGGCGAGTTTGCTGCGTTCCATATTGGTGCGCGCCCAGGTCAGCAATGGCTTGACGGAATCCACATGCAAGGTTTCCGCGCCGGTTTGCCGGGCGATGCATGATGCCGCGCCGGTATACGCAAACAGGTTGAGAAAGCACCCTTCAGCGGGCAAGTGTTCCGCAATAAAATCCCAATTGCAGCGCTGTTCGGGGAACAAACCAAGGTGTTTAAAGCGGGTTAATTCGAGCTGAAAGCGCAGCCGCTGGTAGCCAATTTCCCATGTCGTTGGCGCTGCATCACGTAAGGGGTGCCACACACCGCTGTGTTTGTCGGTTTCGAGGAATTCCCAATGTGCCAGCGTGCGCCATTCTTTGTGGGATTTGCCGGGTTTGAAATAGGCTTGCACTTCCGGGCGGATGGTGAGGATTTTGCCCCAACGTTCCAGCTTTTTACCGTCGCCCGCGTCGATCAGTTCGTAGTCATCCCAGCCGTGGGTGTAGAGACGTTGATTCATGCGTGATTTCCTTGGCGTACTTTACGCCGACCACCGAAGAGGCGTTCGCATTGTTCGGACAATAGGCGTTTGACACTGGCTTCGGAGAGTTGCAGGCAGGCAACAATATTCACATGGGGTTTATTGTGGCGCTTGAGGAGCTTGTTTAAGGTGGTGATGAGTTCGGTGGTTTGCGGCATCCGGGTAAATTACCGCATTGTCAGCCGTTTGGGTAGGTAGAGACGCAAAATCTTGCGTCTCCACGGCTGGGCTTTGCACTGGATTATTTTTTTGCTTTCTTTTTTGCCTTGGGTTTGGCTTTGGTCACTTCCTTAAAGTCGGAGGCGGTGTAATGCATTTCCTCATCAGCCATTTGCAAGTTTTGATCAACGCTGATTGAGAGCGGGCGACCATTTTGCAGGTCGTATTGCACACT
>CAYQTB010000049.1:0-19330 GCA_964420315.1 uncultured Thiothrix sp. | reverse complement strand
AATTTGACTGCAAATCTGACGATGTTCAGGTTCGTATAAGTTCAAAATAACGGTAGAATGTGCTGTGTTGAAGAAAGGCGTTATTTAGGGCTTGACGCAAAAGCACTTGCTACGTATAGTTCGCGCTCTTGATTGAGGAACAGAATCAACGTATTCTGCTTCAATTAACGTCGGAGTATAGCGCAGCCTGGTAGCGCACCTGTTTTGGGTACAGGTGGTCGGGGGTTCAAATCCCTCTACTCCGACCATTTATTTTCTGGTCTCCTACTTGCGCCCGTAGCTCAACGGATAGAGCAACGGCCTTCTAAGCCGTAGGTTGCAGGTTCGAGCCCTGCCGGGCGCGCCATTAAATGCCCAGCAGATTACAACGTTTTCCGTGGTGACTGTAGCTCAGTTGGTAGAGCACTGGATTGTGATTCCGGTGGTCGTGGGTTCGAGCCCCATCAGCCACCCCACTTTTTTCCCGCTTCAGATATTATGCAAAAGCTAAATGGCTGTGTATAATCGCCTCCTTCGTGATTCTCGGTAGGGTTTGCTAACCGGAATCCGCAATTAGATACATGCGAAAATGGCGGAATTGGTAGACGCACTGGTTTTAGGTACCAGCGCCGCAAGGCGTGAGAGTTCGAGTCTCTCTTTTCGCACCACTTTAACTCCTTGATTTTAATGATGATCTGCCCTGCATCGGTGGATGTGAGGCTTGTAACGAGGTTTTTACATGCAATTTTCTGTCGAAACAACCGGTAACATCGACCGCAAAATGACAGTGGCAGTTCCTGCCCAAAAAATCGACCAAGAAGTAGAAAAACGCCTGAAAGGCATGGTAAGCCGCGTTAAGATCGACGGTTTCCGCCCCGGCAAAGTGCCGTTTAGCGTGGTTAAAAAGCGCTATGAAGATGGCGTGCGTTACGAGGTGGTGGAAAAATTGCTGGGTTCCGCCTTTCAAGATGCTGCCAATCAAGAAAAATTGCGTGTTGCAGGTTTGCCAGAAATCGACTTGAAAACGATGGAAGCCGGTAAAGACCTTGAATTTGTTGCCAACTTCCAAGTCTACCCTGACGTGGTGATTGCAGGTGTTGAAACCCTGACGATTACCCGCCCGGTCGCAGACATCGCGGATGCTGATCTCGACAAGATGATTGATGTCATCCGCAAGCAAAATCAAGAATGGACTGAAGTTGATCGCGCTGCTGCGGCAGGTGACATGGTAAAAGTCGATTTCGATGGTTCCGTCGATGGCGAAGCCTTTGAAGGCGGTGCTGCGGAAGATTATTCGGTCGAACTCGGCGCGGGTCGCATGTTGAAAGACTTTGAAGACGGTTTGGTTGGTATGAAAGCCGGTGAAGTGAAAACCATCGACGTGGCGTTCCCGGATACTTACCATGCTGAAAACCTGAAAGGCAAAACGGCACAATTCAAGCTGACCATGAAGCAAGTACGTGCTGCTACGTTGCCAGAAGTTGACACCGATTTCATCACTAAATTCGGTATAGAGAGCGGTTCTGTGGATGATTTCCGCGCTGAAGTCAAAAAGAATATGCAGCGTGAACTCGATACTGCCATTAAGACCCAGCTCAAACAGCAGGTTATGGACGGTTTGGCGGAATTACATGCGATTGATATTCCCAAGTCACTGGTGAAGGAAGAAATCCGCTACGTTCGTGAGGAGTTCTCGCAAAACACTGGCTCTCCGGCGGATAATATCCCTGACGAGTTATTTGCGCCGCAAGCAGAGCGCCGCGTGAAGTTGGGTTTGATTGTGGGTGAAGTGATTCGCCAACACAGCCTGCAACGCGACCCGGCACGGGTTGAGGCCATGTTGGAAACCGTGGCTGCCAGCTACGAAGATCCACAAGCGCTGAAAAACTACTACCGTGGCAACCGTCAAGCCATGCAGACTATCGAAGCAGCGGTCATGGAAGAAATGATTGTTGAGTGGGTCATGGAAAAAGCCACCGTCAACGATGAAACCCGCGATTTCGATAGTGTCATGAACCCTAAAAAGCCGGAACAGGCACAAGCCTGATTCCAGTACACAGATTAAGGTAGGTTGTAATGTTTGTAAGAAACCCAGATGAACCACGCGCTGTGGGCGTTCCTATGGTTATCGAGCAATCGGCTCGTGGCGAACGCGCTTTTGACATTTACTCACGCTTACTGCGGGAGCGGGTCATTTTCTGCGTGGGTGAAGTCGAAGATTACATGGCAAATCTGATTGTGGCGCAGTTGTTGTTCCTCGAATCCGAAAACCCTGAGAAAGATATTCATCTGTATATCAATTCGCCGGGTGGCGTGATTACCGCAGGCATGGCGATTTACGACACCATGAAGTTTATCAAGCCACAAGTCAGTACCTTGTGTATCGGTCAAGCCGCCAGCATGGGTGCGGTATTACTGGCTGCGGGTGAGCCGGGTAAGCGTTTTGCACTGCCGCATTCTCGTGTCATGATTCACCAGCCGTCAGGTGGATCACGTGGGCAGGCGTCAGATATTGCGATTCAAGCCCGTGAAATTCTCAAGATGCGTGAAGTATTGAATAAGGTGTTGGCTGACCATACCGGGCAATCGGTTGAGCGTATTGAGCAAGATACCGACCGCGACAATTTCATGGATGCGGTGACAGCACGCGAGTACGGTTTGATTGATGAGGTCTTGACGGTGCGTACCTGATTTTCAGGTCGTAAGCGTCGCCTTTTATCTGAAAACAGCCTGTCTTGACAGGCTGTTTTCGTGTCCGGACAGGTATTTTTCAACAAAAGAAGCGTAAAATACTGGTAAAAGGCGAGTATTCTTGTCACAAGACCAGTTTATTAGAATAATATAGCTTGAAAACAGTCATACGGACACAACATAGTCCTTTAGTTTACATCGTTGATGTGTCGTGAAGCGGCACAGGATAGAGGTTCTGATGAGTAAAGATAGAAGAGGCGATCACGATAGCGGCAAGCTGCTGTATTGCTCTTTCTGCGGAAAAAGCCAGCACGAAGTGCGTAAGCTGATCGCCGGTCCTTCGGTGTTCATTTGTGATGAATGTGTGGATTTGTGTAATGACATCATTCAAGAGGAAATGCATACCGCGCAAGGGTCTGATGAACAATCTTCCCTGCCGACGCCGCGTGAGATCAAAGGCAACCTTGATGAATACGTGATTGGTCAGGAATTAGCAAAGCGCGTGCTTTCAGTAGCAGTTTATAACCACTACAAGCGCTTGTACAAAAAAGGTGGCGGCAAGGATGATGTCGAACTCGCCAAGAGTAACATCCTGCTGATCGGCCCTACCGGTAGCGGCAAGACCTTGCTGGCAGAAACGCTGGCCCGTCTGCTGAATGTGCCCTTCACCATTGCCGACGCCACCACCCTGACCGAAGCCGGTTATGTGGGTGAAGATGTGGAAAACATCATCCAGAAGTTGCTGCAAAAATGCGATTACGACGTGGAAAAAGCCCAGACGGGCATTGTCTACATCGACGAAATCGACAAGATTTCCCGCAAAGCCGATAACCCTTCCATTACCCGTGATGTGTCTGGCGAAGGCGTGCAGCAAGCGCTGTTGAAGCTGATCGAAGGCACGGTGGCGTCTGTGCCGCCACAAGGTGGGCGTAAACACCCGCAGCAAGAGTTCTTGCAGGTCGATACCCGCAATATCTTATTCATTGTGGGCGGCGCATTTTCGGGTATGGATAAGGTCATCCGTCGCCGTACCGAAAAAGGCAGCATTGGTTTCTCGGCGAAGGTGAAGTCACCCGAAGAAAGCCGCAGTTTCGGTGAGGTTATTAAAGACATCGAGGCGGAAGATTTGGTGCATTACGGTTTGATTCCAGAATTCGTGGGGCGTTTGCCAGTGGTTGCCACTTTAGAAGAGCTGGACGAAACAGCCTTGGTGCAAATTCTCACCGAGCCGCGCAATGCCTTGACCAAGCAATACGCCAAGCTGTTTGAAATGGAAGGCGCTGAATTGGTCTTCCGTGATGACGCTTTACATTCGATTGCGCGTAAAGCGATGGAACGCAAAACCGGAGCGCGTGGGTTACGTTCTATTCTGGAAAAAATCTTGCTGGATACCATGTACGATCTGCCTTCTGAGCAGAACGTCAGCAAGGTGGTGGTGGATGATGCCGTTGTCAAAGGCGAGTCCCAACCGTATCTGATCTATGAAAATGTCGAGCCGCAGCAGCAATTAGCCGCAGGCGAATAACATTTGCTGGTGTGCTGAGATTGTTTTCTCGGCACATCACCCTCCTATCTGCCACAGTGAGTACTTATTATGGCTGAATCAATCGTCGTTCCCGTTTTGCCGTTGCGTGATGTCGTGGTGTATCCACACATGGTGATCCCCTTGTTTGTCGGGCGTAACAAGTCCATCCAAGCCTTGGATATGGCGATGGATAGCAACAAACAAATTTTGCTGGTTGCTCAGAAAAGTGCCGAAGTGGATGCCCCGGATTTGAATGATGTGCACACGATGGGGACGCTTGCCACCATTCTGCAATTGCTGAAGCTGCCGGATGGCACACTGAAAGTATTGGTAGAGGGGTTAGAGCGTGCAGAAATTATCGCGATTGATAATGACGGCGATTTTTCCGCTGCACGGGTCAAAGTAGCCGCTTCGGTTTCCGGTGATAGCCGCAAGATTGATGTATTAAGCCGTTCTTTAGTGGGTTTGTTTGAACAATACGTCAAGTTGAATAAAAAAGTTCCGCCAGAAATCCTTTCGTCCTTATCCAGCATTGATGATCCAGTGCGCTTAGCCGATACCATTGCCGCACATTTAGGTTTGAAGATTGCGGAAAAACAGAAAGTGTTGGAAATGCTCGATGTTGAGGAGCGCGTCCATTACCTGATGGAGTTGGTGGAAGGTGAAATCGACTTGCTGCAAGTCGAGAAAAAAATTCGTGGGCGCGTCAAGCAACAAATGGAACGTAGCCAGCGTGAGTATTATCTTAACGAACAAATCAAAGCTATCCAGAAAGAATTGGGTGAAATGGACGATGCTGCGCCGAACGAAATGGAAGAACTGGCGCGTAAAGTCGAAGCGGCTGGTATGCCTAAAGAAGCCAGAGAAAAAGCCGATGCTGAGCTGAAAAAGCTCAAAATGATGTCGCCGATGTCAGCGGAAGCCACGGTGGTGCGCAATTACATCGACTGGTTGGCTAATTTGCCTTGGAAGAAAAAGTCCAAGGTGAATAATAACCTCGCTGATGCCGAGAAGGTTCTCAACGAAGATCATTACGGTTTGGAGGAGGTCAAAGAACGCATCCTCGAATTCCTTGCGGTGCAACAACGCGTCAAAAAGATTAAAGGACCGATTTTGTGCTTGGTAGGCCCGCCGGGAGTGGGTAAAACCTCACTGGGGCAATCCATTGCGCGTGCGACCGGGCGTAAATTTACCCGTATGGCACTGGGTGGCGTGCGTGATGAGGCGGAGATTCGTGGGCATCGCCGTACTTACATCGGTTCCTTGCCGGGCAAGATTGTGCAAAATCTGACGAAAGTGGGAACCCGTAACCCACTGTTCTTGCTGGATGAAATTGACAAAATGTCGACGGATTTTCGGGGCGACCCATCGTCTGCCTTGCTGGAAGTATTAGACCCGGAACAAAACCACACCTTCGCCGACCATTATTTGGAAGTCGATTTCGATTTGTCAGATGTTATGTTCGTGGCGACTTCCAACAGTATGCGTATTCCAGGGCCATTGCTGGATCGTATGGAAGTTATCCGCATTCCGGGTTACACCGAAGACGAAAAACTCAGCATTGCGAAGAACTACCTCGTTCCCAAGCAGATCAAAGCGAATGGTTTGAAGAAGGGTGAATTGACCATTAGCGATAGCGCGGTGATGGATATTATCCGTCATTACACCCGTGAAGCGGGGGTGCGTAATCTGGATCGTGAAGTTTCTAAGTTATGTCGCAAAGCTGTCAAAGAACATTTGTTGAGCGATAAGAAAAAGAGTTCTGTTACCCCACGTAACATTGAGAAATACCTCGGTGTGAAACGTTTCGATTACGGGCGTGCCGATAAAAGTAACCAGATTGGTCAGGTCACGGGGTTGGCGTGGACTTCCGTTGGCGGTGACTTATTGACCATTGAAAGTGCTTTGCTGCCGGGCAATGGCATGATCAAAAGTACCGGGCGCTTAGGCGAGGTGATGAAAGAGTCTATTCATGCTGCTGAGACAGTGGTCAAAAGCCGTGCGCGGAGCTTGGGGATTACCCGTAAATCACTGCGCAAGAATAATGTCCACATCCATGTGCCTGAAGGTGCAACACCGAAAGATGGTCCTAGTGCAGGTATCGGCATGGTAACAGCGATGGTATCAGCGATGACGCGCATTCCGGTGCGTGCTGATGTTGCCATGACCGGTGAAATTACCTTGCGCGGTGAAGTATTGCCCATCGGCGGTTTGAAGGAGAAATTGCTGGCAGCACACCGTGGTGGCATTAAGCTGGTGCTGATTCCCAAGGAAAACGAAAAAGATTTGGCGGAAGTGCCGGATAACGTCAAAAAAGGTTTGGAAATTCGGTCCGTTAAGTGGATTGATGAGGTATTAGCCTTGGCGTTGGAACATGCGCCAGTGCCATTAGCTGATGATGAGGACTTGGATGATGATGCGGAAACACCGGCTTCTGTACCAGTGGTGATAGCTGAAGAAGAGGAAACCAGTCCTGCCAGACCGCATTAATGCGTCTATACTGGATGTTGAAATACTTGTGAGCATCTGAAGTCCGTCATTTTGTTGACATATTTTGGATGTCGCTGGTATAACTAGCGGGCGTATCCGCATGGGTGGCTCTGCTGACCGTGAAGTGGCAGGAGTGTTTCGGTTTTCCCCTATAATGAATTCATAAGGAAAGTTCTATGAATAAATCAGAATTGATTGATGCAGTGGCAGAAAAGTCCGGTCTGACCAAGGTCGACACTGATCGCGCATTCAAAGCATTCGTTGAAGTGATCAGCGAGTCAATGGCAAAAGGCGACTCAGTGGCTCTAGTTGGCTTTGGTACGTTCCTTGTGCGCGAGCGTCAGGCACGTTCTGGGCGCAATCCACGCACTGGTGAAACAATTTCTATCGCTTCTGCAAAAATTCCTTCATTTAAGGCTGGTAAAGCCCTAAAAGATGCTGTACAGTAGCGACCTCTGATGAACGACGGGTAGTTAGCTCAGTTGGTAGAGCGTCGCCCTTACAAGGCGAATGTCGGGGGTTCGAGCCCCTCACTACCCACCATATTTATCTTAGCCATATCGCGGAGCGGTAGTTCAGTTGGTTAGAATACCGGCCTGTCACGCCGGGGGTCGCGGGTTCGAGTCCCGTCCGCTCCGCCAACCATTTATGAAAGGATGCTCATGCAGCATCCTTTTTGTTTGTTTCAAGTTGTTCAACACAACATCGCGGAGCGGTAGTTCAGTTGGTTAGAATACCGGCCTGTCACGCCGGGGGTCGCGGGTTCGAGTCCCGTCCGCTCCGCCAACTTTTTCCATTTCATCCCCCTTTTTCTTGCTGTATGATGATGAGCTTGCGTGCGTGGGGCGTGCGCATTAATTGTTATCAACCAACATTACACACAAAAACGTAAAAGACCATGCTGCAATCAATTCATGACAAAGCCAAAGGCTGGATTGCCTATGTTATCGTAGGCATTATCATTGTCCCTTTCGCACTGACTGGGGTATACGATTATTTTCAGGGAGGGGATAAGCGTATTGCTGCGGTTGTCAACGGTGAAGAAATTCCTGTGCAGGCGGTGCAAAATGCATTGTTGCAATTAAAGCAGCAATTTGGCGGTCAGTTACCTGAAGGCATGGAAAAATCCCTCAAAAGCAACGCGCTGGAGTCGGTTATCAACCAAACCTTAGTGCAGCAAACTATTCGTGACGGTGGCTACCGTGCAAGCAATCAGGAGGTGGCTGATGCGATTGCTGCTATTCCGGTCTTTCAAAAAGACGGGAAGTTCGACAAAGAAACTTACGAAAACTTTCTGAAAATGCAGCGGCGTGACCCCGTTGAGTTTGAAATGCAGGTGCGCACGGATCTCTCGCAGCAGCAGTTACGTAACGCGGTGTTAGGGACGGCTTTCTTGCCCAAAGCAGAGGCTGAGCAATATCAGGTCTTGCGTAACCAACAGCGTGAACTGGAAGTCTTTACGTTAAAAATGGCTGATTTTCAGACTCAAGTGCAAGTTACCGATGCGCAAATTGCTCAATATTACGAGCAAAATAAAGCCTCTTACATGACCGATGAACGTGTGCAATTGGCGTATGTGGAACTCAAGCGTGATGACCTTGCGGCACAAGTGACGGTCGACGAAGCTGCGTTGAAAACGTGGTTTGAGGCGAATGCTGATGCCTACGCGCAACCGGAGCAGCGCATGGTTAGCCATATTTTGGTGGGCGTTGATGACCCTGCCAAAGACGCGGATGCTAAAAAGCGTATTGATGCGCTCTATGCTGAAATCCAAGCCGGTACGCGCACGTTTGAAGCGATTGCCCGTGCAGATTCCGATGACAAAATTGCCGCCGAAAAAGACGGACAGATGGGGGCAATTGTCGCAGGCGACTGGGGCGCGGAATTTGAAAAGGTGGTGTTCGCTTTAAACGCTGGCGAAATGTCTGCACCGGTCAAGACGGAAGCGGGTTACGAAATTATCCGCGTAACCGAAATCAAACCGGCACAGCCGAAAACGTTTGAAGAATCCCGCGCGGCAGCAGAAGCCGATTATCGCAAGGAACAGGCGGAGCAAGCCTTTCTCGAAAAGGGTGAGGTCTTAGGGCGTGTGGTTTATGAGCAAGACGGTGATCTTGCACCTGCGGCGAAGGAAACAGGTTTGACTGTGCAGCAAACTGACTGGATTACGCCGCTACAAGGGCAGGGCATTGCAGCAAACGATAAAGTACGTGCGGCTGCTTTCAGTGAGGATGTGCTGAAGTCCGGGAAAAACTCTGAGGTATTGGAGCTGGAAGATGGCAATGCGGTCGTGCTGCGCATCGTTAACCATGAGCCTGCCGCGCAGAAACCGTTAGAAACGGTACGTGAAGAAATCCGTACGGCTTTGCTAACGCAGGAAGCTCGTCAGTTGACGGCGCAAAAAGGTGAAGAACTGCTGCAAAAATTGACCGCAGCACAATCTTGGTCAGCTTTGACTGAATCTGGTTTGGGTGCGGAAACGGCTGTTGAAAAGCTGGGTCTGATCGGTCGCAGTGATGCAAAATTGTCGCCTGAAGTTGCCCAACAAGCATTTGCTTTGACTCATCCGGCAGAGGGTAAGGCTACTTGGGGCAGCGTTGCTTTGGGTAATGGGGATTACGCTGTGCTGGCGCTGAAATCGGTCAAAGCCGGTGACGCGACCCTAGGTGAGGGTGCCGAAGCGCTTTACAGCCAAAGTGTCGGCGGGCATGAATTGGAAGCGTTCCTGAAAGGTTTGCGGGATGCTGCTGATGTTGAAACTCATCCTGAGAATTTGTAAGTAGGTACATGAAAGTCCATCTGAAAGCATTGGGATGCCGTCTGAACGAGGCAGAATTGGAACAATGGTCGCAGCAATTTCGTGCGGGGGGGCATGACATTGTGCCTAACGCGCCGGATGCTGATGTGTTAGTGCTGAATACTTGTGCGGTAACGCATGAGGCGTCAGGTAAGTCACGGCGTCTCATGCACCGCCTTTACCGCGAAAACCCTGCCGCCAAACTGGTGGTCAGCGGTTGTTACGCCAGCCTGCAAGCCGCTGAAGTCGCTCAAACCTTGGGCGTGGATTTGGTGATACCGAATACCGAGAAAGACCAACTTCCCCAAACGGTGATGCAGCAATTTTCCCTGCCGGTGATGCCGGTGATGGCGAGTGAGCCGGGGGAGTCGCCGTTGTTTTTACGTGGTCGTCACCGTGCTTTTATTAAAATTCAGGATGGTTGCCGTTACCGTTGCACGTTTTGCATTGTGACGGTGGCGCGTGGTGAGGAGCGTAGCCGTACTGAAACCGATATTGTTTCAGAAATCAATACGCTGCATCAGCAAGGCATTCAGGAAGTGGTATTGGCTGGGGTGCATGTCGGCGGTTACGGCAGCGATACCGGCAGCTCCTTGTATACCTTAGTGCGAGCGATTTTGCGGGAAACCGATATGCCGCGTATCCGCTTTGCTTCGGTGGAGCCGTGGGATTTGCCGGATGATTTTTTTGCGTTGTTTACTAATCCACGTTTGATGCCACACATGCATTTGCCTTTGCAAAGCGGTGCGGATACGGTGTTACGGCGCATGGCACGGCGTTGCAAAACTGCCGCGTTTGCGCGATTGGTGGCAGAGGCACGTCAGTGTGTGCCAAGTTTCAACGTGACAACCGATATTATCGTCGGGTTTCCAGGGGAAACCGATGAGGAATGGGAACAGACCTTGGCGTATGTGGAGTCGGTGGGGTTTGGGCACATGCATATTTTCACTTATTCGATGCGTGCGGGCACGAAAGCCGCTACGTTGTCTAACCAAGTGGCGGAATCGGTGAAGAAAGCTCGCAGCCAAGCCTTACACGCGCTGGGTGAACGTTTGAAACAGCAGTGGCTGGCGCAACAAGTGGGTCATACCGTGCCGGTATTATGGGAATATGGGCGTGCTGGCAACACCGGGCAGCACATTTACACCGGCTATACGCCTAATTATTCCAAAGTCAGTGTTACGGTAGCAAACCATGAGATACTGGAAAACACCGTCAGGCAGACAATGCTAACCGGTGTGCAGGAAGACGGTGTTCTCGAAGGGAGGGTGTGAGCGATGAGCCTTAAGTGCTATTTAGCCGGTTTTTATTTATTAATAGCCAGCGTATTACTGTCCGGGTGTATTTTTTCTTCAGAGTCGCAGCAAGCCCGCGAGGTTGCCGATAAGTTTTGGCAGGCGGTGTTAGCGGAAGACATGGATACCGCTAAAAATCTGACAACTTGGGAGAGTGCGCAATACCTGCAATTTCTCACCAGCAAAAGCGTTGCCGCGAAGCGTTTTGAAACCGGTGAAATTAAAGTAGATGGCACAACAGCCGAGGTGGCAACGGTGCTGCATAGTGGCGAAAAGGGTGATATGATCATACCTTTACGCACGGTGTTGGTTCGCAATAAAGATGTTTGGCAAGTCGATGTACAAAAAACCATGGGTTCAATGGTCAGTGGCGCAATGGGCGCGGTAGTCGATCAATTGAATATGTTTATGGAAAACGGTCTCCAAGATCTGGATAAAGCACTCTCTGATAGCGTGCAAGAGTTAAACAAGAGTCTCAAGCAAGGGGTGGATCAGTTGAAACAAGAGTTGACAGTTCCACCGGTTGCCCCGCCTCCACCGGCTGCACCTCCCGCTAATGGGCAAGCCATATAAGTTTATATTTTAGCCAAAAAGTCAACTTCTTGGTTGGCGTTGTTCATTTCTATTGCATTCAGTTACTATTCAGGTTTATATAGTGGCTATGCCCGCATACAAGCAAAAACCGCCGTTCTGTCAGCCAGTTACTGGTATAAATTAATAAAGAGCTGTTATGTTGGCATCGCGTTATTGTGAATGGTCAGATCAAAGAAGTGGAATGCCCCATGCCAAAATTAGTCATTAAACAAGACCTGCCTGAGCCATCCATTATTGAAAAATTGGAAGGTTTGTTGCGGGTTGTGTTACCTCTCTTATTGTTTGTTACTGCAATTTCTGCTGCATTATTGCTCTATCTGTCACGTGAGTCTCACGATCCGGTGATGTCGGTGAATGATGCGCCTGCTATGAGCTTGCCGCCTGCTTACACTCAAGAAGCCCAGCAGTTAATCACACTCGCACGCGAATTCGAGACGCAAGAAAAAGTCGGTGTGGATGAGTATGCCAAACATGCCCGCTTAGTCAGTCAGGCAGACGCACTCCTTGCTCAACTGGATGTGATGGATAATCGTGTAGAGACGTTAGCGCTAGAGGCAGATACCAAACAGGCTTTGCTAACGCGCCACCAGTACCAGAAAGATTATTGGGAGGCAAAGCGGGTTTTCCATGATCTACGGTTGTCGCGCTTCAATGAGTCAGTTAAAGCACCGTCTATAGTAACCCCACCTACTGAAAAACCATTACCCGACGAGCCTGATTCAGCACCGAAGGTGGATTTACCTAAGGATTTCTGTCCGCTCTTTGGACCTGGGGCAGCGGCGTGCCGACCTGGTGCGGAGGAGAAACCCTAAGGTTTATTCCAAGTCGAGAATCGTCTGCCACTCGGTGGCGCTCACCGGCATGACCGACAGGCGACAGCCTTTGCGCACCAGTGGCATATCTTGCAAAGCAGCTTGTTCCCGCAGTTCATGCAAGCTGATGGTGCGGGTGAGTTTGCGTACAAATTGCACATCAACCCGATACCAGCGTGGATTTTGCGGATCACTTTTGGGGTCGAAGTATTTTGCTTCCGGGTCGCAAGCGGTGTCATCGGGGTAGCCCGGCGTGGCGATGTTGGCGATGCCCACAATGCCGGGAACCTCACAATTGGAATGGTAGAAAAATACCTGATCACCGACTTGCATCTGGTCGCGCATCATATTGCGGGCTTGGTAATTGCGCACGCCATCCCAAGGTTCAATGCCTACTTTCTGTAAGTCGTCAATACCGAACACGTCGGGTTCTGATTTCATCAGCCAGTATTGCATGGGGTTATCCTTTGCCTCAGGTATTTTTTTCGGGGGTGATGTAAGCGACGGTAAAATGTCCGTTGCCATGTGCCATTTGTTGGTTAAGCCAAGGTAGCAGGGCTTGCATTTGCCCAGCGAGTAACCAAGGAGGGGTGATAACGAATAAGCCGCTGCCAGTCATGCCCATTCCCGTGCTATCGGCTAATGGACAATACTCCAGTTGCAAAATGCCCGGAATGCCCGTTTGTTGCAAGGCTGTCGCCATTTGTTTGACCCGTTGGCGTTCTATTACCGGATACCACAATAGGTAAGTGCCCGTGGCGAAGCGTTGGTGAGCTTTGCTTAGGGTGCTGATAACATCGTTGTAGTCGGTTTTGAGTTCGTAAGAGGGGTCGATGAGGGTGACAGCCCGGCGCGTGATGGGGGGGAGTAAGCCTAGTAAGCCTTTCAAGCCGTCTTGTTTGCTGACGTGAACACGTTTGTCGGAACCTAAATTGTGGTTAAGCGCAGTGAAATCATTGGGGTGTAATTCAAATAAGCGTAATTGGTCAGTATTGCGCAGTAAATTGGCAGCTAACCAAGGTGAACCGGGATAATAGTTGAGTTTTGTGCCGGGGTTGAGTGCCCGGATTTGTTGTCGATAAGGTGCTAGTTCATCAGGTACATCAGAAGCTTCCCACAGGGTTTGGATGCCTTGGGAGAATTCGCGAGTTTTTTGAGCTTCTGCACTGCTGAGTTGGTATAAGGCGCAGCCTGCGTGGGTGTCGATGTACCAGAAGGGCTTGTCTTTGCGTAAGTAGTATTCCAGCGTTAACACCAATACCGAATGTTTGAGGACATCCGCGTGGTTGCCTGCGTGGAAAGCGTGTCGGTAGCTGAGCAAGTGGGTTGTTCCGTGACGGTTTGGATGCGGGATGCGGTAGGGGCGAATAATGATTCGCCCCTACAACGGACTACTGTTTTATAGGGCTTGGAATAGTCGTTGCTGCTGGTGGCGCAGGTGTTGCTGCTGGTGGTGTTGGTGTTGCGACCGCGTTGGTTGCTGGCGTTGCTGCTGATTCCGGCATTGCACTGGGGGCGGTCGGTGCTACTGGCGGCGCTGGAGGAATCATGAACGGCGGCAAGTTGTTGTTCATGCCGGGTTGCATTCCAAACGGAGCTACTGGACGAGGGTAACGGCGTTGGTTGTTGTTCCAACCCATACCGGGGAAGTTTGAGCTATTCCATGAGGGGCCGTTATTCCAGTAGAAGGGCATATTAGCGCCATTCCAAGAGGGACCATTGTTCCAGAATGGCATGGTCGGACCATTATTCCATGGGTTGTTGTTACCCCATGATGGATCATTATTCCAGTTAAAGGGCATGTTCGAGCCATTTCCCCAACCCATATTAGGACCGCCACCCCATGAGGGACCGCTGCCCCAGTTGAAACCATTGCCAGAACCATTACCCCATGATTGGTTATTGCCCCAATTCATGCGGGGATTCATGTCGAAGTTGTCAAAGCCCCAGCCACCTGCATTGGCACTGCTTGTGATGCCTGCCAAGAGGATGCTTGCGATCATTTTTTTCATGGATGTGCTCCCTGTGGATTTTATCATGCTAATACGAAAACAGGTCGGATGAACCGACCTGTTGAGTATAACTGCTTTGGATGAAATTATTTAGCGGCAGGACCTGGGGTTGCACCGGGAACAGTCGGCATTGCTGGCATCGGAGCAGGAGCCATCATTGGTGCGCCCATTGGAGGAGCCATCATTGGTGCGCCCATTGGAGGAGCCATCATTGGGTAGTTGTTATTGTTACCCATGAACGGCATACCGCCCATGAAGCCATTGTTACCGCCGTAGCTGTCTTCGTCATCGAAGCTATCCATCATTTCGTCCATCCAGTACATGGGCGTCCATTCTGGCCAGTCACTTTCTTCATAGTAAGGACCGTAAGGTCCCATCTTCCATTCGCCGTTGTCGCCACCAAAGAAATCGCTAGCGCTTGCGCTAGCAGAAAAAGCCAACAGGCTCAAACCAATTAATAATTTTTTCATTTCAATATCTCCTATGCGGGTTATTTCATGTTTATCAGGCTTACCCTGACCATGAAAGTACTATATCAGTATATTCTAATATATTCTAGTGGCGAACTGAAAAAAACTCTGCTCAGAACTCACCATATCCAACGGTACATCCCAAGATTGGCGTGATAAATGACAGACTTGTTGAAAGTTATAAGCAAAACCACAAAGATGCGGGCGTTTGATAGTGGTGCGGGTGCGCTTGAAACGAAAGGTTCGATCGTAAAATCCACCGCCCATCCCCATGCGCGTACCCGTGTGATCGAAAGCAACCAGCGGTGTAATCACCAGATCCAGCCAAGAGGCTAGGCGGCTGTTACGGTAACGCGGGTAGGGTTCGGGAATGCGGAAGCGATTGAGACGGAAACGGGTGTTGGCATCCCAACGTACAAACCACAGCCGCCCATCTTTAAAAGGGGAGAGCACCGGCAGGTAAAAACGTTGGTGCGGCAAGGCTTGTTTACGCACATTACGCGGGTCGGCTTCACCTCTTACCGGCCAATACAGTGCAATATGCCGTGCATTGCGGAACGCGCGTTGCGTAGTCAGATGATGCACCGCTTGTTGGGAATGTTGCGTTTGCAGCGCTTGGGGGAGAGCCGTGCGTTGGCGTTGAATGGTTCGGCGTAACGTGGCGTTAGTCGGGGGGGGCAAGGTTGTTGGCATCATGTTCCTTCAGGCAGAACCGGAAGCTGGTTTCTTCCACCCTGAGTGTATCGCCAGCGACCAAAGTACGGGTACGGTGGTTATTCATCGTACCGATTTCCCGCGTAATATACTGCCCTTGGGGAGAGCACTCAATGACGATTTGCCCGGTCGTTTGATTGCCCAATACCAAGCGTTCGGCTTGCAAGGGGATAATATACCCGGATTTATTGCCATCCAACACTTGTAACCAAGCGGTGTAACCTGAATCCATCAGTTTGGGGTGAATACTCAGGCGTTTGAGTTGTACCGTTAACCCCTGATCAGAACGGAACACGACACGGTATTTCCCTAAGCCAATGACATCACCATCCTCCAGTAAATGGCGGTCAATCTGTTGTTGGTTGACGTAAGTGCCATTGGTGCTTTGCAGATCTTCCAGAAAGCAATCATCCCGCACCACCGTAATCCGCGCGTGGTTATTGCTGATGGTGCGGTCAGGGAGCGCAATGTCGCACTTGCCATGCCGTCCAAACGTAATGCTGGTTTTTTTTACCGCAAGGCGTTTGAGAATTTGCTTATCAAACATGACAATCAGTTCGCTCATGAGTGGTTAATCGCTCCTTCAAGCGCTGCAATCACGTCTAAACGCTCACCTACTTTTAATTTGGAGCTGCGTTTACTGTTATGTTTCATTAAGGTTTGTACCGAAGTACCGTGGCGTTGGGCGATGGATTGCAGCGTCTCGCCTCGCTGCACGGTATGCACTTTGGTACGGGATTTTGGTTTGGCTTTTGTGGTTTTGCTGGATTTTTTGCCTATACGGGTAGTCGCCAATTGGTTGTAACCGCTTGCGGAGCTGCTGGCGTAAACCCGATTACTGGCAGCAGGTAGGGCGTCAATCACCGCCATCAATTGCTTGGCGTATTGGCGCGGCAGCACAATGCGGTTGGAATATTGCGGGGTCGTAATGCCGGTGCGGAAACAGGGGTTCAAGTCCACTAAGGTGTCAGGTGCTAAACCGGCTTGTAGCGCTGCCTGACGTAAATCCACAGGTTTGTCGATATGTAACTGCGCCAGACGCGCTTGGTTGGGGGTTTCTGGGAGCGTAATCCCGTAACGCGGCGCATTGCTAATCAACTCTTTGAACGCCAGCAATCGTGGGACATATTCACGGGTTTCCTTGGGCAATGACAGATGCCAAAACGTAGTGGGCAAGCCTTTGGCGCGGTTCTTGTCAATTTCGCGCTGTACCCGATTTTCACCGCAATTGTAGGCGGCGAGTGCCAATAACCAATCGCCATTAAAATCGTTATTGAGTTTTTGCAGGTACGTCAGCGCTGCCCCGGTTGCTGCGAACGGATCCATGCGGGCATCGTAATATTTCGCCTGCTGCAAGCCGTAGCGCCGCCCGGTATCCGGGATAAATTGCCACAGACCCGCTGCCCCGGCATGAGAAAACACATCCGCGTCGAAGGCACTTTCCACAAAAGGCAGCAATGCCAGTTCATTAGGCATTCCCCGGCGTTCCACTTCGTGCACAATCATGTGCAGGAACACGCTGGCACGTTCGGAGAGCAGGTTTAATTGTTCAGGATTGCGCCCGTAAACATTAACGAAGCGTTGCACCTGTGGGTGTTTGCTGTATTGATTGCTGAGCTGGAAGCCTCGGAATAACCGTTCCCAGGTATCAAAATCTTCATCTAAAGTCGGTTTTTGTTGCGCTGGCTGTTGAGCGATGCTGGATGTTTGGGTTCCGGCAAGGTTGGCAGTGTGCAACGACGCTTTGCGTAGTGTCGGTTGCTTACTGGCGTGCTCCGGTTTACCTAGGGTGCTGGAGCAGCCAGTGCCGGTAAACAGTGCGACGATAGACGCGACCATGAGCGTCTGTTTGTTTATTGTTATCATGTTTAAAGCCCCATGGATCTTTGTTATTCTTATGTTGCCCTTGATTCGTCGCTATAATGGCAAGCAAGGCAGCAGCCGAGTAATTCAATACTCTTCATAAGTTTTTATGATCAGCCTGATCTGCTGCGAATATAATACGTATGCCGCCCGTGAACAAGGAAAAATCGCTGAACGTCACGTCTACAACCTTATTATCACCTGCCGGAACCAAACTGTGCAGGGATTGGTACGCTACCTCGGCAGGGCAGACTACCTTGGCGCGGGTGCAAAGTATTGTCAGTCGGATGAGTGCGGATATTTTCGGTTATTACGCGCTGGAAACGGGGGTGTTGGCAGGTCAGCATTCATTTTTGCAAGAGTCACGGGTGACTAGCCAGTTTTCCTTGGGTGTATTGCCCGCTGAACAGGTGAGTGTCATTGGTGTTCCTGAGCAGTTACCGTTTGTCCTAAACAATCTGGATTTGGTTGTTGCCAGCCACGCCTTGGATTGTACCCGCAGCCCGCATCAGGTATTACGTGAAATCGAGCGGGTGTTGGTACCGGAGGGTCATTGTATCTTGATCGGGTTTAACCCAATCAGTTTCAAGGGTTTGGCGCAACTGCGCTACTGGCATAACCCTAAAGCGCGGCATTGCCAGTTTTACTCGACGTTTCGGGTGCGTGAATGGTTGAGTGTGTTGGGGTTTGACGTGTGTGAAACCGCATCGGCAGGCTTTTGCCCGGTATTTGGTGGTGACTACCTCTTCAAGCGAGCGGGTTGGTTAGACCGGTTGGGCAGCCAACACCGCTTAATGATGGGCAATGTGTATATCATTCATGCGCAGAAAAAAGTATCCAATACGACGCCTTTATTGCCTGCGCGTAAGGTCAAGCCGGTATTGCGTCCGGGGATGGTTGTGAATCCGGGGGCTGGGCGTGTGTCTCGCAAAGAGCTGAATAATGCCAAATAACGTAGTTGAAATTTTTACCGACGGCGCTTGTCGTGGCAATCCGGGTCCGGGTGGCTGGGGGGCATTGCTGCGCTACAATGGCGTGGAGCGCGAGCTGTATGGTTATCAGTCTGTTACCACGAATAATCAAATGGAACTGATGGCAGCCATCCAAGCCTTGGAAACCCTGAAACGCTCGTGTGACGTGGTATTGACGACCGATTCCCAATACGTGCGCCAAGGCATTACCGAATGGTTAGCCGGTTGGAAACGCAAAGGCTGGAAAACAGCGGTGGGTAAGCCGGTGAAAAACCAAGAACTGTGGCAACGTCTGGATGCGGCGGCTACCCAACACAAGATTGATTGGCGTTGGGTGAAAGGTCACAGTGGACACGCTGAAAATGAACGGGTAGATCAACTGGCTAATCGAGCCATCGACGAGAAGAAATTATGAGTCGCCAAATTATCCTTGACACCGAAACCACCGGTCTCGAACCGAAAGAAGGGCATCGCATTATCGAAATCGGTTGCGTGGAAATGCTCAACCGACGCTTGACGGGGAATAATTTCCATGTTTACTTGCAACCGGATCGCGAAATTGATGCAGGAGCGGTTGAAGTCCACGGCATCACCAATGATTTTTTGGCAGATAAGCCGCGTTTTGAAGCGGTTATGGATGATTTTCTTGCTTATGTGCGTGGTGCTGAGCTGATTATCCACAATGCGCCGTTTGATATTGGTTTCATTAACCACGAATTGCGCTTGGTGAACCCGACGCATCAGCCGATTACCGATGATTGTAGCGTGACCGATACGCTAGTGATGGCGCGGCAACTGTTCCCCGGTCAACGCGCGAGTTTGGATGCGCTGTGTAAGCGTTATGAAATCAATAATGCGCATCGCAGCTTGCATGGCGCGTTGCTGGATGCGCAGATTTTGGCAGATGTCTACCTAGCGATGACCGGTGGACAAGTCAGCTTGTTGCTAGGGGCAGAAGATAGCAATCGTGACGGGCAACAAGGTGGCGCGGTAATCCGGCGTGTAACGGCAGACGTGAGCCGCTTGCGAGTGATTCCTGCGAATGAGGATGAGTTGGCGGCACACGCTGAACGTGTAGCCGCTATCACCAAGGCGGGGGGCAAGTGTTTGTTTGCCC
>CAYQTB010000048.1:0-20165 GCA_964420315.1 uncultured Thiothrix sp. | reverse complement strand
AGAAGTTTTGGTAAGCCTTTTCGAGGGCTTTGAGCGCGTGTTGCAAGGGGTGGACCGGGGCATCTTTCAGCCAAGGCGTTTCATCACCATTGCGCCATGCGGTCAGGTGTTTTGCCATTGCCACGTAACCGATGAACTTTTCACCCGCTTCATGGTTGGCTTGCTGCAATGCTAACGCCTTGTTGTAAACGAAACGGCATGACCCCGCGAAACGGCGAAGTTGACGCTGGGTTTCACCGTCGGGCATGAGTTCGTATTGGAAGGCTTGTAATCGTTGCATAAGCCTATTATAGATTAACAGTGGCGGTTTCGGCATTGGTAAACAGCAGCAGATACCCCACTAAACACACTCCTAACATAGGGAGGCTTTGCCTCCCGCGCTATCCTCCCCGCCCTGAAGGGCGAGGTTTGCCGTGCAACCTGATCAATCCGCGCCGCCAAATGCGCCCAGTCAATTTCTTGCAAAACCCGCGCTTGTTGTTGCACGTACTGTTGCTGCATCGCTGCCTGCTTTTGTTCCGGCGTTACCATCCCATGAAACGGCAACATAGCCTCATACGCCGCATTCTGATGCACTTTGAGCGGGGTCAACACATCCTCGCGGCGTGTGTAAAAAGCATCCTCGCCTTCCGCACACGTTTTGCCAAACACATTGAAATGGCGGCACGCCAACGGACGCATTGGGTGAACACTGCACACCCCCTCCAGCAAAAACGGGCAAGGCTGACCTGCCACATGATTCGCCAGTTGCGGTTTCAAGCGGGTACGTGTCTCTGCGGGCATGGTTTTGGTGACATACCAATACAGCCCCAGCAATTCCAGCGGGAAAATCGGAATGGTGGTGTGGCTCTTGCAGCAATTGGAACAGCCTTTAGCACAGGCGAGTTTGCGCCCGTTGCGTTCTTCTTGTTGAATACCTTTGGCAACACCGACATCCGCGCGGTAATAAGCGTCGAAGGCGTAACCTAGCCACTTATTTTCAGCTTCAGCAGCGGGAAACTTAAGGCGTTGGGGTTTGCCGTAAGCGGCTTTTTTGGGTTTCATCCAGACTCCGATGGGGTTCAGCAAATGCGCGGTAACTGCTCTCCCGGCAGCATATCAACAATCCGTTCCCCACCGAAAGCGGTTTGCAAGATCACATGCCCGTCGCCTGCCAGCACTTCACCGATGATGCAGGCGTGATAACCTTCGGGAATGCGTTGCATCGCTGCCAATACCGCTGATGCTGCATCCGCCGGAACAACCGCCACCAACTTACCTTCATTAGCAAGATAAAGCGGATCAAGACCAAGAATTTCGCACATGCCACGCACAGGGGTACGAATCGGCAAACTCGCCTCTTTCAACACAATATCAACGTTGGAACGTTCTGCAAACTCATTCAGCACCGTCGCCAAGCCGCCACGGGTGGCATCACGCAAGCAATGGATGTCGGGGCAAACGGCAAACATCGCTTCCACCAAGGCATTCAACGGGGCGCAATCGGATTCAATATCCGCCTCCAACGCCAAATCACCCCGCGCATTCAGGATTGCCGCGCCGTGATCGCCCAACCAGCCGTTAACAATCACCACATCGCCCGCTCGCGCACCGCCAGCGGACGGGTTGAAACCTACGGGAATTACGCCCACACCAGCGGTATTGATAAACAACTTATCCGCGCCGCCACGTTGCACCACTTTGGTATCGCCCGTGACAATTTGCACACCCGCTTCATCGGCTGCTAGGCGCATGGCTTGCAAAATGCGGGCGAAGGTTTCCAGCGGCAAACCTTCTTCGATAATGAAACCGCAACTCAAGTACAATGGTTTTGCGCCCCCGACTGCCAAGTCGTTGACCGTGCCATTGATGGCGAGGGTGCCGATATTGCCACCGAGGAATTCCAGCGGGGTGACGACGTAGGAATCGGTGGTGAAGGCTAGGCGGTCGCCTTGCGCAACCAATGCCGCCAGTGGGATGCGGGCTTGGTCTTCGCCTTCTTCTAGTAACGGATTGCTGAAGATGCTACGGATCAGGTTATCGACGAATTGGTGCATGGCGCGTCCGCCACTGCCGTGGGCGAGGGTGATTGTGCCGGTAAGGTTCATGCAGCTTCCTTACGTTTGGTCAACTTCTCATACGCATAATACGCCGCGCACGACCCCTCCGGCGACACCATCAATGCCCCCAGCGGATTCTGCGGATTACAATCCTTGCCGAACGCCGGGCAATCCCACGGCTTCATCACCCCACGCAACACATCCGCACATTTGAGGTGTTCCGGGTCATACCCCACCGCGCCCTGAGCGAAGTCGAAGGGCAACCCAAACTTTCTCTCCGCATCGTAAACCGCATACGCCTCCCGAATCTGGATACCGGCATCGCCAATATTCCCCAAGCCCCGAAACTCGCTGTGCTCCCGCGTTTCGTATACCTCAGCAATCGCTTTCAACCCAGCAACATTGCCCGCCTCCGGTACTATCCGCGCATACTGGTTTTCGACTTCACAGCGCCCTTCAGCAAGCTGTTTCACCAACATCCACAAAGCTTGCAGGATGTCGAGCGGTTCAAAGCCGGTAATCACCAACGGCTTGTGGTAATCGCGGGTCACGAAATCATACGGGTGTACGCCGATTACCATGCTGACGTGTCCGGGTGCGAGGAAACCATCCAGCCGCAAATCGGGATCAGTGAGAATTGCCCGCATGGTCGCAGGTGTGGTGATGTGATTGCAGAACAGCGAAAAGTTTTTCAGCCCCTCGCGGTGTGCCTGCAACAGCGTCAGCGCGGTGCTAGGCATGGTGGTTTCAAACCCCAGCGCGAAAAACACCACTTCGCGCTCAGGATGTTTGCGGGCAATCGCCAGCGCATCCATCGGCGAATACACCATGCGCACATCGCAGCCATCGGCTTTGGCTTGCAGCAAACTTCTGCGCGTACCGGGGACACGCATCGCATCGCCAAAGGTGGTGAAAATCACGCCGGGCTGTTCCGCAATCGCCACGCAATCATCCACACGCGCCATCGGCAATACGCATACCGGGCAACCGGGACCATGCACCATTTCAATCTCAGCGGGCAACATCGACGCGATGCCATATTTGAATAGGGTGTGGGTATGACCGCCGCAGAATTCCATGATTTGCAAAGGTTGGCTTCGATTGCGCTCAGCCAACGGGGAGTCGCACCCTTCCCTGAGCGCAGTCGAAGGGAACAGGCTCGAAGTCAACCGCTTGATTTCCTCGACCAGTTTCTTGGCGGTGGCAGGGTCGCGGAATTCGTCCATGTATTTCATGCGGAAGTCGCCACTGGGCGCATCAGGTCGATCTCGGCTTGTATATCGCCGAGTTCTGCCAACAAAGCTAAGGTACGGGCAGCTTCCTCTTCATCCAAACGGCTCATCGCAAAACCAGCGTGTACCAGCACCCATTCGCCGATGCAGCTTTCTGCTGAGTGTTCGTCATCGACCACGCAAGTGATAATAACATCGCGTTTCACCCCACCCATGTCGACCTTAGCAACAAGGTATTCAAGATCAACCAGTTCGGTAATTTTTCCGGGAATGCCGAGGCACATGCTGTTCTCCTTGACGAAAATTTGCCGCGCAAAAAGTCGCGCCGCGAGACATTGGCAGACGGGGGTACGCCGAGCATACGCCTTGACGAATAGTGTGAGCTAACCTGTTTTCAACTAAAGCTGATATCCACCGTCAGCGGATCAGGCATGGCTTCAAACGCGCCTTGCACATCCTCCGCTGTCACACCATCCGGCAAACCCAGGTTGAGGTGGGCGTAGAACATCAGTTCGCTGGACATGGGCGCGGCACGCTGTTCGCTTTCCAACTCTTCGATATTGACATTCAGGGCAGCAAGCTGGCGAGTAATGTCGTGGATGATGCCGGGGCGGTCGTGACCTAGCAGTTCCAGCGTCAAACGAGCGCACAATATGCTGTACGCTCACAGGTTCCGTTTCACCGTGGCGCATACCCGCGAGTCGCGCCATTTCACGCGCCACCCACAACAAACGCATAAAAGCAGACGGATACTAAATTACCCGTGAAAACCGCTGTTGCACACCCTGTTTGCGCAGGCTGACATCAAACACCATGCAGATATTGCGGATCAAAAAGCGCCCGCGTGGCGTGACATCCAACCCCACCCCGGTAAACCGCAACAGGTCATCAGCCGTCATGGTTTGCAGCAATTCCAATTCGCGGCTGAAATAGTCTGCAAATTCCAGATTAAATAAACGTTCAACCTGCGTAAAATCCAGCGTGAAGTGGCAAGCCAATTGCTGAATGATGTAGCGCCGCAGCACATCATCATCATCCAAGGTCAGCCCCTTAATCACCGGCAAATGCCCCGCATCAAGTGCCGCGTAATACTCATCCAGCGTTTTCGCATTCTGGCTATAACATTCCGCCACACTACTGATCGAACTCACCCCCATCGCCACCAAATCGCAATCGGCATGAGTGGTATAACCCTGAAAATTGCGATGCAAAGTCCCGTTACGTTGGGCAATTGCCAATTCATCATCCGGCTTGGCGAAATGATCCATCCCAATGTATTCATAACCGGCAGCGGTCAAATGCTCCACCGCAAGCTGCATGATTTGTAACTTGGTTTCAGGTGAAGGCAAATCTGCCTCATTAATGCGCCGTTGCGGTTTAAACACATTCGGCATGTGTGCGTAATTGAACACCGAAATACGATCCGGCGACATCTCAATGATGGTATCCAAGGTCTGACGGAAACTTTCCATCGTTTGGAATGGCAAGCCGTAAATCAAATCCACACTAATCGACTTTGCCCCCTGCGCTCGACAAGCCTCGATAATCGACAGGGTTTGCGCAATCGGCTGGATGCGGTTGACCGCAATCTGTACCCGCTCATTCACATCCTGCACACCAAGACTGAAACGGTTGAAACCGATTTCGCGCAATACGCCAATGGTTTCCGGCGTCACCGAGCGCGGATCAATTTCGATGGAATAATCACCCTCATCGGTAATATGCAGGGAAAAATGTTCGCGGGTTTTATCCATCAACGCCCGCATCTCCTCATGATTAAGGAACGTTGGTGTGCCGCCGCCCCAATGCAACTGCTCCACCATACGGTCACGGTCATACAGCTTGGCTTGCATCTCGATTTCACGGAACAGGTATTGCAGGTAAGTCTCCGCCTTGGCGTGATCTTTGGTCACAATCTTATTGCAGGCACAATAGAAACACACGGTGTCACAAAACGGCACATGAAAATACAAGGATAACGGCAACGGAATAGGGTCTTCGTTGCTCATGTAGGCGTGAGCCTTGTATTCATCTTCGGTAAAAGGCCCAAATGCAACCGCCGTCGGATAAGACGTATAACGCGGCCCCGCCGTGTCATAGCGACGTATCAAATTCGCATCAAATTGAATTACACTCATACCGACCTCATTCTTTTAACCCAAAGCCAAGCAGCGTGCATAATCGCTGCATCTGACCTACCCTGACAAGCACTTGAAACAAAACATTAAACTTAGTTGACTTGTATCAAGAAACCGGGAGTGGACAGATTGTAAACCCTGTAAAAAACAGGTGTAATGACCCTCGAAGGTTGCTGAAGTCGATGTTCGTTACCTCCTCCGAATCAGCAGCCTTCAACGCTCTACATACCCTAAAGCACTTAGGCTCTCCTTCGGGAGGGCTTTTTTTTATTGGGAAATTATCGCCTACACCACAAACTCCTACAGAGCTGGATTCAATGCCACGCTAACCGCATCTGCCTTCGGCAACACACCATCCAAACGCCAACTTGCATCCAACGGTAATAACTGCGCGTACCATTTCCCCGCAGACAAGGCATGGATACGCCCTGTCCATTGCCCGGCAGCACTCTTGCTCAACAACACTTCCTGATCACGGTCAGGAAAGGTGGCATGGAACAGTTTCAACACCAATTGCTGCTGATCTTGCACCACAGCATTATCCAGCGTCAGAGTGACATCCTGCCCTGTTAACGCCAGATTACCTTGCAAACCCAACGTGGTGGCTTGCTGCCCTTTTGCCAGCGAATAGTTAATGGCTTTGCCCACTTTGTAGTAGTCATCCACCACCAAGCCGCTGCTACCGGAGGCTGCCAACGAGTACGTGTACAACCCCGCCACCACCGCTGTTGCAGGCATGATCATCAGTAACCAAGGCCACGGCTGTTTGTACCACGGGGTATTATCTTTCACGTCAACGTACATACGCTCTACCTCTTTACTAGTTTGGTCCTAAGAAACGGGCTTTCTGGGTTTGCACCACAGTCGGGTCATCTTGCGCTTCGATACGGAACATCACTTCCTGGCTGCGGCTGCTCATTTTGTCAGGGTTAACCACGACTTTGACTGGTATTTCCGCCACTTTGCCAGAGCCGAGATGCACCTTATCCGCACCTTGCAATCTAATGCCCTCAATGCCTGCCACACTAATGGTGTAATGATGCTCACGCTCATCCATGTTCATGATTTTCAGGGTGTAAATATTCTCGATATTGCCATCACCGGTATCACGAAACAGCGCGTTACGGTCACGAATAATGTCCATTTCCAGCGGCACACGTTGCATCACGGAATACACCAATGCCGCCGTAATCGCCAGCAACAAACCGGCATAAATAAAGGTACGTCCACGCAGGATATGGGTTTTGCCACCGTGTAAAGCATGTTCCGTGGTGTAACGCACCAGACCACGCGGGTAGCCCATTTTATCCATGATGCTATCGCAAGCATCAATACATGCTGCACAACCGATACACTCGTATTGCAAACCCTTGCGGATGTCGATCCCGGTTGGGCATACCTGCACACACAGGGTGCAATCGACGCAATCACCTTTACCGCCGGGCTTGTCTGCGCCACGTTTGCGCGAACCGCGTGGTTCACCGCGTGCCTCGTCATACGACACAATCAGGGTATCTTTATCAAACATGGCACTCTGGAAACGGGCATACGGACACATGTACAAGCAAATCTGTTCACGCAAAAAGCCCGCATTGCCGTAAGTCGCCAGCCCATAAAACAGAATCCAAAACAATGCCCAGCCGCCGATAATGCCGCTGCTGAGTTCAAACCACAGCGTTTCGACTGGCACAAAGAAGCCAACGAAAGTAAAACCTGTCCACAGGGAGAAAAACAGCCAAAGCGCGTGCTTGATCACTTTCTTGCCGATTTTGACCCGATTCCAAGGGGCATTATCCAGCTTGATTTGTTGCGGACGGTCGCCTTCCACCCACTGCTCAATCCAGATAAACACCTCACTCCACACCGTTTGCGGGCAGGCGTAACCGCACCACACCCGCCCCGCCAGCGCGGTGACAAAAAATAACAACAACGCCGCCAAAATCAAGATGACCGCCAGATAGAAAAAGTCCTGCGGCCAAAAAGTCATGCCAAACAAATGGAATTTACGTGCTGGCAAATCGAACAATACCAGTTGCTGATCATTCCATTTCAGCCAAGGTAACAAATAAAACAAGCCCAGCAAGCCCCACACCGAAACCTTGCGCAAGGTGGTAAACAACCCCTTGGTTTGGCGTGGGTAGATTTTCTGATGCTGCTTGTAAAAACCGCTGCTTTGATTATTGCTGGACATACCAATACCCTTCAACCTGAATGAGTCACAAAGTCCGTAGGCTAGCACGCAACACATTGCCCGACCTTACCCCCCATCCTAACCTTTCCCCCTTGCGAGGGAAAGGGTGGGGATGGGGGGCTCACCTACTTCTGCGACAACCCATACACATAAGCTGACAACAAATGCACCTTGTCTTCCCCAAGGAAGTCCGCGTGCGCTGGCATCTGCCCCATACGCCCGTTGGCAATGGTTTCCTTGATCGCATCAGCCGAAGAGCCATACAACCAGATGTTGTCGGTCAGGTTCGGACCACCCAGTGCCTGATTGCCCTTGCCATCCATACCGTGGCAAGCCAGACAGCCGTTCGCGGTGTACAGTTGCTGACCTTGTGCCACTTTCGCAGCATCGGCTTCACGACCGCTCAGGCTCATGACGTAATTGGCTAATGCATCAATCCCAGCTTCATCCACCCTATCCTTGTGCGGTGGCATGACACCATTACGCCCAGTAAGGATGGATTGCTTGATTTGCTCCGGTGAACCGCCGTACAGCCAATCCGCATCCGCTAGGTTGGGGAAACCCGTCGCACCTCCCGCATCCGAACCGTGGCATTGAGCGCAGTAGCTCAGGAACATACGCCGCCCCATGCCTTGGGCTTCCTCGTCTTTCGCCACATCCGCGATAGGTAATGCTGCGAATTTCTTGAAAACCGGATCGTAAGTCGCCGCCGCCCGCTCCATTTCAGCACCGTATTGACTGCCCTGTGAAGACCAGTTCAACACCCCCTTGAAGGAACCTAAACCGGGAAACAGCACCATATACACCAATGAAAAGATAATGGTGATGTAAAACAACCACAGCCACCAGCGCGGCATCGGGTTATTGTACTCTTCCAAGCCATCCCACTGATGCCCTGTCACGTCACCCTGTGCTGCTTCCCCCGGTCGGGTTTTCGTTGTCCAACGAATCAACCAGTAACAGGCAAAGATATTGCCCAATGTGAGAAGGATAATCCAACCACTCCAGAAACCACTCATTTGTCTACCTCCTTAACTGACGCACTGTGCACTCGTTCCTCTTGCTCGTCGAAAATGGAGTTTGCAGCACTGTCGAAACGCTGTTTGCGCCGCTTGCTGTAAGCCCACCACACGACCGCGAAGAAGGCGATCATCACCAATAGCGTCGAAATACCTCGGAAATCACTGTATTCCATCTTGCTCACCGTTGGGTCTTGATAGCCGTACCCAAGTTTTGCAGGTAAGCAATAAGCGCATCCATTTCGGTTTTGCCTTTCACTTCGTCTGCACCCTTGGCGATTTCCTCATCGGTATAAGGAACGCCCAATGCCTGCATGGTTTTCATCTTGGCAGCCGTATCACCGCCATCCAGCACAACTTCAGCCAACCAAGGATACCCCGGCATATTGGATTCCGGCACCACGTCACGCGGATTAATCAGGTGAACCCGATGCCACTCATCACTGTAACGCCCACCAACCCGCGCCAGATCAGGGCCAGTACGCTTGGAACCCCACTGGAACGGATGGTCGTAGACAAATTCACCCGCGACAGAGTAATGCCCGTAACGCTCGGTTTCAGCACGGAACGGACGGATCATCTGTGAATGGCAGTTGTAACAACCTTCACGGATATACACATCACGCCCTTCAAGCTGTAAAGCACTGTACGGTTTCAACCCCGCCACCGGCTCAGTGGTATCTTTGAGGAAGAACAACGGCACGATTTGCGCCAAGCCCCCAAAGCTCACCACGATCAAAATCAAGATAGCCATTAAACCGACGTTTTTTTCAACGACTGCATGACCTGTATTGCTACTCATGGCTGACCTCCTTAATGTGCTGCGGCGGGAATCGCGTCAATGGCAGGCTTGCTGCCCACAACGGTTTTCCACACGTTATATGCCATTATCAACATGCCGATCAGCACCATAATGCCACCCAGCAAACGCACGGTGTAATACGGGTAAGCCGCCTCAACCGACTGCACAAAGCTGTAGGTCAATGTGCCGTCGGCATTCACTGCCCGCCACATCAAGCCTTGCATCACCCCGGAAATCCACATGGAAGCGATATACAACACCACGCCGACCGTCATCACCCAGAAATGGATTTCGATCAACTTAAGGCTATACATACTCTCACGCCCGAATAATTTCGGTACTAGCGCGTAAATCGCACCAATGGAAATCATCGCCACCCAGCCCAGTGCGCCAGAATGGACGTGACCCACCGTCCAGTCGGTGTAGTGGGACAGTTCGTTGACAGTCTTGATGGCCATCATCGGCCCTTCAAAGGTTGACATCCCGTAGAACGACAGGGAAACCACCATAAAGCGCAGGATGGGGTCAGTACGCAATTTGTGCCATGCACCGGAAAGCGTCATGATACCGTTGATCATCCCGCCCCAGCTTGGCGCCAGCAGGATCAGCGAGAACACCATGCCCAAAGTCTGAGTCCAGTCAGGCAACGCGGTGTAATGCAAATGGTGAGGACCAGCCCACATATAGGTGGAAATCAACGCCCAGAAATGCACCACCGACAAACGGTAAGAATACACCGGACGGTTAGCCTGCTTCGGAACAAAGTAATACATCATCCCCAAGAAGCCTGCTGTCAGGAAGAAACCGACCGCGTTATGCCCATACCACCACTGCACCATCGCATCAATCGCACCGGGATAAGCCGAGTAAGACTTCATCATGTCGCCCGCGCCAAACAATGCTGTTGGCAGGGCGGCACTATTCACCACATGCAACAAGGCAACGGTCAGGATGAATGCGCCGTAGAACCAGTTCGCCACATAGATGTGCGGCGTTTTGCGCTTCATGATCGTGCCGAAGAACAGGATGGCGTAAGCAACCCACACCACGGTAATCAGCAAGTCAATCGGCCATTCCAGTTCCGCGTATTCTTTGGAAGACGTGATACCCAACGGCAAGGTAATCGCCGCCAACAGGATGACCAATTGCCAACCCCAGAACACGAAGGATGCCAAACCGTCAGACAGCAGACGGGTATGACAGGTACGCTGCACCACATACAGCGAGGTCGCAAACAGGGCGGAACCCCCGAAAGCAAAGATAACTGCATTGGTATGCAGCGGACGTAAACGGCTGTACGTGAGCCACGAAACATCAAAATTGAGTTGCGGCCAACGTAATTGCGCGGCGATAAGCACGCCCACCAACATGCCGACGATCCCCCAGATCACCGTCATAATGGCAAACTGCCGCACGACCTTGTAATTGTAGGTCTGCTGATTTTGCATAAGATCCCTCCGAAAGAGTTAAACACCTCGCGGAAGTGATTAATTACACACAGACCACTGCGTGAAATCACGCACTTCCGGTATCCGAAGCATCTACCAAAAAGGCAGGCTCATGCTTGATTAAAGTCAATATTATGTCACCACAACTTGATCAAAAATCAACAGACGCCATGCGTATTGACCTATATCAAGTAAACGACATCACCAGTCTCTATGCATACAGTTATCTGGTAAATACCCTTTTCTATCCCACGCAACCTTCCTGCCTACGCCAATCTGTCACAGGATTAAGCCCATACACATGAGGGAGAGTTTGCCTAATGACATACAGCACACAAAAAATCCGAGTCATCCATACCATTGCCCGTTTAAGCACTGAAAATACGGATGGCGCAGCCATGATGTTATACAAACTCATGGCTCATACCGACCGTACCCGCTTCGAGCCTGTCGTCATTTCACTCGATGGTGAAACCGAACTCAGCAATCGTATCCGAGCGCATGGCATTGATGTTTTTTCATTGGATCTGCACAACAATATCACCGCAGGCTGGCAAATTTTCAAACTGACGCGCTTATTACGCAGGCTTGAACCCGACATCATCCAAGGCTGGATGTACCAAGGCAATCTAGCCGCATCCCTAGCAAACTTATCCCTTAGCAACCGCCACCCCGTGCTATGGAACATTCACCACAGCTTGCCCGCTCTCAATAAAGAAGCACGTACCACACGCTGGGTCATCGAACTCACCGCCAAACGCTCTGCCAGCCCTGAACATATTATTTACAACACCTACCTGAGTGCTGACCAACACACCGCGATTGGTTACGATAACCAGCGTAACTTGATCATTCCTAACGGTATTGACACCCAACTGTTCTCACCCAACGCTTATCAGCGCAACAGTATGCGTCACAGTTTGGGTATTCCTGAGGATGCTTTCGTCATTGGTTTGTTTGCGCATTACCATCCAGTGAAAAATCATGCCTTATTTCTGGAAGCAGCTCGCTTATTGTTACAACACCAAGCAAAGGTTCACTTTATATTGGCGGGACGCGGGGTAACGGCAAATAACCCTAACTTGCAGTATGTACTGGATAAAATACCGGCTCAACAAAACCTGCACCTGCTAGGCGGGCGCAAAGATATTCCCCGCCTCATGAATGCGCTGGATCTCTATACCCTAACCTCCAGCTATGGCGAAGGTTTCCCCGAAAGTGTTGCGGAAGCGATGGCGTGCGGCATCCCTTGCGTCGCCACCGATGTCAGTGATGTAGCCAAAATCATGGGCAACACCGGGCAATGTTTACCGGTACAGGAAACCACTCCCTCAGCACTCGCCTTTGCCTGGCTGGAATGGATGAATGCCGGGCAAGTATGGCGGCAGGAGGTAGGCTCACGCGCCATGCAGCGCATTCAGCATATCTACAATATTCAGCGCATTACCGAAGAGTTTGACATCCTCCCCTCCCTAAAGTGAGGGGATTCCTACGGGAGCTAAGCGGTAAGGCTTCACCCCTTCGGTGGGTTCTCTTAGTCCGTTGTAACCCTGAAGGGAAATATTTTTTTACACAACCTCAGTTTCCAGAGCGATGGGTTTTGCTACATTCTGGTTTTTCAAACTCCCACTTTGGAGAGAACCCTTCCCGCATATCCTGCGGTACTTCCAGAATCCCACCGCCTACAACGGTGGGTAGTAAGAATATAGGGGGAGTGAACCCTTTTGGCAATACCGTTTATCTGCCTGTTAGGTGGCTACTGCGGCATCGAGCCGCCTTGCCACCACGCTATCCTCCCCGCCCTGAAGGGCGAGGTTTGCCGCGCAATCTGATCAAAAAACCTATCAAAATCTCGTGCATGACGCACAAACAGAAACCATGACATTGCTAGTGAACGGCTAAGGGCTATAGTAGCCTGACTACCAATGTTGATGATTTCAAGAGCATTCCCGGCGTGAGGCTGATCAGCCCATATGCGTTGCAGGGGAACACAATTCACGAAGAGCAGGCGAGTTATAGCCCAAACGCGACGATTTGTCTCGTCTAGTAACACCCACTAACCTACACTTTTACGCGTGTAACTGATTGTGTGAATTCTATGACAACCAATCTCGCGTTCGACGACTCGCCGAACAGCCGTTTGTGCAACAACTGCAAACCTGTTAGCCGCTTGCCAAAGCATCAACTAAACACACCCCGCCACCATACCAGCCCCACCAACAAGGATAATTGAAATTCCCGCCCCCCTACACCACACTTTGCACCCATCGCTTTAATAGGAACAGGTTTGCCATGCACATTGCTGAAAATGCCTTCATGCCCCAAGAAATCCCCGCTATGACGCAACTTCACGAAGAAGAGCGAGTCATGCTCAACACCCTCTACCCCTTACTGGCACAGGCAACGCCGGATATTGCCACCATCGACGCACACCTCGACGCGCTGCTCCAGCACACCACCGCGCATTTCGAGCAAGAAAACCGCAATATGCTCATCATTGAATTCCGCCCCTACCCCGTACACAAAGACGAACACGACCTCGCCCTCAGCGCCATGAGCAGCGCATTCACGCACTGGAAAGCTACCCGCGACCTGCCCGCCTTGCGCCACTACCTCGAAACTGAATTGCCCGCTTGGTTGCAACAGCACATTGCGACGATGGATATGATCACCGCGCGTTTCCTAAAAATGCATCAGGATAAAGGCGGTGCGCTTGAATTCGCCTGAGTTGCCCACCGTGCTACGCCTATATTGCCACCCCAGCACGCCCTGCCCTGCGGTCGATGCCTTGCAGGTGCAGGTAACGCGCATTGATAGCGGCTTGCACCTGCGCTACACCCTCAGCGGCACACTCGCCGCCCTCAACATTCCCCGACCGCAAGCCTCGACCGCCACCGATGGCTTGTGGGAACACACCTGCTTGGAAGCCTTCATCCGCGTGTTGGGTGAAAACCGTTATCATGAGTTTAACTTTTCGCCTTCGCGCCAATGGGCGGCGTATGCGTTCAGGGCTTACCGGGAACGGCTGGTGTGGCAAGCGCAACAGCCACCCGTGATAAGCACCGCAGTACGCGGCAATGAATTCGTGTTGGAAGCCTTGATTGCCAGCGCTGATTTACCCGACAATTGCCCCCAACAGCCTTGGCAACTGGGGATAACGGCGGTGCTGGAAACCACCAGCGGCGAAAAGTCCTACTGGGCGTTGCAGCACCCCGCTACACGCCCGGATTTCCACCACAATGACGGATTTGTACATGCAATTTGGCCTTGACCGCTTTCTAAACGATGCCAGCCTGCGTGCGCCCTTGCACGGCAAACGGGTTGCCCTGCTCGCGCACCCTGCCTCCGTCACCGCCGACTTGACCCATTCGCTGGATGCACTCGCCGCGTTGCCGGACATTCACCTCACTGCGGCGTTTGGCCCGCAACACGGCATTAAAGGCGACAAGCAAGACAATATGATGGAATCGCCGGATTTCATCGACCCGCAACACGGCATTCCGATTTTCAGTTTGTACGGGGAGGTGCGCCGCCCGACGCAGGCGATGATGGATACCTGCGATGCATTGCTGGTGGATTTGCAAGATTTGGGTTGCCGTATTTACACCTTTATCACCACCTTGCGTTACGTGTTGGAAGCTGCCGCACAACACGGCAAAGCGGTCTGGGTGCTGGATCGCCCCAACCCCGCCGGTCGCCCTGTCGAAGGCTTAACCTTGCGCACGGGCTGGGAAAGTTTCGTCGGCGCAGGGGCAATGCCGATGCGGCACGGCTTAACGATGGGCGAGTTGGGCTTATGGTTTATCCGCGAACTCCGGCTCACGCTCGAATACCGTGTGATCGGCATGGAAGGCTGGCAACCCAAGCAAGCACCGGGCTACGGCTGGCCTGTGGGTGAACGGGAATGGATTAACCCTAGCCCCAACGCCCCGAACCTCTCTATGGCTCGGTGCTATGCTGGAACGGTGATGCTCGAAGGCACGACCCTGTCGGAAGGGCGCGGAACCACTCGCCCACTGGAATTGTTCGGCGCACCCGACCTTAACGCTCGCGCCATTATTCATACCATGCACACCCTTGCCCCACAATGGCTACACGGCTGTCGCTTGCGCGAATGTTGGTTTGAACCCACCTTCCACAAACACGCGGGCAAACTGTGTGCGGGGGTGCAAATCCACGTCGAAGCACCGCGTTACGACCATACCGCGTTCCGCCCTTGGCGTCTGCAAGCACTGGCGTTCAAAGCCATCCGTCGGTTGTACCCCGATTATCCACTGTGGCGGGATTTCCCTTACGAATACGAATTCGGTAAATTGGCGATTGACGTGATCAACGGCTCCACCTTGCTGCGCGAATGGGTGGATGACCTGCAAGCCACCCCAACGGATTTGGATGCGCTCACCCAACCCGACGAACAGGCGTGGGAAGCCGCCCGTGAACCGTTTTTGCTGTACACGGCTTAAACGGCTTAATGCGCATCCTTGAGCAGTTGCGCGATATTCCACAAACTCGGCACGTATTCCACCGCCGCCTTCAAGGATCTATCGCCAGGCTGCTGAAGGTGTCGCGCATAAAGTTCTTGGTAAAACGTGGCGAAATTCAACGCTATGCCACGCCGCTCCATGTCTGCCAACAGACGTTTAGCATTGCCCGAACCCCAGTTATACGCGGTAAACGTCAATAACCAAGCATCGCTTTCCGCAAAACCTGCCACATCCGCAAAATAGAAATGGTAACGGTGCAGATGTGCTTGTGCCGCTTGGGTGCTCAAGCTGGCATTTGAGCGTAACTTGTTGATGCTCGTGGTTTTGATGGCATCGCTGACGTAATCCAGCGTTTGAATTTCTTTCAAGACTTCCGGGGTCAATTGCCAATAGCCGTAATCGGCGGATTTTTTACCTTTTTTGCCATGCCACTGCGATTCCAGATACGCAATCAGCAAAATGCTATCCGGCATTCCCTGTAGATCGACGTTTTTCACAAACGGATACGAGCGGATAAAGGCATCCAAATAAGCATTGTCCCCCTGCTTGTCGCGCCACTGAATTTTATTGCGTACCTGTTCGCTCACTTGCAAAAAGGTGGCTTTGCCCTCACCATGCAGTGCATTGCTCAGAAAAAATGCGAACAAATCGTGATGCTTATGCGCCAATTGGGCGATGGGCGCTCCTGCTGGCACTTGGTAAGCCACTTTGTGCCAAGCAGGGGTTTCCGCCACTGCCACTTTGGTCGCTCCAACCATCAGACATAAGCACAAACACACAAACGTTGGTTTTAGCTGCAACATAAAATCCCTGTCAGTAATGCGATTGGAGTATTTTAGCCAGCTCCATGCACCGTACACGGATTATTTTTGGTCTGGGAGAGGATGATGCGGAAATAATGTGTAAAAAAGGCAGACACGGAGGTCTGCCCCTACGGAGGTTATTTCATCGTGACCATTTCTTCGGCACTGACAGGATGAATCGCAATGGTGTCGTCAAAGTCTTGCTTAGTCGCACCCATGCGAATAGCAATCGCGAAACCTTGCATCATTTCATCCACACCCACACCAATCGCGTGGCAACCGACGATTTTTTCCTCTTCGCCGACCACGACCAGCTTCATCGCGGTTTTGGCTTTGTGCTTGACGAAGGCATAATACATCGGGGTGAATTCGGTGCTGTACACCTTCACCGCATCACCGTATTTTTCCCGTGCCGCTTCTTCCGACAAGCCAATCGTGCCAATCGGCGGATGGGTGAACATCACCGTGGGAATCAAGCTGTAATCCAGCTTGCGGTCTTTCATACCACCGAACAGACGATCACCGAGGCGACGACCCGCCGCAATCGCTACCGGAGTCAGTTGCACCCCGCGCTTATTGATAATGTCACCAATGGCATAGACACCGGGAACACTGGTTTCCTGATAGTCGTTCACGTCAATGAAACCACCGGGCGCAAGCTCCAAGCCAATCTTTTCCAGCCCAATGTCGTCGGTATTAGTCTTACGACCAATCGCCCACAACAACTGATCCAGATCAGTCAGCGTGCTGCCATCCGCATAGTTGACGGTAAGTTTGCCGTCAGCTTGCTTTTCCACACTGGCAATCTTCCCCGTGTCATTGAAAACAATGCCGTCGTGTTCCATTTGCGTGCGCAAGGTTTTCTGCATCAAGCTATCGAAACCGATCAACACGGGGAAACCTTGGTGCAGCATGTGTGTTTCTGAGCCAAGTGCATTCAACACGCCCGCCAATTCCAGCGCGATGTAGCCACCGCCAACGACCGCAACTTTCATCGGTTGCTCGTCCAGCTCGAAAAAGCCGTCAGAAGTAATGCCATGTTCTGCCCCCGGAATATCCGTTGGCACAATCGGACGCCCCCCCGTGGCAATTACAATGTGGTCAGCGGTATAGGTTTCGCCGTTCACTTCCAGCGTTTGCGCATCGACAAAACGCGCTTGCCCTAGGATCAGGTCAATACCCGCTTCGGACAAAAAGCTATCCATGTACCAATCGGTAATGCCGCCGATCATATTGTCGCGCTTGTTGACCAGCTTGCCCCAATCGAGCTTGCCGGGGACGGTGGCGAAACCGTAATCCTGTGCGTCGTGCTGGGCATGAGCCAAGTTCGCGGCAAACCACATCACTTTTTTGGGGACACAACCCCGGTTGACGCACGTACCGCCGAGGTCATCATTGACTTCCACGACTGCGCACTTCGCGCCATGTTTCGCAGCCTTTTCGACCACTGACAAACCACCGCTGCCTGCGCCGATGGCGATTAAATCGTAATGTTGGCTCATGCTTTGCTCCTGATTAACGTGCGCTCAACCACGCTTCCAATTTATCCGAACCGCCAATCAGTTCACCGTTGATGAACACTTGCGGAACCATATCCACACCGGCGATAGCACGCAAGCTGCGGTTGGTATAATCACGGTTCAATTCCAATTCGTCAAAGTCAATTTCTGCGTCGTGCAACATGCCTTTGGCTTTCGCACAGAAGGGGCAACCTTGGCGGGTGAATACGGTAACATCCAGTGGTGCTTTGGCATTCGGGGCAATGTAAGCCAGCATGGTATCCGCGTCGGACACTTCAAACGGGTCGCCCGGCTTGTTGGGTTCAACGAACATTTTTTCCACCACGCCGTCTTTCACCAGCATGGAATAACGCCATGAACGCTTGCCGAAACCGAGGTCGTTTTTGTCAACCAGCAAACCCATGCCGTTGGTAAAGTCGCCATTGCCGTCTGGAATGAAGGTGATTTTGTCGGCTTTCTGGTCAACTTTCCACTCGTTCATCACGAACGTGTCGTTAACGGACATGCAAACGATTTCATCAACGCCATGTTGCTTGAAGGTATCAGCCAACTGGTTGTAACGCGGTACGTGCGTAGAAGAACAAGTCGGGGTGAATGCCCCCGGCAGTGAGAACACGATCACGGTCTTGCCCGCAAACAATGCATCACTGGATACATCAACCCACTCGTGGTTTTGACGAGTGCGGAATGTCACGCTAGGAATACGCTGACCTTCTTTGTTTTCAAACATGGGAATCTCCTTTTGAGAAAAAACAATTTAACAATTAGTTGACAATCTATAAAACTGATTAGAATGGGCGCAGTATAAGGAATCACTGATGAATTTTACAGTGGATTGTTTCTAATGTTACGTTCGATTTATTCGATTAATCTCATGAGCGTCCCCAATAACGCATTGGGTTCAAACGGTTTCGCCACATGCGCATTCATCCCCACTGCCAAACAACGTTCTCTTTCTTCGTGCATGGCATTTGCCGTCAGCGCGATAATCGGCATGGCAGCGTAACGAGCATCAGTACGCACCATGCGGGCGGCTTCGTAGCCATCCATTAGCGGCATTTGAATATCCATCAATACCAAGTCATACGCGAGTGATGCGCTGGCAAAGATTTTGTCCACACCCTCTCGACCGTTATCCGCACACTCCACTATCGCCCCGTATTGCGTGAGGATTTCATAAGCAATCAACTGGTTAATCGGGTTATCTTCCACCACCAAGATACGCTTATCCCGTAGCGGCAGCGCAACAACCGGAGGTGTGGCTTCTGGCGCATGTGTTTGGCTAACCGCAGGCGATAACGCATGTGACAAGGTAAGCGTGACGGTGAAACGCGAACCCCACCCCGGTTTACTACTCACCGTGACCTCACCGCCCATTAAATCCAGTAAGCGTTTGACAATGCTCAAACCCAAGCCCGTGCCACCGTAACGGCGCGTGGTCGAATCGTCCGCCTGCGAAAATTCCTGAAACAAACCATTCACCACCACACTATCCATGCCGATGCCGGTATCTTCGATGCAAAAGCGTAAACGGCTGCTGCTTGCGCCGCGTTCCAATTCATCAATGTACAACGCCACATGCCCTTGGCTGGTAAATTTCACGCCATTGGTCAAAAGATTGGTAAGTATTTGCTCCAAACGTAACGGATCACCCAAGAAAAAGCCCTGCTCCCCCTCTAAATGCGGGCTACGCAGCTCGAATAACAACGCAACGCCTTTTTCCAGCGCTTGTTGACGCTGCAAACTTAGCGCATTACTCACCACGTCTTCCAAACGGAAAGGGGTCATTTCCAGCGTTAATTTGCCCGCTTCGATTTTGGAAAAGTCGAGGATGTCGTTGATGATGCGTAACAATGATTGTGCCGCGTGCTGTATTTTAACCACGTAATCGTGCTGCCGCTGGTTCAAATCACTGCCCAATGCCAAATGGCTCATGCCAATAATCGCATTCATGGGAGTGCGGATTTCGTGACTCATCTTGGCGAGAAACAAGCTCTTGGCTTTACTGGCTTCTTCCGCTTGCGCCGCCATCGCGAGAGAGTGTTCAGTAGCTTGCACCAACTTTAGATTGGTTTCCCGCAACGCCACCTCCGAGCGATGCCGGATCACCGCAGCCCCGACTGATGCCGCCATCGACGTGAGGATTGCCTGATCTTCCAATCCCCATTGGTAATCCATACGGCAGTTATCAAACCCAATAAAGCCCCAAAAACGTCCTTCCACGTTCACAGGCACGACCATTAACGACACAATATCCTGCGCTTCGAGAATGGCGCGTTCCGTCTCAGGAAACGTCGCTACCAAACCTGATACCGCGCGCCCCTCTGACAATGTTTCAAACCAGCGCGGAAACAAACCATCAAACGACAAGTTTTGTAACTCAGGATTATCAATTTGAACACTAATACCATCGCGCACCCATTCGTAACGCTGACTCATGAAACGCTCACCCGTGAGCGGGTCAACGTGGTGTTCAAATAAATACACCC
>CAYQTB010000047.1:5889-20492 GCA_964420315.1 uncultured Thiothrix sp. | reverse complement strand
CCGCATTCGGTGCTGCTTCCACACAGGCTGGTAACTGACCATTATCTACGCGGTGTACGCACATATTGCAGGATTCAACCGTACCAATGCCACGCGGTGAATGCGCCTTTTGATCAACCAAATGCTCATGCACAAAGCTACGTGCTTTGTATGGACAAGCCATCATGCAGTAACGGCAACCGATACAAATGTGCTTATTGACTTGTACAATCCCATCGGCACGTTTCATGGATGCACCCGTTGGGCAAACATCAACGCATGGTGGTTTTTCGCAATGCTGACACATGACTGGCAAACTGAAACTGTTCTGAGTCAGCTTATCCGTAACTTTCACCACTCGCACCCAATGCGCTTTTTGAGTAGCGTCTGAATGCGGTTCATCACCCCAGCCATGTTCTTTTTTACACGCAGCGACCATCGCCGCACCGCCATCAGTAAGCTTGGTCACGTCAATCAACATGCCCCAACGCTTGGCATTGGTGACAGCTTGATCAGCGGGTTTTGCAGCGACTTCACCAGCCGCGTGCGCCGTTTGCAGTACAAAACCGGGTGCAACCGTAGCAACTGCCGCGACACCGCCCAAAGCTGTCATAAAATTACGACGGTATTCATCAACACGGTTCTGATTCATTGTGCAACTCCTTGTTGTGGTTGAACCACCATTTGCACTTCAGCAGCCGTAGGCATAGCAGCACTGACAACACCTTGGGTAAAGTGATGCGCATCCACACTGCCTACTTTATGCTGATAATTTTCATCACCTGCCGGACGGTCAGCATGACATTGGAAACAGTCAATTTTCTGCCCCACCGCCGCATGGCAAGTGGTACAGAAATGCTGATCATCACCGTAGCGCAACGGCGTACCGTCATCTTTAGTCGGTGCAACGTGACAATTGATGCACTCATTCAAGCTATGTTGCTTGGTACGAATACCTTCAATCACCGTAGCATCACGCTGGTGATCCAACAGGCTCATGTGATCACTACGCATTTTGTCGGTTGGCTCAACACACTGGTCAGCTTTTTGCTTAGCTGTTTCGAGGTTAGTCCCCGCTGCTGGTGCTGAATCACAACCCGACAACAGCGTGGCTAATGCCAACACTGAAGCCCAAAAGATGTTAGAAAACTTGCTAGTCATGCTGATTCCTGTCGAGCCTGCACTCATGGAAGGGACGCTTATTCGCCCAGACCCATTTCGATGTACCCAGTGGGGCAAACGTCTGCGCAGATATGGCAGCCGATACATTTGGAGTAATCGGTTGCAACATAACGACCCAGTGTCGCTTGTTTCTTAGGCACGCGGTAAACGGCCGTTTGTGGGCAGTAAATAACGCAGTTATCGCACTCGAAGCACATACCGCAGCTCATGCAACGACCCGCTTCCTTGATCGCATCAGCTTCTGCCAGTGGGTTCATACGTTCTGCAAAGTGACCCAGTACTTCTTCAGCCGTTGGTACGTCTTCAGTGCGCAGGTTACGTGCTACGGTATTGAAATGCCCCAAGAACAAGTCTTTGGATGGCACAATCACGTTTTTAGAACGGTCATCATAGTTATGTACAGCGTAATTTGCGTCAGAAGTACCGCGCATGTCTTCCGCACGGCTTGACTCATAACCTGCTGGTTCCAAACCTGCCTCTTGCAGTTTTGCCATCAAATCAAAGTGGTGCTTATCAACTTTCGGACGTTTTTTAAGCTCCTCCGCACGCAAGTACTGGTTAATGGTTTCAGACGCGATTGATGCCTGACCAATCGCAGTCGTCAACAAATGCGGACGTACCGCATCACCAGCAGCAAAATGTCCGGGCTTGCCCGGCACTTGATACAGTGCATCAGCATTGATCTGATTACGACCATTGTTCAGGGCTTCAATGCCATCCAACTTGCCGAACTGACCGATAGCAGACACGATAATGTCAGCTTCGATAACAGTTTCTTTGCCGCCTTCGCACGCTTGTGGCATATTGCCTTTCATCACGCACTCGACCACTTTCAGACCAATTGCACGACCGTCAGCACCGAACACAATCTCTTTTGGCATCACTTGCGTCAAAATAGTCACGCCTTCTTTCAGCGCATCCTGCACTTCGTGTTCCGCAGCAGTCATTTGATCCAGCGGAAACAAAGTAGTCAAGGTAACTGTTGCAGGTACTTTCTCGCCGACATCACCGTGAGCTAATTTACCAGTGGCGGAATCTTCAGGATTTTCTGCGTAATTCGCCAATGTGCCGATACGGCGTGATACGGAAACCACGTCGATGGAAGTATCACCACCACCCACGCACACCACGCGAGGTGCGGTATATTTCATCGTGCCTTTGTTATAGGCTTCGAGGAAGTCAACCGCAGACACGCAGTTTGGCGTTTCCGCAAACTTGTCAACGAACAGACCACGACCGTTCCAACAACCAACCGTCCACAGGATTGCGTCGAAATCGCTTTCCAGTTGCTCAATGGTTACGTCTTTACCAACAGTAGTGTTGCACTTGATGGTGATGTCACCCATGTCGATGATACGTTGCATTTCTGCACCCAGCTTGTCGCGTGGTACACGATAGCCCGGAATACCGTAGCGCATCATGCCGCCCAGTTCAGGGTGCCGTTCAAACACGGTAGACGCATGACCCATGCGACGCAATTGATAAGCAGCCGCCATACCCGCTGGTCCACCACCGACGATAGCGACTTTCTTACCGCTCAATTCAGCCGGTGCATCAAACTTGAAGCCAGCCGCGATAGCACTGTCGCCAATGTATTGTTCAACCGAGTTGATCCCGACGAAATCGTCAACGTCGTTACGGTTACAACCGGTTTGGCAAGGTGCGGGACAAACACGACCCATCATGGACGGGAACGGGTTAGCATTGGTAGAACGACGGAAAGCGTATTCCTGCATGGTCATGCCAACAGGTGGCTTCTCGATGCCGCGTACAATTTGCAACCAACCACGGATGTCTTCACCCGATGGGCAGCTACCTTGGCAAGGCGGAGTCTTGTGAATATAGGTAGGGCATTTATGTGACGTATCTTGCACGAAGATTTTGTCGTGCATATTGTCCCATTCATGATCACCGTCTTTAAAACGGCGGTATGTCAGACCATTACCTTTAAGCTTGCTGTCGTGAGCTGCGGTTGCCATGCCTATCTCCTGATAAATGTCGTAATTTAGTCGTCGTCGCCGTCTTCATCGGGACGTGCCTGAACGGATACTTGCCGTTGCAGGACAAGCGCGTTGCTCACCAACTGGTGAACACTAACAATCTGATCCATCGTGAAACCGTAATACGGTAACACTTTCGTAAACTGTGATTTACAAATTGCACAAATCGCTGCCATGTGCGTCACACCGCTGTGCGTCGTCACATGCTTGAGAGCTTCCGCACGCGGCTGAATGCCTTTCACACGGATTTCCATCAAATCGTCGGTTAACAAACCGCCACCACCGCCGCAACAGAAAGTCGCGTCATGGATGGTATCGGCTGGCATATCCACGAAGTTATTACACACCGCACGAATAACATTGCGCGGAATGTCGAACTGCCCACCAGGGTAATCCCCCATGCGGCTACCACGCGCCACGTTGCACGAGTCGTGGAAGGTCAACACCTTGTCGTCATTCTCGGTCTTGTCGATTTGCAAGTTACCCGCTTGGAGATGACTCCAAGTAAATTCCAGAATGTGCTGTGGCACGGGGTAACGCTGATCCAAGAAATCAAACGGTCCCGCCAAGGTATTCAGGAAGCTGTACGCCACACGCCAAGCGTGACCACATTCTCCAAACACAATGCGCTTAACCTTATGTTTGATGGCAGCTTCACGAACCCGCAAGGAAACGCGGCGCATGGTTTCGTAAGAACCGATGAACATGCCGAAGTTACCCGCTTCTGACGCAATGGTACTCATCGTCCACGTTGTGCCAGTCTCGTGGAACACTTTTGCGTAACCAACCAAACCGTCGATGTGCGGTTCGGCGAAGAAATCTGCTGATGGCGTTACCAACAACACTTCCGCGCCGTCTTCGTCGAGCGGGAAACGGACTTTAATGCCGGTATCCATCTCAACGTCTTCTTCCAAACCTTCCACTGTGTCGAACAGTGCCGGCCCCGGCAGACCGAGGTTATTACCAATCTTAAAGACCTTGCCGATAATCTCGTTACAATACTTTTGACCGTAACCAACGTGATCAAGAATCTCACGCGCTGCCATTGAAATTTCAGCCGTATCAATCCCATACGGGCAGAACACGGAGCAACGGCGGCACTGTGAACACTGGTGATAATAGTTATACCAGTCCGCCAATACTTCTTCAGTCAGATCGGTTGCACCAACCAGTTTGGGGAAATATTTACCCGCAAACGTGAAGTAACGGCGATAAACTTTACGCAGCAAGTCCTGACGTGCCACAGGCATATTTTTCGCGTCAGATGTGCCGATGAAGTAATGACACTTGTCGGTACAAGCACCACACTTGACGCAAATATCTAAGAACACTTGCAGCGAGCGGTAACGACCTTTCAGGTCAGCCATTTTTTCCAATGCACGCTCTTTCCAGTTGGGCACTAACTCACCAATTTCGGCAAAATCGTCTGGAAAATGCAGTGCTTTCTGAAAATCCGGTTTAGCGATGAAAGGCCCTTTGCTCTCCATTACGCCTTCGCGTACTGCGGGAATCTCGCAATACCCTTCACCCGTCAATTTTGGAACTTCGTAATCAGCCACGGTACTTACCTCTTATTTCTTCAGTTCGTCGAGGTAATTTTTACCCTGACGTTCCAATTCCAATGCCCAGCCGGATACATGGCGTTTCTCACGCGGGTTATCCACCTGGTTACGAGTCGGGCTGAAAAACACACCCGGTGCGTGTAACAATTTGCTGATCGGAAAAATGATCATTAGCAACGCCACTAACAATAAATGCACCAATACAATCGGATCGGCTGGCAGACCCGCATCACCAAAGAAACCAAAGGTCAATAAACCACCGAAAAATACCTTAACCTGAGTGACATCCGTGTGGGTTACAAACGTCATCATTAAACCGCTACCACCAATGGCAATCAGCAGTGCTAACATCAAATGATCAGAAGGTGCGGAAATATACCGCACACGATCCACAAGGAAGCGACGTGCCCACAAACCTACCAAACCCAACACCATCGTGAAACCGGCATACTTCCCAAACGGTTGCAAAAACGTTAGCACTGCCCCCATTTCCATGAAATAACGGGTATGGCGAATCAATACCAACCACAAGGAGATGTGGAACAGGAACGCAAACAACCACAAGGTTTTGTTGGAACGGAACAAACTCTGGAAAAACACCACTTCACGGAACATGCGCCAGACAACACCGCCCTGCGTCACTGGTGCGGGCGTGGTTGGAATCTTCAACGGGGCTGGGGTGTTCCAGTATTGACGGATTTTTACAGCCACGCCGCCAATCAAAATCAACGTTGCCGCCCAAAACAACAGTCCGTAAAGGATACTTACGAATGTCACTGCGTACTCCTGAAGTCATTAGTCTCTCTTCTGAAAACCTGTCAACAACAGGGCTTGAGAAGAGGCTCCGGCGAACCGGAGCAATCTTCGTGTCTAGCGACGTATCATTATACGCAACCAGTTGGCTTAGGCAGACCGCCGTATTTACACGCTTGCTTGCCAGGACCGTATGGGAATAGGCTGTACAGATACTTGGAGTTACCTTTGTCAGCACCCAAACGCTTACCGACTGCTTTAGTCAGAACGCGAACCGCTGGAGCGATTTGGTACTCTTCATAGTATTCACGCAGGAAGTTCAGGATTTCCCAGTGTTCAGAAGTTAAGGTTACGTCTTCGCTGCTAGCCAAAACTTCTGCTACTTCTGGAGTCCAGTCACTCAGGTTTTCCAGATAGCCTTCCTCATCTAACGGAATGTCTTTACCGCCAACGTTAATTGATGCCATTGTGTGGCCTCCTGTCAAAAAATGTTAAAACTTACAGCCAGCTTTGGGTGTTGTCGTTATTTGCCGTCAGGTCAACAAAACCTGCGTAATCAACGCTCACAATCCCTTCTATTGCCTTGCCTTCCAAACCGCGTGCCGCCAAGTCTGCACCCAACACGTACACGGTTTTATCCGACATTGCAGCCTTTACCTTACCAGAAAAGCTTGATCCATCGACTGCGCCCACCACGGCATCTTCAATCATCAGGATAGAATCACCTGCCCTGGCATGAGCCAAGCAGCTTTCAAAAGCCACACGTTCAAACGGGGACTTATTGACAATATGTAACATAGCCATGCGCAAATCCTCCGTTAGAAGCTCAAAATCACGTCTTGCTCAGCCATCATGACAGCCATTTCCTCGCGGTTGACCAAAATGATAGACGGCTTTTCAGCGTAATCGTCGTCAGCATCTTCGTAGGTGAGTTCCATCAGGTCATCAACCGTCAACCCACGCTCTGCCAAAGACTCGGTGGAAACATACAACTTGGTAATGTCGTAATCACCTAAAGCACGAAACGTCGGCGAGAAGTTTTTCATGCCGGTTTCTTTGCTGTTTTGACCTTTGGTAATTTGGTAAACACCATCGTCGATGAATGCCAAACTAACGTTTTGCTCAAATGCAGCGGAAATCAACACAACTTCCAAGGCTTCCAGTGCGTAGACCGTGCCGTAAGGAGCTTTGCGGTTTACAAACAGAAAATTCTTTGTAGACATCTTTATCAGCTCCTTAATCGCCAAACACGACTAAACGATCAGACTGGATACCGCCTTCAACCAACTGACCCAAGCCCGAAATACGGAAACCGGGGGCAATGTTATTAGCGTCCAGACCTTGACGTTTGGCTTCATCGGCATCCATCAAGCCACGGCGTTGTGCCGCTGCAATACAGATAACCAAATCCAAGCCGTGCTTTTCAGCCAATTCTGACCAAGACTTTTGAACCAGACGGTCATCAGCCGGTGGCACACTAAGGCGTGTGCCGTTGTTTACGCCGTCGTGGTAGAAGAACACACGGAAAATCTCGTGTCCCTTCTCCAGCGCGGCACGGGCGAACTGCAAGGCAGTATCAGCAGACTGATGCTGATAAGGACCTTCGTTAACCATGATTGTGTATTTCATTCCGTACTATTCCTCGTACCGTTGTCGATCAGAAGCGGATGTGCGTTGAAGAATTCAGGTTCGCACGCGCACCACGCCAGTTGTCGATGTGATACTTGGTGAATGGCAAACCAGTGACTTCAAAGAAACGCGGCCAACCGATACGCTCAACCCATTCGTTGATACGTTCCCAATCTTTGGCACCTTCTTTGTAGCAAGCCAAGATTTTCTTAACGATTGCTGTCGCTTCAGGCCAGCGTGGTGGGTTGTTCGGGATGCCCGCTGCCACCAAACGTTGGAACGTAGGCTTACCACGCGCATTGGAGTGGTTACCACCGATCCAGATAGCCAACTGCGTGTACTGGTGATCGTTGATTTGCATAGGCGGGCATGGCGGGTAGCAAGCACCGCAGCAAATGCATTTCTTCTCATCGACTTCCAAGGAAGGCTTGCCGTCAACCATTGCAGGGCGAATCGCTGCAACTGGGCAACGTGCGACAACGGAAGGACGTTCACACACATTGCCAACCAACGCATGGTTGATTTTTGGTGGTTTAACGTGTTGCACGTTGATCGCGATATCACCTTGACCGCCGCAGTTGATCTGGCAGCAAGACGTGGTGATATGCACGCGGTTTGGCATGTTCCACGCTTTAAACTCAGGCAGCAACTCATCCATCATGGACTTAACCACACCGGATGCGTCAGTACCCGGAATGTCACAGTGCAACCAACCCTGGGTATGAGACAACGAAGTAACAGAGTTACGCGTACCACCGACTGGGAAACCTGCGTCTTCTAATGCCTTCACCAGTGGCTCTACTTTGTCGCCATCAGCAATTTGGAATTCGATATTGGAACGAATGGTGAAATGAACATAACCATCACCATAAGTATCACCTATATCCATCAACTTGCGCAGCGTGAACACGTCGAGGATACGTTGAGTACCGGCACGAACTGTCCAAATCTTTTCGCCAGTTTTGGAAACGTGAACCAAAACGCCTGGGCGTGGGTCTTCATGATATGCCCACAAACCGTAGTTGCGGCGCATAACAGGGTGCATGTACTGGAAACCATCCGGGCATCCAGACTCAATAGGATCGCGCATTTCTGGTGCGGCCATTGCGAAGCCTCCGTCAGAGTAAACTAAAAATTTTTCAATCATGTGGGGTAACGGCGGCAAAATGTTTTACCGCCATTACACAGTGCTCGGTATTAAGCCGCAGCCGCCATTTTTTCTTCGCGTTTGCGGTTGAACCAAGCTTCAGCCGCTTCGTCCCAACCATCAGTACGCACGTAAGAAACATTACGCGGCTGTTTGATCATGTTTGGATCCGGGTCGATACCGATGCCTTCGAGGAAGTTCACCAGACCAATACGTTCGATCATTTCGCCGCAACGCTCATGTTCCAGACCATTCTCAGCCCAGAAGTCGATGATAGAAGCCGCCAATTCAACGATGCGCTCATAATCTTCTTCCGTATCCAGCTTCATGAAAGGAATAACAACCGTACCCATCAAGTCACCGATTTTCAGGGTACGCTTCCCACCAATCAGGATAGTCACGCCTTTATCATCACCCACTTGCAGCGCTTTTGGCATAACGTTCAGGCAGTGCATACAACGCACACAGTTGCTGTTGTCAACAGTGATGGTGTCATCATCGTTCAACTTGATGGCTTGTGTTGGACAGCGACTGATCACGTTGTCGAACATGTATTGACGTCCCGCAGAACGATCACCTTCTTTGCCAATTTCCTTAGCTTTTTTCATGATCATTTCTTTAACGGCTTCTTGGTTGACTTTCATTGCATCACGCCAAGTACCGATAACGGCGAAGTCAGCACGTTCAATAGCGTTCTGGCAGTCGTTCGGGCAACCAGAAATTTTGAACTTGAACTTATAAGGCAGAGCCGGGCGATGCACGTCATCCGTGAAGTTGTTCAGCAGACGGCGATGAATCGCGTGCTCGTTACAGTTGGACATTTCGCAACGCGCAGCGCCGACGCAAGACATACCAGTACGCACACAAGGACCTGCACCACCCAAATCCCAACCGTATTCGTTGATTTCATCAAAGAAGTGTTGGAAGTTAACGCTATTCGCACCGATGAACATGATGTTGCCGGTTTGACCGTGGAAGGTTTGCAAGCCTGAACCCCACTTCTCCCAGCTATCAGCCAATTGGCGCAACATAGCAGTGGTATAGTAGTTACCTGCAGGCGGCTGCACACGCAGAGTATGGAATTCTTTGGACTCTGGGAACATGTGACCGACTTCAGAGAAACGCGGAATAATACCGCCACCATAACCGAATACAGAAATGGTACCGCCTTTCCAGTAGCCCATTTTGGTTTCGTAAGAATGCTCCAACTGACCCATCAGACCATTGATTACATTGCGGATGCGTTCATCTGGATGCTCATCGCGCAGTTTCTTGAAACCAGTGATAAAGCTAGGCCATGGGCCTTCTTCCAGCACATCCAGCATCGGCGTTGGATAATTGTTTGTTGCCATAACCTGCCTCCTCAGTAAAACGATTGCAATGGCGACTTCTCTTGACCTGCTCTACAAAATCAAAAGCCAAGGGAAATATCAAATCAAAAACGGGTCACATAACTGTGTTCGCTGCTATTTGCGAGTGAGCTAAGTGTATGCGTCATGCTCCTGCCATAGAATCTCACCCATGGGGTGTTGCTTGAATCCATGCAGTATCCCCAAGGGGATAGGCATTCAACATAATCAAAAATAGTCCACTAGCAGCGATACAATAGCATATTCGGATTTTTTAATATTGCAAATAGCTATAGTAATTATCGGTCTTTATCGAGGTCTAGAAAATGCAACACTATCCTTTTAACTTCAATGACCTGAATGTTTATAAAACTTGGCGTAACAAAAAACTATCGGCTTACCCATTAGCACCAGAAGCATTGCTTACCACAATTGCAGACCCCGAAAATCCCAGTGAGCTCGAAATAGCGCGACTCCAATACATTTGCAGCGAGCACAATCTTGCGCTGTATCGCTTTGCTCAAGGTGACCTGCGCAGCAAACGTCATGTCCATCGTTTAGGACACAAAGTCGGTTTGTTTAGGCTGGATAACAACCTATGCGCTGATGAAGACAGTCTCACCTCCTTGCACGTGACCTCGCACGCTGGGCAACATGATTACATTCCTTACACTAACAAACCGCTAAGTTGGCATACCGACGGTTACTACAACCAGCCAGAAGAGCAAATTCACGGTATGTTGTTACATTGCGCTCAACCCGCACTCGAAGGCGGAGAAAGCTGGTTGATGGATCATGAAATTGCCTACATCTTATTACACGATGCCAACCCTGATTACATTCACGCCCTGATGCACCCGAATGCGTTCACCATTCCTGCCAATGTCTTGAATGGGGAAATCATTCGCCCCGAACAATCTGGCCCCGTGTTTAGCGTCACTGCGGCAGGACATTTGCACATGCGTTATTCCGCCCGCCAGCGCAATGTGATCTGGCGCGATGACCCGCTGACACGGGAAGCTACCGATTTCCTATTGAATTTATGGCAACAGGACTCACCTTACAAAATAAGGTACACATTGCAGGCAGGCGAAGGCTTGTTGTGCAATAACGTGCTGCACTGCCGCACCGCATTTAGAGACAGTGAAGACCCGGCACAAACGCGCCTGCTCTACCGTGGGCGTTATTTTGATCGGGTGGCAAAACCTAAGGAGATGATATGCTCAGTTTAAGTCAGATTTTAATGGTAGACGGTCACAACATCAGCAACTTCGAGGAGCTGAAACAAATCGTGCAGCAACGCACCTTAGAAACTGGCGCGATTTTCTTCCAGATTGACATTGAGCCACCCGGCTACAAAGATCGCCCAGAAGACTGGTACGACCAGTTGGAAATCACGTTTTCGTCGGCGAGGTAAACACGATGTTTTGGCAGGAAGACGAGGATAAAACCCTCCCCTATCAAGCACCCGATGAGGTGCTGGATGTTAGTTTCGCCATCGACTGCAAACAATTGCCGCTGGATCATGCGTGGGATTTGGCGCAAGCCGTCCAACGCGCACTGCCTTGGTTTGCCGGTGAAAGCGTCGCAGGTGTCCACCCCATTCACGTTGCCGAAAGTGGCAATGGCTGGGAACGCCCCGATGATGCGGCTAATCAATGCCTACTACCTTCACGGCGCACACGGCTATTTTTACGCATTCCCAAAGCCCGCATCCCTGAGACCAAGACGCTCTCCGGCACAACGCTGGATGTGAATGGCTATGCTATCGGCTTGCGAGACATGAAGGAAAAACCGTTCATACACACCTCGGTGGTGTTTGCCCGCTACGTGCTCTCTGACGCAGCAGAAGACGAAAACAGCTTTCTGCAACGCATGGCGGCAGAAGTAAAACAGGTCGCTGATTTCAAGGTAAAAAAAATGCTGTGTGGTAAGAGTCACACCTTATTCACTCCGACAGGTGCATTGCATACCCGTCACCTTATGATTGCGGACTTGGACAATGAACCATCAATCCGCTTACAGCAATACGGGCTGGGTGAGGGGCGCAAACTCGGTTGCGGGCTGTTTATGCCTCACAAGGGCATCAAAACGTTGAAGCCTACCGAGTAAAGAACTCCTCATCCCCTTACCCCTCTCCTTCAAGGGTAGAAGGGAGCGAGAATAGCGTATCCCTTTTGAGGAATGGGCGTTTTACTGCTTTCTCATATAATTTCGCGGTCAAGAATTTCATCGAATGGCAACATTCACTTTTGCATGAGGAATTAAACATGGCTTACGAAGTAAATGGCAAAACCATCGAAACCACTGAAGCAGGCTACCTAGTAGATCTGAACGATTGGAACGAAGAAGTTGCTAAAGTTATTGCTGCCGAAGAAGGCATTGGCGAGTTGACTGAGCGTCACTGGGATGTCATTAACTACCTGCGCGACCAGTACATCAACAACGGCGGCACACAGCCAATGGAACGTATTATCCAAAAAGCAATGGCTGATCAGTGGGGCGACAAAAAGCTTTCCAGTAAAGACCTGTACACCCTGTTCCCTCGCGCACCGAGCAAGCAAGGTCTGAAAGTCGCAGGTCTGCCAGCCACTAACCGCAAAGGCGGCTATTGATTTCTACCCGAAAGGGGGTATTCCCCCCTTCACCTGAATCCGTTTATCCTGCTTTGTAGGATTTGGTTAAATTTGAAGAGGCATCGAACATGAGCACTAAGCAAGAGCTGATTAGCGAAATGCTGGAAATGCAGAAGAAATTCATCGCATATGAACAATCTGGTCAATTCAACGCAGAAGAGTACTACGTCGGTGAGTGGAAAGCTTACCGTGAGCGTTATCAGGAACTGACTAACGAAGTCCGTGAAATTGCCTCCAAAGAAGCGAATTTCTGGAAGTAAGCTGCAAAGCTTCGGATGCGTAAAGAGCCGCTACATAGCGGCTTTTTTAATGCCCACGATAGCTTAATGCTTTTACTGAGTACACGTTACACATCCCGGTTTCCCCACCGCACTCATTTTGCGCACCTTAGCCCAGACACCCCAATTCGCCTCATGGCGCACGTCTAAAATCTTGACCACATCACCCTTTTGGAAACCGCCCATCGAGCGATTGCCATAAGGCTGATCATAAATACCGTGGATTTTTTGAGTACGGTATTGCTCACCTACAGTAGGCAAACCACTATCTGACGCGATGTGCAAACGCTGCCCATGCCAGCCTTGTTCACGCAACTCACCCAAATAAACCCATGCGACAATACCAACAGGCAATGGCTTGCCACGCGGCATTTCCTCAGGAATCACCACTGGATCAATAACACCCTTACCTGCAACTGCAACATCTACCGGAACACTCGGTACAACCTCAAAGCTAATCTCACTCACTTCCGGTTTACTGATAATTTCGGCACGGTTAGCTTGTGCCACTAGCTCAGCATCGCTGGGTTTAACAACGGCAACCGGTTTCACCACTGGCTTGGCTACCGGCGCTGCTTTTTTCGTCACACTTTTCGTTACAGCAACCGGCTTGGCTGCTGTTACCGCAGAAAAATCTTGCCCCACACGCATAAAGTTAATCACGGCTGGGCTATGCATTGCAACGGGGATGCCAACAGCGGCTGGCGCAGCAGGTGGTGGCGGTAGAGGGATACGACTGGTTCGCACCAGCGTGGGCGGCTTCACATCTTGCAAAGTACTGACTGCCAAGACGGATGGCGACTGCTGCGGTGTCTCATTGGTTTCCAACGCATTAAGACGTTGATAAAAATAACCTAAACCAACCAAGGTACTGGCTTGTGCGGCGGCAATCGGTCCCCAGATCACAAGCTGCTTGGCATGACTTTCTAGCCATGACGCTTTTTTAATTACCAGTTGCCCCACGCAAAACTCCTTAATAGTTGCACCTACACTATTTCTCCTTTTGCCATTTAAAAATGGGGGACGCAAACTACATTCCAGATAAAGAACAGAAATTTTAAGCTTAGTGGTGAACTTACATGAGTAACTACACTTCGCTCCACATCCGTAGCAAATTAATATGCACGGTACTGACGCTGGCAGCCTCTTCGGACAGAGGTAACTTTGCAATGATGCCTTCACGGGCTTTGGCTAATTGGTAGAGCAACTCGCGTTGCTGCGGGTCTTTCACCAAACTTTGCGCCCATGTCACCGCCACTGAACGGATACCCTTGGTCACTTCCGCGACTTTATGCCAACTGCCAGAATCATACACCACCGCATCACCCGCTTCCCCGCGTATTTTTTCTTCCCCATAAGCGGTACGGATGACGATTTCTCCACCATCATAATCATCATTAAGAAACACCGTCGTGGACACATCGGTACGGTAACGCCCCGACAGGGGACCCATGACCGGATCATCCACATGAAAGCCATACGTCATTCCCGGCAAATAACGCGCATAAAACGCCGTGGCAACTCGTAGTGGCATCACCGCTGCCTGATATTCCGGGTGTTGCACCAACGGCGACATCACCATTGCATTCAAACGCCGATGCAACGGGCTATTCGGGGAAAGCTCTTGATTATACTTAACTTTCGCGGCTTCCATCCCAGCAGAAAAACGCCCATCGACAAATTCACCCGTGGCTAACAGCTCCTGAACTTCTTTCAGGCGTTGGGAATCAAGTACATTTTTAATCAGTAAGAGCATGGCATTTCCTTTCAAAGCCGGAATCGGGTAATCTGCCCACCAGACAGAAGCATAGGGTAAAGAGTGATGCAATTACGGATACAAATCAACGACACCACACGCGATATTGACGTACCGGATTTTATGCTGGCAGAAGGCGAAGATTTTTTTGCCCAGTTGGATCAGGACATGAGCAAAGGCTATCAAATGAGCCGCAAATGGGTAGACAACCCCGATCAGGAACAACGCTGCCAAATTGTAGCGGATAAAATTCTGACGGCACTTTCCAACGGCAACCAAAAAAGCGGCACACTAATGGCCGCTTACATCCTCAAGCGGATGCCGCAAGTACG
>CAYQTB010000047.1:0-5789 GCA_964420315.1 uncultured Thiothrix sp. | reverse complement strand
GTCGTCCTGCATGGCACAGGTTTCATCTTTGACGAATTCGTAACCGGACTTAGCAGGATTGGGGGCATCTGCCCATGCCATCCCAGCGGTAATCAGCAAGCTGAGGACGAGGTAGTCTTTCATTTCAGTGTCCCCAAGTAAGCGATAATATCTTCCACATCCTGCGCGGCAAGGAATGTCCGACCTTCGTAGCCTTTGCCGGGGCGATTAATCAAGCTGGGATCACGGTAAAAACCCGGCATAATCGAATTGGGGTTGAGATGGCGCGAATCCACCACCCGTAGCCGTAATTGCGCTTCCGACAGCCGGTTGGCAATACCCGACAATGGTGGGGCAATCGTGCCATAGGCTTCCACAGCTTTAATGGGCAATTCGTGACAGGCAAGACAATTCCCCTTGGCGGCATCCAAGACGAGCTTTTCGCCACGCGAAGCCTCACCTTTCAGCCCACACAGGGAAGATGGAATGGAATAATTGGTCATCTCCCATTTACAGTACGCCTCCGGCGGTGGCGGGACACCCTCTGGCTCAGCCGCAGCAGCAGAAGTACTAACAAATAGCAGGAATATCAGGGTGGTTACAGTTTTCATGTGCCCATTCTAGGCAATATCCAGCGCTGCAAATTGATATAAATCATGAAGCATTGATCTAATGCAAAAGTCGTCAATTACGCAAAAATCACCCAAGTCGTGGCAATGTATTTCGCCCCAGCGTTCACCACACCTGCACGGTGTTCGTGCGTCCAAAATGGTGGAAATAACACCAACTTGCCTTTCTCTGGCTGCACACTGAGGTTTTGAAACAAAAAATCCGTGGAACCACCCGCCTCCACCGGCACATCATTCAAATACCATAACGCCACCAATTGACGCATCGCAAACTGATGACTGCCGCCGTCAATGTGCCAGTGGTAATACTCGCCCGGCTGATAACGTTGCAAGTTATAACCCATGTCTTTAAACGGGCCTTTGAAATACGGAAACATTTCGCGGAACTCCCGCAACGCCAACGTCAGCGAACGGTGCAAATTATTATCCACATCTTTCCAATGCGGCTTGTCATCGCCGCTGACGAAAATATCGGTGGTTTTTTTCACACTTTGGTTACTGCCCATATCCTGACCAATACGCCCTGCGTATTGATCCACCCGATTCTGCTCGAAACGCGCCACCATGTTGTCGCACAAAAACCCCGGCAACGCATCGTGCTGTTCAAAAATAAATGAATTCGGTACTAATTCACGCATAACACAACCCATCCGTACACTTGGAAACCATCCCCAAACTTTACGCGACTCTGCCCGCACCTGCCATACTCAGTATAGACTCCCGATGTCAGTTCATTTTCCACTGGAGTGAAGGCGTATTTAATGCCACACTCACGGCAAGACACAGTCAGGAAGCCCTTATGCCCGCGAAAAAAGTTGTTCATATCAAAACCGCACCTAGCCAAGCGCCGCTCTCCCCCGCGCAAAAGCAATTCAACAACCTGATCAAAAAGATCGACGCACAAAAGAAATTGCTGGCGGAATGGCAAGAAACTTTCGAGCGCTGCCAACAAGATGCCGTCACCAAGCTAGAACCGCTGAAAAAGACTTTAGAAGAACAGCAATTGGCAATGATCAAGCTACTCGACCAGCAGTTCACCAGCCACAAATTCACCGCTAACCAGCAAGAAAAGCTTAGCCACCTAATTACCGATACGTGCGAAGACTTACTGCAAAGCGATGACAGTGATGAGCTAAAAACCCTGTACAACAAATACAGCGGCGGTGATTACGATGCCGAGGCACTAGAAGAGCAGAACATGGCAGCGGATTTCCTCAAGCAGATGATGGAACGCGAGCTAGGTATTACCATCGAGGATGGCGACTTCGACCCTAACGAACCCGAAGCCAGTGCTGAACGTTTATTTGCCAAATTCCAACAGCAGCAGGAACAGGCAGAAGCCGCAGCACCACCCCGCCCGCCACGCAAAAAAACCGCCAAACAACTCGCCAAAGAAGCAAAAGAGGCAGAAGAAGCCGCTAATGTCAGCAAATCCATCCAAGCTGTTTACCGCCAACTCACCAGCGCCTTACACCCTGACCGCGAACCAGACCCCGTAGAACGCGAACGCAAAACCGAATTGATGCAGCAAGTGACGGTCGCTTACGCTAATAAAGATTTGCTGAAACTGCTGGAATTACAACTCGCGGTTGAGCAAATCGACCAGACCAAGCTCAACAATATCGCGGCTGACCGCCTCAAGCATTACAACAAAATCCTCAGCGACCAGCTACGCGAATTGCAGGAAGAAGTCTTTCTCAAGGAAAACCAAATCCGCATGATGTTGCGCCTTGCACCGTTTGAACCACTGTCGCCCAAACGTTTGGTGATGATGATTAAGGAAGATGTGCGCACCATGCAGGATGGGATTATGCGCATCCAACGGGATCTACGGCTATTTCAGGATGTGAAACAGCTCAAGGCTTGGCTAAAAAGCTATCGGATTCCAAAACCGGATTTTGATCCGTTTTTTGGGGATTTCCCGCCATTTCGTTAGCACTCGGCTTCTAAAATCATCCCCTCAATCTCTGGCAAAGCGGCGACGCCTTTGGCTTGGAATAACGCCAAGGCTTCGCGCCCGATATGTGTCCAATACTCGCGTCCCCAAACCGCATAAGCTGTAATGTTTCCCGCATCGCCCGTTTCGTGCCAATGCTGGTATGCCGCCACCAAAGCCGGCGCTAGTTTCTTACGCATTGCTGACAGATTGCCAAAATAGAAATGGATAGAAGCGGCATTCCGCCGCGCCAGCAAGTCCGGCAAGGTATGCAAACAATCCGCCAGCAAATCGCGCACCGCCCGCAACATAATGTCAGCGTGCGACGGTGGCAACGCAAACAGCATCGCTTGCCACTCGGCGTCCCCCAACACCTGACCGGCTTTCACCTCGCCAATTTCGTGCGCCACCACCGTTTGAGTTTCGGCGGCTGCCAGCTCATCCAAGGCTGCTTCCATATCCGCGTCAAAATCGTAGCAAGCCAAGGCACGCCCCATTGGGTTATCCAAGCCACTCCAACGCCATTCGTCGACTTTTTCCCACACCATGCGGCGTAAGGATTCGCGGCGGATGAATACCTGTTTGCCTTGGTTCATCGCGGGCGGGGCTTCGACATCACGCGCTAATTCGTGACCGGCAACCAAAATAGTGTAATCGTCCTGCTGAATAACTTGCTCCAATTCCGCCAAGAAAAACAGCGGACGGCAACGGCGACCGTAGCCTGCACTGTAAACCAAGCCTGCACTATTCAACGCCGCATTGATGGCTTCATTGGCAAAGGGATCCTGTTCACCACTGCCATTAAGCGGTAACGGGGCGTAATCTTGCTCATCCAGCGCATCCCACACCGCTTCACGTTGGGTAAGCCATTCACCTACATCATCGCTAGTCACGACTTCGCTGAGGAGGATACCCTTCTCCCAACGGTAAAATTCGCGCATTTTCAGCAAATATACGCATAAGGTGTAATCACCCGCGTGGCGGGCATCGGCGATGTGGCAATTGCGTTGGATGGTTTGGATCAGATCTTGATACGGTGTGTGCATAAACCTACCTCGTGCGTTTTACCGGATAATACCAAGGTTCTCCCGATAATTCGCATTCCCGCATCCCCTGCCACTATAATGCCGCACTGTTTTAGCTTTGAGAGAGGAAATCCCGTGCGCATTCGCCTGAACACCAAATGGAACAAACAGGAACGTGACGTTTCATTAGAAGAAACCGTCAGTGTCCTCGCCTTCAATGCCTGGAAAATTGGTATGAAGACGCTATTGGAAATTGAAAACGAGAATTTCCAGACCGATACCCAGATGCAGCGCGTGATGATCATGGAAGAAATCATGGCATTCATGATTCACGTCCTCGACCGCATTGCTCACGATGTGCTGAGTGATGAAGACCGCGCAGCCCTCGTCACGACCTTTGCGCTGAAAATTGCCGACCACGTGCAAGACAATGCCCGTGACTTTGGCGGCCCCGGCGATTACCGCAACCCCTTCATCAACAAGCTCAACCAGCGCATGGCAGATTACGCCGATACCACATGGGGGAAAGTTGGACAAGAGCCAGGCTTCTCGATGAGCTTGGCATTCGGCAACTTCATTGCCGAAGCCTTGGGACCACGTGACCGCAAATGGGCACTGGATTATATCCAGCGGGTACTGATGCCCGAAATGCTCACGACCTACAAAAAAGTCCTCACCCGCTTAGGCATGTTGGAAAACCACCGATAACGATTAACGGTTGACCGGCTTGCCACGCAAGCGGGAGCAAACCGGTCAAATGCCCATGGCCCGTTTTGCCATTTCGTATTTTAGGAAGCCCATGCGATTGACGATAGTCAACCCAGAATTTCGCAGGACTTTCCAAGGAGTCAGGGTATTTCCAAACAACAGCCGGAAGCCTTCCATCGCTTTTTGCGTGAAAATATTGTCACCGCGCCGCGCCCGTTCGTAAGCCCGCAAGACCTTAGTGCTGCCGCAATCACCGGCGCTTTGGTGAATTTGCGCCACCAATTCCAACGCATCTTTGATCCCCAAATTCACCCCCTGCCCCGCCAGCGGATGAATCGTGTGGGCAGCATCCCCCACCAACACCACCCGCTCCTGACAGTAACTATCGGCGTGGCGACCCCGTAAGGACACCGCAGCACGCTCCCCCACCGCAAGCACTGCTCCCAAACGGTAATCCAGCGCCTGGCTCAATTCACGGCAAAAATCACTGTCTGATAGACGCAACATCGCATCCGCCTGATCGGCCGGTAAGGTCCACACAATGGAACAAAAGCCTTCCGCTAAGGGCAGAAATGCGAGCGGACCACTCGGCATAAAACGTTGCCAAGCGGTAAATTGATGCGGGAATTCGGTTTGCACCACACACACCAAGCCTTTTTGCCCGTAATCCTGGATTACCATAGCAATACCCGCAAGCTCACGGACTTTGGATTGCGCCCCATCCGCCCCCACCAGCAACTGTGCTTGCAGCGTTTGCCCGCTGTGCAAGGTGACGGTGACGTGCCGCTCACTCACTACCAATGCCACGAGTTTGTCGGGGCAGTACCAATCCACCGTATCCAATACCTGCAAGGCATCCAACAACGCCAGTTGAATCACGCGGTTTTCGACGATATGCCCAAGGTCTGGTTCACCCAAATCCGCTGCATCGAAACGGATCTCACCCGACCCCGTGGCATCCCAGACTTGCATGGCTTCGTAAGGAAAGGCGCGACGCGCCGCAATGCCATCCCATGCGCCGGTGTCTAGCAGCGCCCGCTGCGATGCGCGGCTGAGTGCCGACACCCGCAAATCATAGGGGTCATCCGGGGAAAATACCGTAGGTTGATAGGTTTCCAGCACGGCGACGCGCTTACCCGACTTGCCTAATAAGCAAGCCAATGTTGCACCGACCATGCCGCCGCCCGCAATGATGACATCGTATTGCACCTGCATCGCTTTCATCCTTTTTCAGATTCATTCAACAGCAAGACTACAGCAAAGCCAGCGCAGGAAATACAGATGCAGGTCAAATTGGCAGGTTATTCGCGGCTATTCCGCTAACCAAGGCCATAACAACAATTTACCGGGGGTTGCCCCCAACAAACTCCAAAATCCAAGGAAGTACACCAGCGGCACAAGCACCAATACGCCATGCAACGCCGTGCTTCCATACCCAGCATGATACAGCAGCCAAGTCTGCCCGAACACAAACAACAGCACCATCACCAGCAATAAGCTGATCATTAGCAA
>CAYQTB010000046.1:20528-20638 GCA_964420315.1 uncultured Thiothrix sp. | reverse complement strand
ACATCCGGCCAGTCAAGTTCAAGACCTCACCCCCAGACGCTGGAAGTCGTTGTTTACGGCACAACAAACTCCAACACGTTACTATAGCTAGAGTAAGTCGATCCATTAAT
>CAYQTB010000046.1:0-20428 GCA_964420315.1 uncultured Thiothrix sp. | reverse complement strand
GTGTAACTAGTTCCACTAAAGCTAACCCGCAAATTGGTAGGCGCATTTACGCTGCTCGCCGGTGGCACATCCTTGATGGTCACGGTTTTGCTGCCGCTCTTGGTTGTGCCGTTGTGGGTATAACTTGCCGTTACCGCCACACTTTGGTCACTGCTGACTCTGCTGGCACTTAAAGTACCACTGCTGCTGATGCTGGCGTAGCTGGAGTTTTCCGACCAACTGAAACCGCTGCTGGTGGTACTGCCGTCACTGAAGGAAGCAACCGCTGAACAAGAGGCACTGCTGTTCTCGTTCACACTGGCTGGGCAGGTGACATTCACACTATTCAGGGTCTTCACAGACGGCACAACAAACTCCAACACGTTACTATAGCTAGAGTAAGTCGATCCATTAATCGCCCTGACACGGAAGTACACCTTTGTACCCGACGAAAGACCAGCCATTGAACCAGATACTTGAGTAACGTTAGAAACTAACGATCTGACTTCTTTCCAAGTCTTATTATCAGTACTACCTTCAATCTTAAAGCCGGTCTCATTAGAACTATTGTCATTCCATGCAAGCGTGTAACTAGTTCCACTAAAGCTAACCCGCAAATTGGTAGGCGCATTTACGCTGCCTCCCTGTACAGTTACGGTGAACCTTGTTCCTTCTACTGCCTGCCTCGCATTGTCTTTTGCCCACAAAGTTACAGTATATGTTCCCGGCGTTCCTGCATAGGTTGAATTATTACTATCAAAATAATAACTCGACAAATTTACAGACGTACCAGAAAGTGGATTACTGAACCCAAAAATATCGTTGCCTTTTGGTCCACTAACCATCATGGTCAGCATTGATAAACCTTTATCATCAGATAAAGTACCTGTAAAAGAAAGCTTGCCCGGCACTGTTACACTTGTAGGCAAGGTTACGCCACTAAAGGTTGGAATTTTATCTACAACACTTGAGGTAGCACACGGTGAGTAACCTATGTTCATAAAGTACTGACGGTAAGATGAATAAGATTTAAACAAATTCTCCTCATCATTTGATGATGTGGCATAATCTGTTGCCCACCTTACAAAAGACGTACCCTTATTCATCTTGCTGGTCATATCCCAGCTTGTTCCTGCTATTTGTGCAAGAAATCCATAATATGTCAGATCTGTACCACTACCTTTAACACCATAACCTGTAGCTTCATTCAATTTCTTTAGAAGCGTACTGCCGCTATAATTCATGGAAGTTGAACTTACAAGACTTTGCTCTTTCTGAAGAAAAGCCAACAACAATACCGGATTCATTTTATTTTCTTTTGCAGTCAAATAAATGAGTTTTGCGGCATCATAACGCTGATTAGTCGGTGTATTATTAGCAAGCTCCTGCAACCCCCAACGTGCTAGCGGATTACTAACGGTTGTATAAAACTGAGAAGCAGTTTTCCCGCTTCGTTTCGTGTTCTCAACTGGATCAAAGGGATAGGCAGAAGAACCCAGTTTAGCCAGCGTCATGTCCAAGCTAGACAGTACACTTCCCTGATTAACCAAAAAGGCTCTTATTTGGGCTTCTGGTATCTCAAAGAACTTAACTTCATTTTCAGGAATAATTACATTTGGATTGAAGCTGCCTAAACTTACAGGACAATTACCTGAGACAGTATTGCTCTTTATAGTAATTTTCTGCTCTCCTAATGTTACCCACGCATTATTTTGATAAATTTTCGCAATTACCAAATAATCACCAGCAGTAGGTGTGTCGGTAACAACCTTATCTGTCCGCCAAATTGCATTTTTATCAAGACTAACATTATTAAATAGTTTCATGTTCTTAACATGAGTTTTTGTCGTATCTGTTTTATGTAAAGCTAAAACCACATGTGGCAGAGTAACAATCGATGCAGAATTATTCACAAGTTTGAATTGAGCATCGAAACCAGATGATACATTTTCAAAAACATTCCCCTCTTTTATCCAAAAGTCCTTCAGAGTGACAGTGCTTGGATAGTTTTTAGATTCATAGAATTTTCCTGCTACCGGATCTCCTATATCATCAAAATAAACTGGTAATGAGCTAGCCCTGCTCATCTTTGGAGCATTTGAAATCTGAAAATGGAGGTGACTTGCTGTAGAACAACCAGTATTTCCAGAAGTACCAATTATGCTCTGTCCTTTATAGACTCGTTGCTTTTCTACAACATTTATTTTACTCAAGTGATAATAATATGTGTAAAGACCATCATCATGTTTGATTCTTACGTATTTTGCCCCAGGACCATGCCAGTACTGAGGATTAGATCGACAAAAAGTTATTTTAGTAGCATCAGTTCCAACCTTATCTATAACTCCATCTTTAGGGGCATAAACATCGAATACCCCAGAAAAATCTACCGCATACGCATACCCGGCTCCATAGTGAGAGGTTGTACCATTGTTGCCCTGACTAACTTTAATAGAAACGCCTCCTTTATATGGAGCATAATACCCAGAAACAGCCGCTAACAGATCTACTGGTAATAGAAAAATCATAACCAACAAACTTAACAAAAAAGCATTTAGCCTTACCGCTCGACTTAGAACATTTGATTCGCTTTTCATATAATTCCAACCTCATCTGATATGCTAATGTCAACATATAATCATAAATTGAATCTATAAAATAGACATGATCATCAGATATTTTCTGATTTTTTATCATCAATGCTATTGATTTTTTGATTTTAATTATCTATTATAAGATTTATCTATTGATAATCAGATTTTTCAGCATCATGTACATCCCTCAAGACGACAAACTACTGAAACGTGAGCGGGATAAATACTTCCCGAAGCGGCAGCAAGACTTGGCAGACACCATGACCGAACAATTGGCACAGTTCGGTGGCGCACGGAAATCCCAAGGTCGCATCTCTGAACTCCTGTCGGGAGACAGAGCCATCAATATCGTTGAACTGTTGGTGATGGCAAAGCTATTCCACCGTCAACCTCACGAGCTGCTCAAGCCAGAACTACAGAAGTACTGTGTAGAAGGCGAAGGTATCAGTGTGCGGACATTTGCCAGTGAAGCAGAAAGTGATGCTTACCTGACAGAACTGGAAAATGATGGGCGGATTCTTGCCTTTGGTCAGTTCCCTTCCTTCCTGTTCTACACCGACAGCCAACCCTTGCGGCAAGAGCAGTTCAATCAACCCACCTTCGAGAACAAGGAGTTCTACACACTGGATGCCTACATCAACTTCCTGTTTTCTGTCTCCAGCCGCTACACTCTGCAAAAACGGGTAGACATCCTGACGCGCTACATCGAATATTTTGACCCTACCAAGAAAGGCAGCTTGAACAAGAAAAATATCGTGTTCTTCTCACGTCATGCCTACTCAACCCTGAGCCGCTTTGCCAATATGGAGTTTTTCCCCAAGAAAGAGCTAATCATTGTACTTGCCCCTGTCTTACAAGAAGATGATGGCGATATTTTCCTTGAAATCCGCAACGGTGAATTATGCCGACAGGTTGCTCAGTTCTATTTCGAGAAAATAGAACCTTTCGCTAACCCAATGATGTTATTGCGTTTGGGCAGAAAAATTTTGCAGCAACGCCTTAACGACAAAATGCCACTAGAGGCTGCAATCCGCAGTTTCTACCACGACTGCCAGAATGTGATGTTCGACTCCACTGACCCGAACACTATCTTGAAGAATTTCAGCCCTGAATATCAGGAGATGCTAGAGCAGGCATAAACACGTATCAGCCTGTCTGTAGGCGGTTTCACAACATCCGCTTGAGGAACTGCCCCGTAAATGACCCCTCAGTTTCCGCCACCTGTTCCGGCGTACCCACCGCAATAATACGCCCCCCACGGCTGCCTCCCTCCGGTCCCAAATCCACCACCCAATCCGCCGTTTTGATCACATCCAGATTATGCTCGATCACCACCACGGTATTGCCGCCATCACGCAAGCGGTGCAGCACCTTCAGCAATTGGTCAACGTCGTGGAAATGCAGCCCCGTGGTCGGCTCGTCCAGAATATAAATCGTCTTGCCCGTGCCGCGTTTGGATAGCTCTTTCGCCAACTTAACCCGCTGCGCTTCGCCGCCGGAGAGCGTGGTAGCGTTTTGCCCCAGCGTGATGTACGACAGCCCCACGTCCATCAGGGTTTGCAGCTTGGTGTGGATCGACGGCACAGCGGCAAAAAATTCGCAGGCATCTTCCACCGTCATCGCCAGCACTTCGCTGATGTTCTTGCCCTTGTAGCGGATGTCGAGGGTTTCGCGGTTGTAACGCTTGCCTTCGCACACTTCGCAGGTCACGTACACGTCCGGCAAAAAGTGCATTTCGACCTTGATCAAGCCATCGCCGGAACAAGCTTCGCAACGTCCGCCCTTGACGTTGAACGAAAATCGTCCGGGTAAATAACCGCGTGACCGCGCTTCTTGCGTCGCGGCAAACATGTCGCGAATGGCGGTAAACACGCCCGTGTAGGTGGCAGGGTTGGAGCGCGGGGTGCGCCCAATCGGGCTTTGGTCGATGTCGATGATTTTGTCGATTTGCTCCACGCCCAGCACTTCACGCACCGGGGCAACTTCCACGCTGCTGTCGTGCAGATGCCGCGCCAGAAACGGGTACAAGGTGCGGTTGATCAGCGTCGATTTGCCCGACCCCGACACGCCGGTGATGCAGGTCAGCAGCCCCAGCGGAATTTCCAGCGTCACATCTTGCAGGTTATTGCCAGTCGCGCCGATCAGTTTGATGGTGCGTTCCGGGTTGAACGGGGTGCGTTGTGCGGGCATGGTGATCTTGCGCCGCCCGGACATGAATTGCCCTGTGACCGAATCCGGCGTAGCAAACACTTCTTCCGGTGTGCCTTGCGCAATAATGTAACCACCATGCACACCCGCACCGGGACCAATATCCAGCACGTAATCGGCGCAACGGATCGCGTCTTCGTCATGCTCGACCACGATCACGGTATTGCCAAGGTCACGCAGCCGGAACAGCGTATTCAGCAAGCGGGCGTTGTCGCGCTGGTGCAAGCCGATGGATGGCTCATCCAGCACGTACATCACCCCGACCAGCCCCGCGCCAATCTGCGAGGCGAGGCGGATGCGTTGTGCTTCACCACCGGAGAGCGTTTCTGCGCTGCGGCTCAAGGTCAGGTAATCCAGCCCGACGTTGACCAGAAATTCCAAGCGCAAAGCAATTTCGCGCAAAATCTTATCGGCAATTTTACCCTGTGTCCCTGGCAGGTTGAGGTTGCGGAAAAATTCATAGCTTTCGCCAATCGGCAACTGCGTGGTCGCAGGCAAATTGCGCCCCGCAATGAACACGTTCCGCGCCTGTTCGTTCAAGCGTGTGCCGCCGCAATCGGGGCAAGCGCGGCTGGCAAGGTATTTCGCCAATTCTTCGCGCACCGCACTCGAATCGGTTTCGCGGTAACGACGTTTGAGGTTGTTCAACACGCCTTCAAAGGTGTGCGAACGGGTGTAAATCTGGCCTTTTTGCCCAACGTAGGTGAATTCCACCTCCTCCAAACCGCTGCCGTGCAAGATCAGTTTGTGGACAGAGGTCGGCAATTCATCCCACGGCTGTTCCACGTCAAAGTTGAAATGTTCCGCAAGCGAGGTAAGCATCTGGAAGTAGTAGGCATTGCGCCGATCCCAGCCGCGCACAGCACCTCCGGCAAGGCTCAAGTGCGGGTTGGCGACTACCCGTTGCGGGTCGAAAAACTGTTCCACACCCAAACCATCGCAGGTCGGGCACGCCCCGGCAGGTGCGTTGAAGGAAAACAAACGCGGTTCGAGTTCGGTCAACGACCAGCCACAATGCGGGCAGGCGTAGTTGGCGGAAAACACCAGTTCATCGCCTTCGCCTTCCATCCACGCCACCCGCGCAATGCCGTTGGCGAGTTTCAGCGCGGTTTCAAACGATTCCGCGAGGCGCAATTGCAGGTCGTCGCGCACTTTGAAACGGTCAATCACCACGTCGATATTGTGTTTTTTGCGCAATTCCAGCGTGGGCGGCGCGTCCAGATCGTAGACCGTGCCATTCACCCGCACCCGCAAATAGCCTTGCGCCCGCAACGATTCAAACAGTTGCACATGCTCGCCCTTGCGGTCACGCACCACGGGGGCCAGCAACATCAGCTTGCTGCCTTCGGGCAAACTTAACACCTGATCAACCATCTGACTGACGGTTTGCACTTGCAAATCAACGTGATGCGTCGGGCAACGCGGCACACCCGCACGCGCATACAGCAAGCGCAGGTAGTCGTAAATCTCGGTGATCGTGCCGACGGTAGAACGCGGGTTGTGCGAGGTGGTTTTCTGCTCGATGGAAATCGCCGGGGAAAGCCCTTCGATGTGGTCAATGTCCGGCTTTTCCATCATCGACAAGAACTGGCGGGCGTAGGCGGACAGCGACTCGACGTAACGCCGCTGCCCTTCCGCAAAAATTGTGTCGAACGCCAGCGACGACTTGCCCGAACCCGACAAGCCCGTGATCACGATCAGCTTGTCACGTGGCAGGTCAAGGTCGATGTTTTTCAGGTTGTGGGTGCGTGCGCCGCGAATGCGGATGAATTTTTCCATGAGGTTTGCAAGCTCGTGCCGAACAAAACACGAAGTTTAGCAGGTTTCGGGGGGAAGGGAGATTTCCCTACTAACTGAGTTTGGTTCTCTCAAGATCATCACGGAGATGGCAAGGCTACCTTGATCACTGCAAACCCATCACTGACAACGGCATCAGCTAATACTTCGTTGCAGATGTGGTAGGTGCTGGTCAGGGTAGCAATGGCTGCTGCACGGAGGCTGTTGACAGCGGTTGCCACCATTTGGGTAGCGATATGTTGGCGTTGGTAGTTCGGCACGACATACAGCAAATCCAGACATACCTCGCTTCCTCGTCTGTCAGCAACAAGGCTATGCCGCTAATGCTGCCATCCTCAAGGCTGTTCCAGCAGGTCATATTCATCGAAAGTCATGGGGATACGTTGGCGTTGCATGACGGGTTACTCCCAGATTAAACCTGCGGAAGCGCACCATAGTCATTGAATTAATAGGCGGGATTCGAGGCAGGTTGCTTTAAAAGATCACCCAATATTTCTTCAATGAATTGTTTGACGCGAAAGCGGTGTTCGCCGGTAAATTGCAAACCGACGCCAGGGCTTGTGCCACGCTGACCAATCCCCGGTGAAATCCACACAACCCGCCCCGGAATCAGCAGTTTTTTGCCATCCTCAACTAAGCGCAGGTGCAACACCACTTCATCGTGCAACCCGAACTTTTCTGTGGTCGGCACAAACAGCCCACCATCTTTGATAAACGGCATATAGCTGGCGTGTAATGCTGATTTTTCGGCAATAGCCATGGATAGGCTGGCTGGATTGCCTTCCCCTCTAGGATGCTTGTGATGCGCCTGCTGAGTATCGTCCATTGAACGTAAACGCTAACCTTCTCTATAAATGACTAAATATTATGTGCGCCACAATATTAGCATGGATTCAATGAATAAACGGGGATTAAGAGGATGAGTGGCTAATTTCTTAAGTTCAAGTAATTTATCATACATGCTCAATAAGCGACGGGGCTTCAGCAGGCTATGTAAGTGACGTAGTTCACCGGTTATGGTTGCATTTTTACCGTTAGCGTTTTGTTTTAACAATGTTTGCAACCAAGTAAATTGCCAGTCTAACAACTGCACTTTGTCAAATTTTTCCCAATATGCCGAAATCTCGGTAATGTTACCCTGCCCCTGGAGGCACTGGGTTAAATGCACTAACCATTGACGCCGCTGGCTCAACGTATCCGTAGCATCCAAAGCCAATGCGGCTAATGGTCTGCCCAAAGCCGTTTCCAACAATGACTCGACGGGATGTTGCAAGGTTTGCGCTTGCAACCATGCCAACGCCTGTTGATGCGTCGGCAACGGTAAACGCACCGCTTGGCAACGGCTGCGAATCGTCGGTAGTAACAATCCGGGGTGTGCAGTCAGTAGCAATACATGGGTATCAGGAGCGGGTTCTTCCAATGATTTCAACAAGCTATTAGCCGCATTGACATTCATGCGCTCAGCAGGTTGAATAATGACAACCCGACGCGGGCTATAACTGCGACTCAACCCCAAAAAATAGTTAAGCTCACGAATCTGTTCAATCAAAATAGATTGTTTATCGTCTAATAGCTTCACCGCCATGAAATCCGGGTGTGCCTGTGCTGCCTGCACCTGACAACTACGGCACTGACCACAAGCAACACCGTCACTGTTAGGATGTAAACACAATAAACTGTTAGCCAACGCAGCAAGGAAGTCTTCGTTACCGCAGCCTTCTTCCCCGCTAAACAATAAGGCATGATGCAGGTGATTATCCGCTTGCGCCTGTTGCAAACGCTGCCATGCCGGTACTTGCCAAGGGTATGCGTTCACGCGCCATTCTCAGCAATAATACGCCCCAACACCTGTTGCAATTGCTCCCGGACGTTAACACGCGCTTGTGCGGCTTGAATGACAGGGTAACGGGCTGGCATCGCCGCTGCCCTTTGCAAATAACCCTCGCGGATACGCTCGAAAAATGCCGCATGTTCCTGCTCGAAACGGTCAGCACGACCACGCGCTTGTGCTCTTGCCATCCCGGCTGCCACATCAATATCAAACAAAATCACGTAATCAGGGCGTACATCGCCTTGCACCCACTGTTCTAACGCCGCAATGCGCGATAACGCAATACCACGCCCATAGCCTTGATAAGCGTAAGTGGCATCGGTAAAGCGGTCGCAAACCACCCATTCACCCCGCGCCAAGGCAGGTAAAATCTTGGTTTGCAAGTGTTCGTTACGGGCGGCAAACACGAGCAACAATTCGGTATCCACATGCATTCCCGGCAACTCAGGGGATAGCAATACCTCACGAATCGCTTCCGCGACTTCTGTACCACCGGGTTCGCGGGTCACTAACACGCTCTTGCCTTGGGAGCGCAAATAGTCCGCTATCCACGGCACATTGGTGCTTTTACCGGCACCCTCGCCGCCTTCTAGCGCAATAAAAACACCGCGCTTCATGGTTGTGATTCCTTGGTCTTATTGCGGTTGAGGATGTATTGGCGCACGGCTTGATTATGTTCATCGAGGGTTTCTGAAAAATGGGATGCACCACCGGGAGTCGTCGCCACAAAATATAAAACTTTGCGATTATCCGCCGGGTGCATCACCGCATCAATCGCCGCTTTACTAGGAGTAGCAATCGGTGTAGGTGTCAAACCAGCCCGTGTGTAGGTGTTGTAGGGGGTATCGGTTTGCAGGTCAGTTTTGCGAATATTACCGTCATATTTCTCGCCCATGCCATAAATCACCGTAGGGTCAGTTTGCAGCAACATACCGAGATCAAGGCGATTTAAAAATACTCTTGCCACCAAGGGGCGCTCTTCAGGCAAACCCGTTTCTTTTTCTACAATAGATGCCAAAATCAAGGCATCGTAAGGGGTTTTAATATGCGGGTGTGATTCGCGCCCTTCCCAAGCTTGCTGCAAATAGGTTTGCATGGCTTTATAACTGCGCTGTAAAAAAGCTAAATCGGTGGTTTTGCGCGGAAAACTGTAGGTGTCTGGATAAAACCAACCTTCGGGAGACATGCCTTCCGGTGCACCCAATTGCCGCATAATCGCTTGCTCGTCCATTTCGCCTAAAGTTTGCTCAATATTAGGGTGTTTGCGTATGTCTGCCAAAATATCTTTAAAGGTTTTGCCTTCCAGAATCGTTAGTTGGTATTGCAGCACCTGACCGGACACAAATTTCTGCAAGACATCATCTGGCGTCATGCCGGATTCCAGTTGGTACTCCCCTGCTTTGATTTGCGTCGCTTTACCAGTAAGTCGTGCATGAGCAAAAAATAGCAATTCCTGTTCGATGAGCTTTTTTTCTGCTAACTGTTTGGCAACTTGGCGAATATTGCTGCCCGATTTGATTTCAAATAGGGCATTGTCCGGTGTTACCGCAATGGGCGTTTCCTGAAAATGCTGGTACTGATACCACGCTAAAAATCCAACAGTGGTTATCGCGGCAATGGTTAACAGGCTGATTAATTTGAATAACAGTTTCATGCTAGTGTGTGTATTGCCGCCTGCAAATCCCGAAGCACAGGCGGTAGGGTGTACTGTTTGCCAAAAAATTCGCGTACAGGCCATAAACCAATCAGGGAATTGGTCATAAAAAGTGCGTGCGCCTGTGCAACGTCCTTCAGTGTTAGAGACTGAATGTGGCATTGGCAGCCAAATTTCTCAAGAGTTTGGATAATATATCGCCGCATTACGCCCGCAATACCGCATTGTGTTAAATCAGGCGTACAGATTGCACCATCGGCACGTATCACAAACAGGTTACTCATCGTCCCCTCGATGACGTTGCCGTCATAATCGCACACCAGCCCTTCCTGGTAATCACTACCGAATTCAGCCCTTGCTAAGACTTGTTCCAAGCGGTTCAGGTGTTTGAAACCGGCTAAACGCGGTTGATGTGCTAAGCGGGTTTCACACAACGTTAAACGGATACCCTGTTCAGTGTAACTGTCTGGGTAGTTTGCCCAAGCGGACAATTGCAAAATACGGGTTGGTTCAGTCGCGGTTGCAGGGCTGTAACCCCGCTGCCCACTGCCGCGCGTGACGATTAATTTGAGTGCGGCACGTTCTTGCGCAACACAAGCAGCGAGTATTTCCGCACGAAACGCTTCAAAGTTGAGAAAACGGATATTCAACGCCTGCAAACCGGCACTGAGGCGGTGTAAATGCCAGTCGAGCAATTGCGGTTTGCCCCGTTGTACACCGATGGTTTCCCAAACGCCATCACCGTACAGCAAACCCCGATCAGTGACCGGTAAATGCGTTGCGATGTTGCCGTTAACCCATATCATGACCGAGCGCCCGCAATAAACCTCGCGCTTTGTGGCGGGTTTCCTTAAGTTCGTTGGCGGCAACCGAATCCATCACGATGCCCGCACCCGTGCGAAAGTGTAACTGTTTGCCTTGTAGCGTCATGGTGCGGATCAGGATATTCAAATCCATATCGCCGTTGTGATTCAGATAACCGATCGAGCCGGTGTAAGCGCCTCTGCCAGTTTGTTCCAGTTCGGCAATGATTTCCATGCAGCGCACTTTGGGGCAGCCAGTAATTGTCCCACCGGGAAAGACAGCACGGATTATTTGCCCTGGCGTAATGCCTTCGCGCAAGGTTCCCTGAATATTGGAAACAATGTGGTGGACGTGTTGATAGCTTTCCACCACCATTAATTCGTCAACATCGACCGTGCCGTATTCACAAATACGCCCCAAATCGTTGCGCTCTAAGTCAATCAGCATAATGTGTTCGGCGCGTTCTTTAGGGTGTGCAATCAGCTCTTCCAACAACGCTTGATCACGTTGAGGATCAGCGCCGCGTGGGCGTGTACCTGCAATCGGGCGTGTATCCACTCTATCCGCTTGCACTCTAACCAAACGTTCTGGCGAAGAACTAATGATCGCAAATTCGTCAAAATCCGCCAGACAGGCAAACGGTGCGGGGTTAGCGTTACGTAGCAAGCGATAAACGTCAGTCGCAGAATGTCCCGACACTATATCGCCACGCCATGCCCGCGATAAATTCACCTGAAAGACATCCCCCGCCGCGATGTACTCGCGGATGCGTTCAACCCCTGCGGTAAATTGCTCCGGCAGGTCTTCGGATACGCGCACCTGTAGCGATGAAAAATTTTGCATCGCTACGTTCGTTACTGCCATATCTGTCTGTATTTCAGCAAAGACTTCAGTAAATGCCGCTTCAGCGACAACCACCGTTTCACCCCGCAAGTGATCCACGATCACCGCCGCTGGAATACGCACTGCTAACGCAATCGGCAACCCCACTGGCGTATCAGGCAATTGCAACGTAGGTTCTAATTGCCCGACCAGTTCATACCCCAAATAAAGAAACCACCCACCCTGAAACGGCATGTCGCGTGCCGCCACCGGGGCATTCTTACGCCACGCATTATCCAAGCGTTCGCAAAAATTGGCTTCCGCCAAGCTATCCAGACGAATGCTTTCCTGCGGAAACGCAAACAGCAAGCTGTAACGAGACAGTGGGGATGTAGCGACACTTTCCAGCAGAAAAGGATAACGGGCGGGGTTTTGTGAATGCAGGGCGAATAAATCGTACTCACCCTTGAAGGTTTGCGTGTGCAATTAGATTTTCTTGAAAATCAAGGTTCCATTAGTCCCACCAAAGCCAAACGAGTTGCTCATGGCAACATTGACAGCGATTTCGCGGGAAACGTTTGGCACATAGTCCAAATCGCACTCAGGATCTTGATTGTCCATATTAATCGTCGGTGGCAGAATCTGATCGCGGATAGCCAATACGCTAAATACCGCTTCAATACCCCCCGCAGCACCCAATAAGTGCCCAGTCATCGACTTGGTGGAACTGACTGCCACTTTGTAAGCATGATCACCCAACGCACGTTTTACCGCCATGGTTTCCGCTTTATCGCCAGCCGGAGTCGACGTACCGTGTGCATTGACGTAATCAATATCTGTTGTATTCAAGCCAGCATCTTTCATGGCATTCACCATGCAACGCGCTGCACCTTCACCGCCTTCGGATGGTGTGGTCATGTGGTAAGCATCACTGCTCATACCGTAACCAACCAATTCGCAGTAAATCCGAGCGCCGCGTTTTTTCGCAAATTCGTACTCTTCCAGCACCAAAACGCCTGCGCCATCACCGAGGACGAAACCGTCACGATCCTTATCCCATGGGCGACTTGCCGCTTCAGGGTCATCATTGCGGGTAGACAAGGCGCGAGCGGCGGCAAAACCACCGATGCCTAACGGGGTAGACCCCATTTCTGCGCCACCAGCAATCATGACATCCGCATCGCCGTAAGAAATCATACGTGCCGCATCACCGATACTGTGAGTAGCAGTAGCACACGCCGACACGATAGACATATTCGGACCTTTCAAGCCAAACATGATGGAAAGATTACCCGCCACCATATTGATAATACTAGCAGGCACGAAGAAAGGGGAAATCTTCCGCGCCCCGCCATTGAGGAAGGTCGTGTAATTGCGTTCAATGGTATCCAAACCACCAATCCCTGACCCCATCAGCACACCGATGCGTTCTGCATTTTCTTCGGTGACTTCCAGACCGGCATCGCGAATCGCCTCAACGCCCGCACCGATACCGTAATGGATAAATTTATCCATTTTTTTCTGGTCTTTGGGCTTGATGTAATCGTCGGCATTAAAACCTTTGACGTTACCAGCAATCTGTACACTGAAGGCACTGGCATCGAACAGGTCAGGACTAATACGGTTAATCCCGCTGCGGCCAGCTTTGATATTGTCCCAGGCTGTTTCCAGCTTAGAACCTACAGGTGAAACAATACCTAGACCTGTTACTACTACACGTCGTTTAGACAAACTTATGCCCCTATTTCATCGTAATACACGGACAAACCGCAACCCATTGAGCTAAGCTGCGGTTTATCAAACAAGAACTTACTTTTGTGGATGAGCCTTGATGTAATCAATGGCTGCTTGCACAGTAGTGATCTTTTCTGCGTCTTCATCAGGGATCTCAGCACCGAACTCTTCTTCCAGTGCCATAACCAGTTCAACGGTGTCCAGAGAATCCGCGCCCAGATCGTCAATGAAAGAAGATGAATTTTGCACTTCAGCTTCATCAACGCCTAATTGTTCAACAACGATTTTCTTGACGCGCTCTTCTATATCGCTCATGGTCTTGTGTTCCTCGTAAATAAAAGTATTGGTAGCAGTAGGCTATTGTATTTAAAACCCGCGCATCATACCAGCAGGTTTAAGCCATATACATACCACCGTTGACATGAATTGTCTCGCCTGTGATGTATGCACCCAAGGGGGACGCTAAAAACAACACAGCACCGGCAATTTCATTGGGTTGCCCTAAGCGGCTTAGCGGGATATTTTGCAGCAAATGATTGCGCTGTTCTTCGGACAATTCACGGGTCATATCCGTATCAATGAACCCCGGAGCAACCACATTCACCGTGATATTGCGTGAACCGATTTCGCGAGCCAGTGATTTAGAGAACCCGACTAAGCCGGCTTTGGCAGCGGCGTAGTTGGTTTGCCCCGGATTCCCGGATGCCCCCACCACAGATGAAATCGAGATAATGCGCCCTTTTTTAGCTTTAGTCATGCCGCGCATACACGCCTTGCTCATGCGATAAACCGATGTCAGATTGGTAGCAATAATGTCATCCCATTCCTCATCCTTCATGCGCAGCAACAGGTTATCGCGGGTAATGCCAGCATTGTTCACCAGCACACTGATGCCACCGAATTCACCCGCCACCGCCTTGATGACGGATTCGATGGAATCTTTGTCGGCAACATTCAACACTATGCCTTTGCCCGCAATACCCGCAGCCGCTAAATAGGCGGAAATGGCTTCAGCACCTTTTTCACTGGTCGCCGTGCCAACAACGGTTGCGCCTGCTTTGCCCAACATTTCTGCAATACTACGCCCGATACCCCGGCTTGCACCGGTCACCAGGGCAATTTCACCCTGTAAACTGATGAGTGAATCCATTACGCTCCCGCCTCCTCACAAAGTTTTAATGCATCTTCCAATGTTTTGCTATCCAAAATACACACGGCACTGAGTTTGCGGTCAATCCGTTTATTCAAACCCGTCAACACCTTGCCGGGACCAAATTCGATAGCCGCCGTCGCACCGTAAGTATTCTGTAAGGCTTGGATCGTATCAACCCAGCGTACCGGACGATAGAGTTGTTGTGCTAGAGCGCTACGTATTTCATCCGCCGTGGAGCGGGTTTGCGCATCGACGTTATGCAGCACAGGAATTTGCGCCACATTAACTGTGGTAGCCGCTAATTGAGTCGCTAACTGTGTTACAGCAGGCAGCATCAATGCACAATGAGAAGGCACACTTACTGACAACTTGATAGCTTTTTTCGCGCCCATTTCCGTTGCCACTTGAATGGCTCGCTCAATCGCAGCCGCATTCCCCGCAATCACTACCTGTCCCGGTGAGTTGAAATTCACTGCCTCGACGACTTCGCCTTGAGCTGCTTGCGCACAAGCTGCCACAATTTGCGCATCATCCAAACCCAGAACCGCCGCCATTGCCCCTTCGCCGTCTGCCACTGCCGATTGCATCAGACGTGCGCGTTCTGCGACTAGCGTCATTGCATCCGTAAAACCCAATACACCCGCTGCTACCAGCGCGGAATACTCACCCAAACTATGTCCAGCTAAGGCAACAGGCTGACAACCACCTTGTTTTAGCCAAACACGCCAGACAGCAACACCCGCAGCCAACATTAACGGCTGAGTGGTTTCAGTACTATTGAGTGCGGTTTCAGGTCCGTCCTGCGTCAATTGCCACAAATCACGCCCCAACACGTCAGAAGCTTCTTGGAAAGTGTCACGCACTTCCGCAAAATCTGTGCTCAAGGTCATCAGCATACCGAGTGACTGCGAACCCTGCCCCGGAAAAATACCCGCAATAGTCATGTGTTTTACTGCTCCCGCGTGAAAAATCGTTCTATCCTAATAAAATTAGGTTGCCATGAAAACTGTCAAATCGAGAAATCCAAAAAAGAACTTGTCATCTGACGTGAGGCAAGGATAATACGCCGTTCAGTACACTTCAGCATCTAGCGAGATTATGGCGAAAGAAGATTATATTGAAATGGAAGGCATTGTGCAGGAAACCCTGCCTAATACAACTTTCCGCGTTCAACTAGACAATGGTCATGTGGTTAATGCCCACATTTCCGGGCGTATGCGTAAAAACTACATCCGTATTTTGACCGGCGACCGCGTTACCGTACAGCTCACCCCTTACGACCTTACCAAAGGTCGCATCAGCTACCGCAATAAATAAAAATGCGCCCCGCAGGGCGCGTTGGCGTGTCAGTTTTACGATTATGCTCAGGCTGGTACGGCTGCTTCCGTGCCGTGCATTTCAATAACCAACCCGTCATTATTTGCCGATACTTCCACCCGACCACCCTGGCTGAGTTCGCCAAACAAAATGGCATCCGCCAGTGGTTTTTTGATGTGCTCTTGAATCACCCGTTCCATCGGACGTGCGCCCATCAAACGGTCATAACCTTTCTCAGCTAACCAATGACGTGCTGCCTCATCAACAACCAGCACCACTTTTTTCGGCTCCAGTTGCGCTTCCAGTTTGATAATGAACTTATCCACTACCGAAGACACCACTTCAGCCGTCAACGGATTAAACTGAATCATGGCATCCAAACGGTTACGGAACTCTGGAGAGAAGGTGCGATTAACGGCTTCCGTTGCGTCCAACGTGTGATCTTGCACGGTAAAGCCTAGCGATTTGCGGCTGATATTTTCCGCACCCGCGTTACTGGTCATGATCAGAATGACATTGCGGAAATCGATCTTGCGCCCGTTTGCATCGGTCAGGGTACCGTGATCCATCACTTGCAGCAGGATATTGAAAATGTCCGGGTGAGCTTTTTCAATTTCATCCAGCAACAAAACAGCGTGCGGGTGTTTATTAATCGCGTCCGTGAGCAAACCGCCCTCGTCGTAACCCACATAGCCCGGTGGCGCACCAATCAGACGTGAAACCGTGTGACGTTCCATATACTCAGACATATCAAAGCGCAGCAACTCAATGCCCAAGCGTGAAGCCAATTGTTTAGAGACTTCAGTCTTCCCTACCCCGGTTGGTCCCGCAAACAGGAACGAACCGATCGGTTTAGTATCATCACGCAAGCCAGAACGTGCCATTTTGATGGCAGCGGTCAATTGTTCAACGGCTTTATCTTGCCCGAAGATCACCATTTTCAGGTCACGCTCCAGATTACGCAGGGTATGCATGTCGGAAGTGGATACTGATTTCGGTGGAATCCGCGCGATTTTTGCCACGACGTTTTCAATGTCGGTAACACTGATAGTCTTCTTGCGGGAAGCTGCCGGTTGCAATTGGCGGTTCGCACCGGCTTCGTCAATCACATCAATGGCCTTGTCGGGCAAATGCCGGTCATTGATGTATTTAGCCGCCAATTCTGCTGCGGCTTTGAGCGCAGACTGAGTGTAACGCACATTGTGATGCGCCTCGAACCGCGATTTCAACCCCTTGAGGATTTCAATGGTTTCTTCCACCGAAGGCTCATTGATGTCGATTTTTTGGAAACGCCGCGCTAAGGCACGGTCTTTCTCAAAAATGGTGTGGTATTCCTGAAACGTCGTCGAACCGATGCATTTGAGTTCGCCTGTCGACAATACCGGCTTGATGAGGTTGGAAGCGTCCATCGTACCGCCGGAGGTCGCCCCAGCACCGATAATGGTGTGAATCTCATCGATGAACAACACCGCGTGTGGTTCATTCTTGATTTGCTTCAGCACGGCTTTCAGACGTTTTTCAAAGTCACCCCGGTATTTAGTACCCGCCAACAGTGAGCCCATATCCAAGGAATAAATCACCGCATCGGCGAGAATTTCCGGCACTTCGCCATCCACAATGCGTTTTGCCAAGCCTTCAGCAATCGCGGTTTTACCAACGCCTGCGTCACCCACCAGCAAGGGGTTATTTTTGCGACGGCGGCACAAGACTTGAATGGTGCGCTCAATTTCGAGATCACGTCCAATCAGGGGGTCAATTTTGCCTTCCAGAGCCATTTCGTTCAGATTGCTGGCGTATTTTTCCAAAGGCCTACCATTGTCATTGGTTTCAGCATCGGCTTCAGACGGGTTGCCGGATGACTGCGGTGTATCGTCATCGGATTTCTTGCTTTGAGACGCCTCTGACTGCTGATCCTTACGGATACCGTGAGAGATAAAGTTAATGATGTCCAAACGGGTTACACGGTGCCGTGACAGAAAATACACCGCATGGGAATCTGGCTCGCCAAAAATAGCCACCAGAATCGCATCCCCCGTCACCTCACCTTTGCGCGAAGTTTGGGCGCTGTAAATGGCTCGATGGATGACACGCTGAAACCCTAACGTAGGTTGCACATCACGGTGTGGGTCATTTTCAGGAACCAATGGCGTGTTTTCATCCACGAACATATCAAGTTCGCGGCGTAACTGCGGAGTATCCACGGAACAGGCACGTAATGCCTCCGCAGCACTGGGGTTATCCAGCATGATCAGCAGCAAATGTTCAACGGTGACGAATTCGTAACGGCGGTTACGGGCATCGCTGTACAGCGTATTGATCGAGTATTCTACTTCAGCGCTCAACATAAGACTTATGCCTCTTCCATTGTACACAGCAAAGGATGTTGATGTTCCCGCGCAAACCGGCTGACTTGAGCCACTTTGGTTTCCGCTATATCACGACTATAGACCCCACAAATCCCTTTACCACGGGTATGTACGTGTAACATGATTCTGGTCGCACTCTCGTGATCCATGTCGAAAAACGTTTGGAGTACTTCGACTACAAAGTCCATCGGTGTGAAATCATCATTTAATAGTATAACTTTAAAGCGCGGGGGTTCTTTTACCTCTGGGCGGGATTCCTGTACCGCTACACCGGAATCCTGACCGTTACCATGATCTTCTTTGTGTTTTTGCGCCATACCTGATCTACCTTGCCCCAAGCTTACGGGTTGTGATGCTAATGTTATAAACGGTTTGACTATTCGTTGTCACTATTCCTTGCATAGATTGGTATAACTTCCCGAAATACAACAGTAGCAACAAAAAAACAGGCGTCACTCAGACTGCCTGTGGACATACCATAGCGGGCAGCACCTTACATGTGAGCAATCACATTGTCGCCGAATGCTGAACAGGCAATTTCCTCTGCCCCATCAATCATTCGGGCAAAGTCAAAGGTCACACGCTTGGAGGCAATCGCCCCTGCCGTGCCTTTATTAATTAAATCAGCCGCTTCCAACCAACCCATGTGGCGCAGCATCATTTCCGCTGACAAGACGATAGAACTGGGGTTAACCTGATCCAAACCGGCGAACTTCGGTGCCGTACCGTGGGTTGCTTCAAACATTGCGATGGTGTCAGACAAGTTTGCACCGGGAGCAATGCCTATCCCGCCAACTTGAGCCGCTAAGGCATCAGACACGAAATCACCATTCAGGTTCAGGGTTGCCACCACCGAATAATCTTCTGGGCGCAGCAAAATTTGTTGCAAGAAGTTATCCGCGATAACGTCTTTAACGGTAATGTCTTTGCCATTCAACGGATTCTTCATGGAACACCACGGACCACCGTTAATTTCCACTGCTCCAAACTCTTCTTTGGCCAGTTCATAACCCCAGTTTTTGAACGCACCTTCGGTAAACTTCATAATGTTACCTTTGTGCACCAAGGTCACAGAGTCACGGTCGTTATCAATCGCGTATTGAATGGCCTTGCGTACTAAACGCTTCGTACCCTCACGAGAGACTGGCTTAATACCAATCCCAGAGGTTTCAGGGAAACGGATTTTATTGACGCCCATTTCCTTCATCAAAAACGCAATGACTTTTTTGGCTTCGGGGGATTCCGCCGCCCATTCAATCCCCGCGTAAATATCTTCGGAGTTTTCACGGAAAATCACCATATTGGTTTTTTCCGGCTCTTTCACCGGGCTTGGCACACCATCGTAGTAACGAATCGGGCGCAGGCACAGGTACAAATCCAAATCCTGACGTAATTTCACATTCAGGGAACGAATCCCGCCACCGACCGGCGTGGTCAATGGACCCTTGATAGAAACCACGAATTCCTTGACGGCATCGACAGTTTCATCTGGCAACCATACGTCTTCACCGTAAATTTGCGTGGCTTTTTCACCGGCATACACTTCCATCCAAGCAATCTTACGCTCACCGCCGTAAGCTTTTTGCACAGCAGCATCCACTACCTTCATCATGACCGGGCTGATGTCAACACCAATGCCGTCGCCCTCAATGTACGGAATAATCGGGTGGTTCGGCACATTCAGGGAATAATCAGCGTTGGTCGTGATTTTCTCGCCTTGTGCGGGAACTTTGATATGTTGGTACATCCACTCTCTCCAATTTTTGATGGTCGTTTCTCTGTGTGTGAGAGGCATTATAAACAATTCCCTAACGCTTGGCATACACTCCTGAAACGTGTGAGGATAGTGACTGCAAGAAGGAGACCAAAAAGCATGAAGCTTGCCACCTTTAACCTCTACCAGTTTGCCGCGCACGGGTATTACTGGCATGAACACACAGAGCACAACACCTTGACCGCTACGGAGTGGGAACAGAAACAGCACTGGGTTAGCACCCGCCTGCACCAAATGGATGCAGACATCGTAGGCTTTCAGGAAGTTTTTAGCATTCCCGAACTTCAGCAATTGTGCTTGGCTGCGGGGTATCCGCATTTTATCCACGTTGATACCTCAGGGGTGCGTGAAGATTCCCCCTTGGTATACCACAAGTCCGTGGTGGCTTTAGCCTC
>CAYQTB010000045.1:0-20803 GCA_964420315.1 uncultured Thiothrix sp. | reverse complement strand
GGAGAGGCACAGATGCCCGGTTTCGGCGAAAGCGAGGGCGTGTTCCATCGTTTCTTGGGCGCGGATTTCGCCGATTAAAATCACGTCGGGGGCTTGGCGTAGGGTGTTTTTGAGTGCGTCTTCGTAGCTGTCGGTATCTACGCCGACTTCGCGCTGGTTGATGATGCATTTTTTGTGGGGGTGGATGTATTCCACCGGGTCTTCGATGGTGATGATGTGCCCGTCGGTATTGGCGTTGCGGTGGTCGATGAGCGCGGCGAGCGAGGTGGATTTGCCCGACCCGGTGCCACCGACGAACAGGATCAAGCCGCGCTTTTCCATGATCACGTCTTTCAAGACTTGCGGTAAACCGAGTTTGTCGGCGTTGGGGATGTCGGTTTTAATATTGCGGATCACCATCGCGATTTTGTGGCGCTGCTTGAAGATATTGACGCGGAAACGCCCGATGCCTTCTGCGCTGATGGCGAGGTTCATTTCGGGTTTGTGTTCAAACTGTTGCTGCTGTTCGGGATTCATCAGCTCGTAAGCCATCGCTTTGAGCATTTCAGGGGTCATGATGACTTTATCGAGCGCTTTGAGCTTGCCTTGGAATTTGGCTTTGGGTTCGAGATCGGCGGTTAAATACAGGTCGGAACCGTCGTAATGGGCGAGGATGCGTAGATAGTCTTTGAGTTTCACGGGGCTAGCCTTTATTGTTATTGATTGTTTCCAGTATAGCAGTAACAACCTCATGCGTTTAGATCAGTTCGTCAGTCAAGCCGCCGCCATCACGCGGGTGGATGCACAAAAAGCCATTCGGGGCGGTTGGGTGGAGGTGGATGGGGAGCGTGTCACGAAAACCTCGACGCACATTGAGCCGACTAAGGCAGTGGTGACGCTGGATGATGCGCCGCTGGCGTTGCCCGGTGATATTTATCTGATGTTGCATAAACCCGCCGGCGTGGTGAGTGCGCGGGAAGACCCTGAGCATCAAACGGTGTTGGGTTTGATTGATCATCCGCACCGCAAAACGCTGCATGTGGTGGGGCGTTTGGATAAGGATACGACGGGTTTGTTGCTGCTCACCAATGACGGCGATTGGTCGCACCGCATTTCTGCGCCGAAACACCATGTGCCGAAAACGTATTTGGCAACCTTGGCGTGGGCGTTGACGGAAGAGGGGGCGCAAGCCTTGCGTACGGGTGTGCAATTGCACGGCGAAAAGGGGTTGACCCAATCGGCGGAGGTGGAGATTTTAGCGGACAATCAGGCGCGGATTACGATTGCCGAGGGGAAATACCATCAGGTGAAGCGTATGTTGGCGGCGGTGGGGAATCGGGTGGAGGCGTTGCATCGCGAGCGAATTGGTGGGGTGGTGTTGGATGCGGAACTCCCGCCGGGTGAGTGGCGGGAGTTGACGGCTAGTGAAATGGACATGATTCACCCCAAAAACCGCTGATAAGCCGCATTCTCCGTCTCGTCCCAATATTCATACCCCAACTTATCCAGAAATTCGCAAAATTCCTCGCGTTCCTGTTCTGGTACTTGTATCCCCACCAGTACCCGCCCGAAATCCGAGCCATGATTGCGGTAATGGAACAAGCTGATATTCCACCCCGCGCTCATGCTGGTCAAAAAATGCAGCAACGCGCCGGGGCGTTCGGGGAAGGTGAAACGGTACAGCACTTCATGTTCTGCGCCGTTAGAATGCCCGCCCACCATGTAACGCAGGTGAATTTTCGCTACCTCGTTATCGGTCAAATCCGTCACCGAATAGCCTTTTGCCTGCAAATCCCCCAGCAAGACGGCACGTTCCGATTTATTCGCAATCTTAACACCTGCGAACACTTGCGCGTCGCGGGCATCGGCATAGCGGTAGTTGAATTCGGTGATCGGGCGATTGCTAATGTCGTGGCAAAACTCGCGGAAACTGCCCGGTCTTTCGGGAATCGTTACTGCCAGCAACATTTCGCGCCCTTCGCCCAACTCGGCACGTTCGGCGACGTGGCGCAAGCGGTCGAAATTGATGTTCGCACCACTCGCGGTGGCAATCAGGTGTTTACCTTGAATGTTTTCGCGTGCCACGTATTGCTTAATGCCCGCCACGGCTAACGCGCCCGCTGGTTCGAGCAAGGTACGGGTATCTTCAAACACATCCTTGATGGCAGCGCAGGTTTCGTCGGTGCTGACCAAAATCACTTCATCGACGATGTGTTTGGCAATCTCGAAGGTGGTTTCACCGATCAGTTTGACCGCAGCACCATCCGCAAACGTGCCGACTTGTGCCAGTTGCACCCGTTTGCCTGCGGCTAAGGAGGTGTGCAAAGTGGGGGCTTCTTCGTGTTCCACCCCGATGATTTTGATGTTGGGGTAGAGGTATTTGAGGTAACTGCCCACGCCTGCAATCAAGCCGCCACCGCCGACGCACAAAAATACCGCTTCAATCGGGTCGGAATGTTGGCGCAAGATTTCCATGCCAATCGTGCCTTGCCCCGCAATCACATCGAGATCATCGAAGGGGTGCACAAACGTCATCTGGTGTTCGCGTTCCAATTCGCGGGCGTAAGCGTGGGCTTCGTCGTAGGAATTGCCATGCAATACGGCATTGCCGCCAAACGCTTTCACCGCATTCACCTTGATGTCGGGGGTAGTTTTGGGCATGACAATGGTGGTTTTAATGCCGAGTTTCGTGCCAGAAAGGGCGACACCTTGGGCGTGATTGCCAGCCGAAGCGGCGACAACACCGTGGGCGCGTTCTTCCGGCGATAGTAAAAACATTTTGTTGAATGCGCCGCGCAGCTTGAAAGAAAACACCGGCTGCAAGTCTTCGCGTTTGAGGTAGATTGCATTGCCCAAGCGCGAACTCAAGCTACGCGCCCGTTCTAGCGGGGTTTCGATAGCCACGTCGTAGACGCGGGCGGTGAGAATGCGTTTGATCAGCGATTTGTTCATGATTCCAACTTTTGCGGCTCTGCCTTTACGTGTGGGCTAGTATATTGCAAACTTCAGGTTGCGAAAGATTTTTACAACATCACAGGAAGTTTTATGAACCAAGATGCAATGAAAAAAGCGGCAGCAGAAGCCGCGCTGGTGTACGTCCAACCGGGCATGATCGTGGGGATTGGCACAGGTTCGACCGCCAACCACTTCATCGACTTGTTAGCAGGCATCAAACATAAAGTCGAAGCGACCGTCGCCAGCTCCATCGCCAGTGCTAACCGCTTGGAAGCGCACGGTTTTCGTGTGCTGGATTTGAACGAAGCCGGGCAGTTGTCGCTGTACGTCGATGGCGCGGATGAGTCTAACGAACACCTGCATTTGGTGAAAGGCGGCGGCGGGGCATTGACCCGCGAAAAGATTGTGGCAGGTGCCAGCGATAAATTCGTGTGTATTGCGGACGATACCAAGCTGGTGAAAACGTTGGGCAAGTTCCCGCTGCCTATCGAAGTCATCCCGATGGCGCAGGCGTTGGTGGCGCGAGCAATGGTGAAGCTGGGGGGGAATCCCGTGTTGCGTGCCGGTTTCACCACCGATAACGGCAACGTCATTCTCGACGTACACGGCTTGGAAATCACTAATCCCGTCGAGATGGAAAGCCGTTTGAACCAGATTCCAGGGATTGTCACCAATGGCTTGTTTGCGATTCGCCCTGCTGATGTGTTGATTTTAGGGGGTGCAAACGGGGTGACAACGTTGGTTTAACGGCAAGCCGCCAACATCACCTGATTCCACTTTGCGGAATATTCCAAAGCCACCGTGAGATAACGGCGGTGGTTTTCGCCGTACAGCGCATCCGTTACCCCCTCCAAACATTCTGTTGGACACTTATCACGTACTTGTGCGAACACCTCCGCCGTAATGCCGGGAACAGTAGCGCTGCGCCCCGCATTGCACAGAAAATAGCGCTTGCCTTGTTGGATGCTCGCGGTTGCGTCAGCGCTGGCATTACGTGCTTGCAATAGCGGTAATCGTTGAGCGTAGTGTTGTTCTTTTGCGCTGCTAATCTCGGCGGCGGAAGGAATGTGTACGCCTTTTTCCTGAGAGGGTGAAGGGGGGAGGGGGGCGTGGCAAGCACTCAAGCTGCCTGCCCATAATAGCGCCAAGAGTTTGAGTGTCATGCGGATATTCCTCCTTTGCGTAAGCGTAACAGGGCGTACAACCCAAACAGTAACAACCCTGCATAAGGCATTGAGCCGCCGCCACCGCTGAGCGTGTTCGTCGCAATGTTGATGGTGGTGCTACTGTCATTGCTGGTACGTGCCAGTGCAGGACTCGTTGCCGACAAGGCAAAGAAAATATTGTTACTGCATTTGACACGCAGGTAGGTGTTATTGCCCACATTCGCGGGTAACGTTACCGGCGCATTGCCGTCATTCGGAGTGTTGCTGAGGAGTGTGGTGAACGTGTTGCCATTGTCAGCGCTTACCGCAATATCGACTGCACCACAGTTAATCGGTGCTTGATTGGTATTGGCGACATTCCAGACGACATTTTGCAGGCTGCCTCTGATTAAATTCGTGCTGCTGGGTTCAGTAATCGCAAACGCGCTACCGGTGTTGTGCACACTGATACGTGTATCGTCATAAGCAATGCCGCCTCGCGCATCCCTTGCCAGCAGGCGGAAGTTGAGTTGGCGCGATGTCACTGGCAATACTTCACCTGCTGATTGCACACGCCCAATCAAGTCGGACATTTGCGGGATGGTGCGCACTGGCGAGCTAGTCGGTAGGCGAGCGCGGATCAGGGCGTTGTCCCCCAGATCGACATTCACGAAAGCTGCCGTTCCTGTATCCAATTGTTCCCACGAGTAACTCAAGGTATTGCCGTCAGCATCCGACCCCGAACCGCTGAGCGTAAAGGGTGTTGCGGCTGGGATGGTGTAATCGCTACTGGCATTCGCCGTTGGGAGACGGTTATTCAGGTTGGTTTTGACCGCACAACGTGCCCCCGCACCACTGTGCAGGTAATCCTGAATTTGTTGGATCGACGCGGAATGCATCATGCTATCGCTGCCAACTTGCAGATTGTCGTTATGGCATAAGCCGGTGTAAGCCATAATCGTGCTGCCGCTGCCCGGTTCGTAAGCCGTGGCATTTTCGCGGTTGCTGCCCGCACAGGCACCGCGTAAGCCGTTGAAAGTGTGGGATGCGCCCAACTGATGCCCGATTTCATGTGACACATAATCCACGATAAAAGAATCACCTTTGGGTTCGGCTAAACCGGTTGCACCTTCGGCTTTGTATTGCCCACACGCTACCGCCACACTCGCCAAGCCGCCGCCATTGGTGGCAAGCACATGCCCGATGTCATAATTATTGACGCCGATGACTTGATTCAATGCAGCGGTGTTTTCTGAAAGCATGAGTGCAGGGTTGTTATTACTGTAGGGGTCGGTACGCGCATTGGTGTACACCAGATTCGTGCCGCTAACCAAGGTTAAGCGTGTTGACAAATCGCGTTCGTAAATTTGGTTGATGCGATTGACGGTGGTGACAATGGAGCTAAACGCGGCACTTTGTCCGCCATGAAAGTTGGTGTATTCCGCCGTGGCTGCCATTGCAATCCGGTAGGTGTGCAAGGTTTCCCCCGCTCTGGCGGCGATGTTACGGGCGGCGGTATTGGCATTGATGGCGCTGGAAAAACTGGGTGTGCTGGGCTGTTGATGCGTGGTGCATGACCAGTCGCCGCGCCGGAATGCTTCCATGTTGGCACTTTTACGAAAACTCAGGTATTGGCGCGTTGCACCGTCAACTTGCGGATCAATGAACAGCGTATCGCCATTCGCCATATCGAGCATGGCGTGCAAGCCTCGGCTAGTAAAGTCTAACACGCCGCTAATCACTTTGCCGTCAGTGCCAAATACTTTCCAAGTACGCATATCGGGGTGAGCGGCAGCAACGTCGGGGGCGAGTATTTCGGTTGGAGTGACGGTTACGCTGGCAAAACCACCATCTGGCAAGGGCAGGCTAATGCTGGGTAAGGTGGTGCGAGCTTGGGCGTTAGCGCTGTTACTACGGTCAGTGTGCGCCAATTGTGCCAACAGTTGGGTTTCATTCAGATGCAGCAAGCGGTAATGCTGTAAGCCCGACTCAGTAGCTTTTGCGCCACGCGCCTGAATATCTTGCCACAAAGGGGGTGCTGCTCCAGCGTTGGTTGCCACTAACAGTGGCAATATTGCCCATAAGTATTTCATCGTATTTGATCGTCGTTATTGATATACCCGTAATTCGAGCACAATCATAAGCCATTTTTGGTGGTTTAGCGACGCAATAACACGTAAATTGCACCGGTTCCGCCGTCGACTGGACGGGCGGAGTGAAACGCGAGAATGCGTTCGTGTTGGCGCAACCAGTGATTGATTTTGGTTTTAATCACCGGCCCCTTGTGATTGGAGCGGTTGCCTTTGCCGTGGATAATGCGTACACATTCGCCCTGACCGGGGTGGGCATCGTGCAGGAATTTCAGCAATTGTTGTTTGGCATCGCGGGCATTCAAACCGTGCAAATCGAGTTCGCTGGCAATGCGGTATTGCCCGGAACGCAATTTGCGCATAATACGGTTTTGTAAGCCGGGTAGGTAGTAACTGAGCATATCACCGGGTTGAATTTCCATCGGATCGTAAGCATCCGAAAGCATATCACGCAGCACTTGGCGTTCGTCTTCCAAGGTCTTCATGGGTATGGCGGGCGGTTTTACGCTATGATGCATCACATGATGCTTGACCCGCAGTGGCTTAACATCGTGCATGGATTCTCGGAATAAGGAAAACTCTTCAATACTCATGAATATACTGCTCAGTAACGATGATGGTGTTAACGCTCCCGGTATTAACCGTCTGCGTGAGGCACTAGTAACGGTTGGCAATGTTATCACAGTTGCGCCCGATCAAGATTGCAGCGGGGCGAGTAATTCGCTGACTTTGCGTAATCCCTTACGCTTGACGCAACACGCGGAACAGGTTTATAGCGTGAACGGTACACCGACCGATTGCGTCCACTTAGGATTAGGATTGTACGCGCATGACCCCGATATGGTGATTTCCGGTATCAATGCCGGGGCTAATATGGGCGATGATGTGTTGTATTCCGGCACGGTGGCGGCGGCGATGGAAGGGCGCTTTCTGGGGTATCCGGCATTGGCAGTGTCGTTGGCAGCCGTGGGGCGTGGGGCGGTGTCGCATTTCGATACAGCGGCACAGGTGGTGTTGCAGTTGTTGCCGCAAGTGCAAGCTTACCCCGATAGCAGCCAGATGATCCTCAATATCAATGTGCCGGATGTGCCGTGGGAACAGCTTCGTGGCTTTTGTGTGACGCGCTTGGGCAATCGTCACCGTTCTGAGCCAGTGATTCGGGCGCACGATCCGCGCGGGCGCGAGATTTTCTGGATAGGCCCGCCGGGTGATGCCGCCGATGCGGGTGAGGGTACGGATTTTCACGCGGTGCAAGCCGGTTATGTGTCGATTACCCCGCTTCATGCGGATTTGACGCGCCACAGTGCTTTGGCAGCCACTACCCGCTGGTTGGAGGCTTGCCATGTTGCCACGTAAATGGGATGTGCAAGGGATAGGCATGACTTCGCAACGCACCCGTAACCGTTTGGTGGCGCGGTTGCGTGAAAAAGGCATCCGCAATGAGGCGGTGTTACAGGTGATCAGCAAAACCCCGCGCCATTTGCTGGTGGATGAGGCACTCGCCAGCCGTGCGTATGAAGATACGGCGTTACCTATCGGGCATGGGCAAACCATTTCCCAGCCTTACATCGTGGCGCGTATGACCGAGTTGCTATTAGATGGGACAAATCCACCCCGCAAAGTGTTGGAAGTTGGCACAGGTTCGGGTTATCAGGCGGCGGTACTTGCGCCACTGGTGGAGAAGGTATTCACCGTTGAACGTATTGAGCCGCTGTACCGTGCTACCCGTGAAATGTTGCAAGCGCTGGATTACCGCAATATCTGCACTTACCTGAGTGATGGCAGTTGGGGCTTGGCAAGCGAGGCACCTTTTGATGCGATTATTGCCACCGCAGCACCTGAGGAGGTTCCCCCAGCTTTACTGGAGCAGCTTGCTATCGGTGCTAAGCTCATCATACCCGTCGGCAAGCAAGGTGGTCTGCAATGGCTACAGGTCATTACGCGCATGGATGAGGGTACTTATACAACCGTGGATCATGAAGCCGTACGGTTTGTGCCCATGATTAAGCAAAACTAGGCAATAAATACGAGCGTTATTTGAATATTGAGACGTTTTTTCTTAAATTTGGTATATATTCCAAAGTTATTCAAGAATTATGTGAGTGTCTTCACATCCCTGAACCCCAATAACATTAAGGTGTAAAAATCATGGATAGAAAAATCAAAGTGGTAGCCGCCACTTCTCTGCTAGCATTAACGGCAGCAGCTTGCGCCCCTAACCCGTATTATACCGGTACGGGATACAACAATTATGCGACTACTAACACAACCACTAATCGTGGCGCAGTAAATCGTAATGCGGTAACACACACGCATTGTGGGCGTACCCATACACACGTGCTTCCCGCTGAGGGTTTGGCTCATCATCATGGTGATGGTTGTGTCGCCGGTAGCGGTGGTGCTGCAACGACAATAACGACGGCAACCACACCGAACTATAACTACGGTTATACCGCTCCGGTAACAACGCCAGTGCCTCAGCAACCTGCGATCAACTATGGCTATACCGCTCCAGCCACCACGCCTTACTACGATTACAGTGCGAGTAGCGGTGGTAGTAGCAGCTATTACGATTACACGGCACCCAAAGCACCGACAGCACCTACCACTACTTACCGTGCTCCCCCAGCCAAGGCATCAACCACTACCACCACCAGTAACAGTGGTGAGTACGTGGTGCAAAAAGGTGATACCGTCTTCCAAGTTATGCGCAATACCGGGGTGTATTGGAAAGACATTATTCGTTTGAATAACCTGCAAGCCCCTGATTACGCTATTAATCCAGGACAGCGCTTGCGGCTTAAATAAGCCGACTCATTAAAGTAAAAAGCCCGCCGTAGTTGCGGGCCTTTTACTGTTTGTGAAGCAAGAAAAAATGTGAATGCGGTGTGGTTTAGTTACTAGCAGAAATCGGTTAAGCAATCACCTTTGTCTTTAGTGATACTGGTTTTTGCCTTATCCGCATTCAAGTAGTTTTGCAGCATGGCGGAAGTGATCGCCCCCATGTGTGTGTCAACGATTTCACCTTCTGGGTTAACGATGAATGTGGTAGGCACGCCGTAGACTAAACCCAGTGCAAACATGGTGCTGTCTTGGGTGGGAATGACCGGGTAGGCAATCTTTTTCTGAGCCATGAACTGCTTGAGTTCATCGGGTGGGGTTTCACCTGCTTCCATACCCAAAACGACTGCTTTGTCTTTAAAGCGTTTCGCTACGCTATTCAGGGCAGGGATTTCGGCAACACAGGGACCACAAAAGGTTGCCCAGTAATTCACAATGACCCACTTACCTTTGTATTCAGAGAATTGGTGAACTTTGCCATCAATGTCTTTAAAGCTGAAATTCTGTACTTTTTGTGTTTCAGACGCGACCGCTGTGGCAGATACTAAAAAAAGTGTCACTAAGGCAATAGCCCGCTTAATCAATTTCATGTTGAACCCTCAACTTTTTCAATACTTAACACACTCTACGATAAGCCACTATCCGACTATCACTGTTGTTCTGTGGTCTTAGGGTTAACCGTTATAGTAGTCTGCCATTACGAAAATTTCCGGTTAAATTTCCTGATTGGCTGCTTTAACTAGATTAGTGAATGTATCTTTTAAAATGTAGGTTAAGCTGTTTCTAATATATCGGAAGCGCATAAGGCTATTCTGATACGTTTTTCGATGCAAGTTGTATTTGTACGACAAAATGCGAGCTGTCATGTTGATAAATATCAACATGACAGCGGCAATCGTCGACTAATTCTTTGTTTTTATAGACTTAGCTACTTGATTAGTTTGTTGTATCGGCGCACAGCAACAGCGCCTAACAGTAATGTTAATAATAGTTGTGCCCACTCTGTTAGGGTTGGAACGGCAACCGATTGTGTTGGTGGTACAACGTTTGGCTTTTCTAGGTAGTCTGGTACACCGTTGCTATTGGCATCTCCTAGCTCGTCTTTGGTGGGTATGCCATCGCCGTCATCGTCTTTGTCCAGTGCATCAATGATGCTGTCACCATCGGTATCCCGTGGCTTGCTGATGTCACTGCCGATTTCTTGTTTGTCCGGTACACTATCACCATCCGTATCAGGATTTTTAGGGTCGGTTCTCACAGAGGCTTCTTCAGCGTCGGTCAGGCCGTCACTATCCGTGTCTTTGGGGGTGTCGTCCGTCGTACAGGTTGCCGGGCAGCCATAGTTACCGGCATAGTTGTCAGTATCCATTGAACCCCAGCCGAGGTTAACAATGCTATTGCCGGGGTTGGTTCCGACCGAATTGTTGGGTGATTCTGGCGGCTGGTTGAAGGCATCAGTGCTGTTTTCAAGCAGGCTGACCGGTCCCAAACACGCTCCCTTGTTGACAAAGCTGAATACTTCGATTTCTTTGCCTGCCTGCCATTCTATCGCCTTGGCATTGCTAATGGCGGGAGTGAATGACAGGTAAGAAGCGTTGCTGTCTTCCTTTGGACCATTCACGCTGGAATTATTGTTCCAAATGAGACTGGGGAAGGCTGATTTTATATCACTCGGTGTGAAGGCTGCCGCATCTGCCATCCACGGTGCCTTGATAGTGACTTGCGCACTGGTCAGGGCGTTGGGTGACGGAAGACTGCCGGGGTACATGTAAACACGGTAACGCTGGTCAGTGCTATTCCAACCAATCCGGTAATACGCTTTGTTGGCTGCTGGGTTGGCAGGTGGCAGGGAACAGGTGTCAATCGGAGGTGCTGCTTCGATGGTCAGGGTAATGTCGGCTTCGGTGGTTTTACCGTCGGCATCAGTGATACGGTATTTCAGCGTATCAGAACCGGTGTAACCGGCTGTTGGTGTGTAAATGATCTGATTGTCTTTGACTTCGGCAGTGCCATGGCTCGGCGCAGTGATCACTTCTAAGGTAACGCCGTTGCCATCAGGAATGTTGTCGTTGGCTAACACATCCAGCGAACTGCTGCCATTGGAGGCGTCAACACGGAAGGCATCCGGTTTGGCTTCTGTCACGGTAACTGTCACGGTAACTGTCGCGGTGGTGGTGGCTTTGCCATCAGAAACGGTGTAGGTAAAACTATCAGTGCCGCTAAAGCCTGCCTTCGGGGCATACACCGGTTTACCATCTTGCAGAACCACGGTGCCATTGCTACCGGCTGTTACAGCGGTCACGGTTAGCTTGTCACCGTCTTCATCGCTGTCATTGGCGAGTACATCCACGGTAACTGAACTACCCGCTGTGGTGGTTGCCTTGTCCGCCACGGCGTTAGGTGCTTTATTGGTTGGCACGACTACAGCGCCGCAATTGGCTGCTGTCCCATAGTTGCCAGAATAGTCATTGTCATCGGTAGCGCCCCAACCGGCATTGGCAAATTGGTTGCCGGGGTTGGTACCAGCGGAATTATTAGGCGCTGCTGGTGGTTGGTTAAAAGGGTCGGTGTCGTTGTTCATCAAGGCAACACTGCCAAGGCAGGGGCCGGTATTTTTAAAGCTAAACGCTTCCTGTTCTACCCCGGCTTTGAAGGCGAATGCCCGCACGTCAATAGGGGTGAAATTGAACGAGAGGTAATCAACGGTTTTGTCTTCAGGCGGCGCGTAGACTTCCGAACTGAGTGCCCAGTTCGTGCCAGATTTGGTCTTAATATCAGACACTGTAAATTTTTGGTCGCCTTTCGCGTGGGGAACCCGCAATGTCACTTGCGCTGTCATGCTTAAGTCTTTATCAGGTGTCGAGGTGGGGCGCACGTACACACGGTAACGACTCTCTACGGAATCCCATGCCACCCGGTATTCAACACTGCCCGGTACGCCTGCCAATGCCGTATGCGCAGCCGGTAGCAATACCAGCAATGCCAACCCCCTTGAAACGGCTTGTTTGATCGATTTTTTCATGATTACCGACTCTCTTATTTTGTTTTTGGATTTCAACGCTTGTTGGTATCAGGGCAGTTGTTGCCTGATGATGTAGTTTGCACTGGCAGTGCTATTGATCGGGTGCAGCAGGACATTACCCAGCACCAAATCAACATCGTTGGATGATCCTGCAAAAATGCTCAAGCCATCCATATTGGTATCAGTCGCCTCATAACCGTTTCGTTTATAATTGGTGGTGTAAGCACTATTACCTGTTGCCAACAATACACTGCTCAATACGGTACCTGAATCATTCGTCGGGTCTTGAGCAATAATCCGTTCGTCACTGCTGGTATTGCCAGCCCATAACAACGCCACTCCAGCGGCGGTGACACGGGCGTGTTCGCCGTAGGTACTGGTGGTTGTCTTGCTGAAGTCCACGACCGTTGTCGTTGCACCGAAGTCGAGTGCCGTGGCACTCATCACCCCCAAGTGGTTACGGTGATGGGCTGACAAAAAGTAACTCCCTGGTGGCAAGCCTGTTAGCTCGAACGTGTCTTCCCCTGTTTGCGCGTCTACAATATCACCATCACGCTGAACCACACCTGTCACACGCGCTTTCACGAGGGTGGGATCCGTCGCATCACGCAATTCCAGTAATACCCAATCGACCGGCGCATTATTGCCAGTGGTGGTTAGTACGGCGTTGGCAAGCGTTTGGCTACCGAGCATGGGGGCATCGGTCATCTCATACGGCGTCGTGCTAGGAAGCTGATTCTTAGTGCGTAGCGTATCCCGCATCAGTTTTGTGCTGCTGTCAAAAGCACCTTGCAGCAATACCCGTGCTTGAAGCTTTGGCGTTGTCGGGGCGATGCACGTTGCTGCACAACCGTAATTACCTGCATAGTTATTGCTATCGGCTGTACCCCAGCCCAAATTGGCAAATTGGTTGCCGGGGTTGGTGCCGGTTGAATTCGGTAATGCATTGAAAGGATCGGTGGCGTTGTCTATCAGCGCGACCGGACCAAGGCAAGCCCCGCTATTGGCAAAGCTAAATACTTCCAGTTCCTTGCCTGCTTGCCAAGGGAATGCTTTGGCATCGCTGGGGTTCATGGTGAAGGATAAATAATCAACGCTGGTGTCTTCCTTGGGGGCGTTAACCCGCGAGCTTTCTGTCCAGGTAACGCCTTTGAGTGCGGAGGTAATATTGCTGATCTTGAAGCTGTCAGCGCCGCTGGCATGAGGCATTTTAAGTGTTACCTGACTGGTCAGGTTCATATTGGGCGTTGGGTTGCTGCCCGGATACATGTAAACATGGTAACGCTGGTCATCTTTGTTCCAGTCTACACGGTAATAAACATTATTCGCCAAGGGTGCGGCGGGGGTGCTTAAGCATTCAACCGCGCAACTGGCTGGTGAGCCGTAGTTGCCAACGTAATCGTTATCAGCACTCGAACCCCAACCGGCATTGGCAAACTGATTGCTGGGGTTGGTGTTGCTGGAGTTTTTGGGATTAGTCGGTGGTTGGTTGAACGGGTCAGTGGCATTGTCCAGTAAGGCGACCGCACCGAGGCAAGAGCCTGCATTTTTAAAGCTAAAGGCTTCCTGTTCTTCACCTGCTTTGAAGGCGAATGCTTTTACATCCAGCGGTGTGAAGGCAAAGGAAAGGTAATCCACACTGGGATCTTCCGGGGGGGCAACCACCTGTGACCCCAGTGTCCAAGCAGTGCCAGGTTTGGATTGAATATCGGTCACGCTGAACTGGTGTTCACCAGTCCCGTGAGGAACCCGCAGCGTGACTTGCCCGGTGAGGCTTAAGTCGGGAGAGGGGGTGCTGCTAGGGCGTAGATAGACACGGTAACGCTCATGTGTGGCATCCCATGCCACTCGATACGCTACGCCGCCGTCACTGGCTAATGCAACAGCGTTAAGTTGCATGAGTAACAGAAACATGAAGCAGTGAATGACTGTCTGACGCAGGTTTATAAGCATTAATGGATTCTTTATGGTGAGGTTGGTGTGGTAGCCGGAGGGCGGGAAACCCGCCCCCAGACTGTTGCTCATCAAGGCAATTGCTGATTGATGATGTAGTTGGCACTGAAGGTGCTGTTACCCGGATGCAACAAGACGTTACCCAGCAGCATGTTTACATCATTGGATGGACCGGCAAAGATGGTGATGCCGTCCATATTGATGTCGGTTGCTTGATAACCCGCCAGACGGTAGTTGGTACTGACTGACAAGTTTTCTTTTGCCAGCAGGACATCACCCAAGATCACGCCGGTGTCGTTGGATGGACCGTTGGCAATGGCACGAATATCCGTATTCGCGTTACCCGCCCATAACAATGCTACCGTGCCGCCACTTGCCATGATCCGGGATTCTTTCCCAAAGACCGTGGTGCTTGGTTTGGTGAAGTCAATGCTTGGTACTGCACCGCCGCTAATTGTTACCGGTGTCGCCGTCATAACACCTAAGTGGTTGCGGTGGCGTACCGACACGTAGTAACTGCCGGGGGTCAGACCTGTCAGCATCAGCGCGGTGTTGCCTGTTGCTGCATCCACAATGTCGCCATCCCGTTGTACCAAACCGGCTACGCGGGCTTTGATGACGGAAGGTGTCGTTGCGTCGCGGATTTCAACCAACATCCAGTCTACAGGGGCATTGTTACCGAGCACGGTCAACTGACTAGCCAACGCAACTTCTTTGCCCGAGTATTTGATGCTGCCGATGTTATAAGGCTGTGTCAGTGGGATGAGTCCCTTGGTACGCAGGTCGTCTTGCATCAACTTGCTGGTGCTGTTGTATGCACCTTGCAGCATGGCTTTGACTTGTACTTTGACGGCATCGACAGTGGTATCCAAGTAGTCGGGAATGCCATCCATGTCACCATCTAAAGCATCCTTCGGATCACCGTCTTTGTTCGGGTCATTGCCTTCGTCTTTGGAGAGAATGCCGTCGCCGTCATCGTCGGTATCCAAATAGTCGGGTTTACCGTCTTTGTCACGGTCATCATCCAGCGGTGTGCCACCGTTGTAGTTTTCAAACTTGGTCAGTACCCCGTCGTTGTCATCGTCGGTATCCAACGCATTGGGTTTGCCGTCACCATCAGTGTCGGTTGGCTTGGATGGGGCAGCACCGACTTCGGTTTTGTCGTCAATGCCGTCACCGTCGCTGTCTTTGTTCAGCGGATTAGTGCCTGCTTTCACTTCATCACCGTCTTTGAGACCGTCACCATCAGTGTCAGGATTGTTTGGATTCGTACCGAGTTTAGCTTCGTCTTCGTTGCTTACGCCGTCACCATCCGGGTCGCCTTTCGGGCCGTCGGTTTCGTTGGTGTCGAGGTAGTCTGGCTTGCCGTCACCGTCGGTGTCCACGGCATCCGCTGGATTGCCATCACCGTTCGGGTCATTTTTCTCATTTTGAGAAACTTTGCCATCACCGTCGTCATCATTATCCAGATAGTCGGGTTTGCCGTCTTTGTCGGTGTCGTCATCGGTTGGCGTGCCACCGTTGTAGTTTTCAAACTTGGTCAGTATTCCGTCATTGTCATCGTCGGTATCCAAGGCATTGGGTTTGCCGTCACCATCAGTGTCGGTTGGCTTGGAAGGGTCAGCGCCGATTTCGGTTTTGTCATCCACGCCATCGCCGTCAGTATCCGATTTTTTCGGATCAGTACCCGCCTTGGTTTCGTCTTCGTTGCTTACGCCGTCACCGTCTGGGTCGCCTTTAGGACCATCGGTGTCGTCTTTGTCCAAGTAATCGGGTTTACCATCACCGTCGCTGTCTTTGGCATCGGTGGGAGAGCCGTCCTTGTTCGGGTCGTTGTTTTCGTCTTTGGACAGTTTGCCGTCGCCGTCATCGTCGGTATCCAGATAGTCTGGAATCTTATCACCGTCGGTATCGTCATCGGTTGGTGTGCCGCCGTTGTGGTTTTCAAACTTCGTCAGAACGCCGTCGTTATCGTCGTCGGTATCCAAGGCATTGGGTTTGCCATCACCATCGGTATCCGTTGGTTTGGAAGGATCTGCGCCGACTTCGGTTTTGTCATCCACGCCATCGCCGTCGCTGTCTTTGTTCAGCGGGTTAGTGCCTGCTTTAATTTCATCACCGTCTTTAAGACCGTCACCGTCGGTGTCTGGGTTTTTCGGGTCAGTGCCTTTGGTAATTTCCTCACCATCTTTAAGTCCATCGCCGTCCGTATCCGGGTTTTTCGGGTCAGTGCCTGTGGTGATTTCCTCACCGTCTTTGAGACCATCGCCATCCGTATCCGGGTTTTTCGGATCAGTACCCGTTTTGACTTCATCGCCGTCTTTGATGCCGTCACCGTCAGTATCTGGGTTTTTGGGATCAGTGCCGAGTTTGGTTTCGTCTTCGTTGCTTACACCATCATCATCTGGATCGCCTTTGGGACCATCGGTGTTATCTGTGTCTAGGTAATCGGGTTTGCCATCACCGTCAGTGTCTTTGGCATCGGCTGGATTGCCATCACCATTGGGGTCATTGTTTTCGTTTTTAGAAAGAATCCCATTATTGTCGTCATCAACGTCCAGATAGTCAGGGATTTTGTCGCCATCGGTATCATCATCGGTTGGTGAGCCGCCGTTGTGGTTTTCAAACTGGGTCAGTACACCATCATTGTCATCGTCTGGGTCATTGGCGTTTATCTTGCCATCGCCATCGGTGTCAGTGGCAACGCCGCCCGGTGCTTCCATACCATCGGGAATGCCATCACCGTCCGAATCGGGATTGTTGGGGTTAGTGCCGATGGCTTTTTCCACACCGTCTTTTAAGCCGTCTTTGTCACTGTCTAGACTGTCGCGACAATCCGCAGCCGTGCCGTAATTACCCAGATAGTTGTTTTCATCTGAGCTGCCCCAACCCAAGTTGGTGAATTGGTTGCCGGGGTTAGTGCCTGCGGAGTTATTGCTGCCGTTCAAGAGTGGTTTGTTGAAGGGGTCGTTTTGGTTGTCGATCAGCGCCACTGGTCCTAAACAGCCGCCACTGTTGCCGAAGCTGAATACCTCTTTTTCCACGCCCGCTTTCCATTGGAAGGCATCTGGCTTGATCATGTCCAAGCTGAAAGATAGATAATCTACGGATGAATCTTCTATAGGCGCATCGACCCGTGAGTCATTTGACCAAATGGTGTTGGTTACGGTAATGGCAGGGTCACTAAGTTTAAACGCACTGGCTCCGGTGGCGTGCGGAACACGAATGGTGAATTGCCCCGTCATGCTCATGTCTCTAGGCGCTGGTGTCGCGTTAGGTTTCATGAAAACATGGTAACGGTCATCTTTGGTATCCCAGCGGATACTGTATTCCAAGGTTTGCGCCGCCCATGCACTGTTACCAGCGAGTAACAGGACAGAGGCGCTCAAGCCGAGGTATTTACGAAGTTTGGTGGAATGCATGTGTGGACTCTCTCGCTAATTTTTATAATGGTTAACCGAGTATTGCGTAATGCAATGGCGGTATTATTGTTTACAGCTAATCGCATCGCCTTCGTTGCCAGCGTAATGGTTTTCGCTGACAGCACCCCAGCCCAAATTGGTGAACTGGTTGCCGGGGTTGGTGTTGGCGGAGTTGGGGGCAGCGTTGAAGGCATCATCGTTTGCCATTAGGGCAACGCCATCGACGCAGCCGCCTTCATTCTGGAAGCTGAAAACGACTTGTTCTTTGCCTGCTTCCCAGTTGTAATTACGGGCGCTCGCACCTTGTAACCCCACGAAAGAGAAGGAAATGTAGTCGCTTTTTGTATCTTCTTTGGGCGCATCCACACGAGAGGCTTCTACCCAATTGGAACCTTCTACTGCGCTGTTCAAACCGGTCACTTTAAATCCACTGTCATGGGGAGCCTTGATGGTGACTTGCCCCGTTAAGCTGATATCCGGCTTTGGGGTAACGGACGGTTTCATGATGACTTGATAGGTTTTGCCGTCTTCCGCCAATGCGAGTTTGTAGGTGAGGATAGCGGTTGCTGCCGCTACTTTTTCTGTTTTGGCGGTATCGGCAGCAATGGCATGACCGCCTACCGTGGTTAATGCCAGTGCGCTGCTCAGTGCCAGTGCGTGACGAAAAGATTGCTTGGTTTTCATTCATTGTCTCCTGTTGGGATAGCCCAGCGTTATGGTTTAGTTATGACCAGCGTTATACGCTAATTATGATAAATGTTTTTAGATGCAAGTTAATGTTTTACTGATAAGTGGCTCAGGTATTCCTCGTTCTTCTGAGGGCTTACTTGGGCAAAGTGCCTGGCAAAATGTAGTTAGCCGCCATCGAACCGTTACCGGGATGCAGCAATACATTGCCCAGCAGCAGATTGACGTCGTTGCCAGGGCCTGAGAACAGGCTGACACCATCGAGGTTAAGGTCGGTGACGTGGTAGCCGCCGAGGCGGAAGTTGCTGTTGGTCAGGGTGTTGCTGGGGTGGGTCAGCACTGTGCCTAGCACCACGTTGGTGTCGTTGCTGGGACCGTTGGCGATGATGTTATCACTGCCGTTGGCATCCCCTGCCCACAACAGGGCGGCACTGCCGGACAGCAGTCGCGCATGGTTGCCCAGCGTGGCGGTGGCGGCTTGGGTGAAATCCACCGTGGTCGTGGTGGACGATAAGGTCAGTGGCGTGGCTGTCGTGACCCCTAGGTGGTTGCGGTGGCGCAGTGTCACGTAGTACGAGCCAGTAGGGATACCTTCCAGGATCAGTGATGGGCTGCCGGTGCTGGCATCGACCACATCACCATCGCGCTGCAACAATCCGGCAATGGTGGCTACACGGGTTTTGGGCGTGGTGGGGTCACGTAGCTCCACCAACACCCAATCCACCGGGGCGTTGTTGCCAGTGAGAGCCAGTTGGGCGGGGGAGGCCGTTTCCGTACCTTGGTGGGCAAACGGTGTAGCCGCCCCACCGTAAGGCTGGGTAGGCGGGATCAGCCCCAGTGTGCGCAGGCTGTCGTTCATCTGTCCATCCTTGCTGGCATAAGGGCCTTGTAGGAAACCGCGTACTTGCAATTTGATGTCTGGCCTATCGGTGACATGAATGGTCAGTGCTTGGGTGTCAGTCAGCCCCGCCTTGTCTTTGACACTGACGGTCACGCTGTACTGGTTGTCGGTGTTGGCATCCGCCGGGTTTTCAAAGTCCGGGGCGGTGATGAAGCTGAGCTTGCCGGTTACTGGATCGATCTGGAACAGGGCGGCATCATCCCCGCCGCTGATGCGGTAGGTCAGGGTGTCGCCTTCGGCATCGGTGGCCTGTACCGTGGTGACGGTTGATTGGTCTTCTGCAAGGGTAACGGTTGCCGTGTCGCCAGCACCATCCGAGGTGATGGTCGGGGCAGTGTTTTCCTGTACGTCCGTGACCGTCACCTTCAATAACTGTTCGTCGGTGTGGTCGGGGGCGGTGTTGTCGGTAACGCCAACAATGACTTCGTAAACATTGTCGCGGTTGGCATCGGCTGGGGCCTCAAAATCCGGGGCGGTTTTGAAGCTCAGGTCGCCGGTTGCCGGGTCGATGGTGAACAGGCTGGCATCAGCGCCGCCCTTGATCGAGAAGGTCAGCGTGTCATCGGCATCCGGGTCTGTCGCTGCCACCGAGGTGACGAAAGTCTGGTTTTCCGGGGTTTGCACCACGGTGCTGATGATTTGCGGTGGCTTGGTTTCCTGCACATTGGTAACAACGATGACCACCACCTGTTCGGTGCAGAGGTTGGCGCTGTCGCACACCTTGACCATGAGGATGTAGGCATTGTCGGCATTGTTGTCTTTGGGCGTTTCGTAATCCGGCGGGGCTTTGAAGCTGATCTTGCCATCCACCGGGTCGATGTTGAACAGGCTGGTATCAAACATCGGCAGCAAACTGTAAGTCAGGCCATTGGTTTCGGCATCGCTGTCGTCGCTAGACGCTACATCCAGCGCAGTGTCTGTGCCATTTTCGGCAAACGTGACGTTATTGGTGGAGGTGATCAGCGGGGAATCGTTGACGGGTGTGACCGTCAGGGTGACGGTAGCGCTGGCTTTGCCGCCGTTGCCATCCAGCACTTCGTAAACAAAGCTGTCCGTACCGTTGAAATCCTTGGCCGGGGTATAGGTGTAGGTGCCGTCGGCTTTCAGCACCAGTGTGCCGTGCGCCGGAGCCGTTAGCGGGGTGGTGTTGACCGTCAGGGTGTCGCCATCCGGGTCACTGTCATTGACCAGTACGGTAGTGCCATTGAATACGGTGTCTTCAGCCATGCTGCCGGTGTCATGGGTGGCAACAGGTGCGGTATTGTACGCCCTCAGTATGCTGGTCTGGTAATCGCGGTAAGCAAACCACCAGGTGTTGATGGTGTTCAGGTCGCCATAGCTTATGCTGCTCCACGTTTGGCGTGTGGCGGCGCCAGTGTCAACGTTGGTTTTGACCACCGGGTTAGTGCCGCCGGGTGCATCCGTGATATTGCTGTCATCCCAGAATTGCAGGTTGGGGCCGGCAGTGCCTGCATTGGTCTGGGTGTACACCTTGAAACCGTTGTCCAGCCCTTCCACATCGTAGGCGGTGAAATGCGTTTCCCCCTGGGTGTAGGCAATCATGACCTTGATCGGGAACTGGGCGGCGGTGACGGTGGCTCCTGCCCCATTTTTGCCGTCCCAAGCCACTTGGTTGACGCCTGCCACCACATCGGCAAACAGGCGGCGGTCAGTCCCGGCAGTGAAGCTGCCATCGCTGCCGAAGTCCAGCACGATTTCCACCTGCCCCGGCTGGGTGACATCGACCCGGATCTTGGTGTTGTTGGGGTCGGTAATTTGCAGCGGCAGGTTCTGCAATTGGCCTTCCG
>CAYQTB010000044.1:0-21384 GCA_964420315.1 uncultured Thiothrix sp. | reverse complement strand
CCCGCGCTATCCTCCCCGCCCTGAAGGGCGAGGTTTGCCGCGCAACCTGATCAAGGCACGCTCAGGCTCGCGCCCCCTTGTAATACTGATAAGCCGTTTTCACGAGTTGCATGGTATGTAACAAAGGCTTGCTCAACACCCGATGCGTACTAATATGAAAATTAGCCATTTTGCGGCGTTCTGCCCACAAATGGTTAATCATCGGGTGATTGGGAATAGCGCACGAATCCAACCAAGGCAACGACGTGTTATCCAGTGTGCAATAAATATTTTCCAATTCTAACAACACACCCGGCGAATACATTGCGTAAGCCTCGTTGTAAGCAATTTTAAGTGCGTATCCGCCTTGGATCGCACTGGTCAAATTCAGCTTGATGGCAATCACTTCACCGTCTAGGGACAGTCTCAGCATCATCAATTGCCCCTGCGCTGCCGCATTACGGATTAAGTTTTCGGCAAACTGACGCTCGCCAGAATGGCAACCCATTGCTGAGAGTGCTCGCCCTTTCCAGCCTTGCTGCTCCAGATTGAGGAAATCTTTGATCCAATCACTCAAGCCGTGACTTTGCCCCGGCAACAATGCCTGACATTCCAACTTCCCCAACGCATCCAAACGCCGCCGCAACCGACGGTACTCCTTGAGCTTCTTTTTACGCTGATGGGTACTGACATACGCATCACCGGAAAGCCCTGCGGTCAATACCGCGCGTTCCCATGTATCGTGCTCATTCACCCAACCACCCTGTTGCTGAGAAAACAAGCGCAATTGCTGCGCAAAATTACCGTCGGTGGGAACTTTATTCAGCGAAAACGCCATAGCCCCCGAATGCTCATGCAACCAAGCAAATATTGCTTGGAGGGTTTCTTCCGCATAGTCCTGATGCACCAAGGGGGTACCAAGCGGGCAATGCGGATGCAACCAATTCATCCAATGACAGGCAGGAAATTTCTGATAGGTTTGGGTTTTGACCAGGGGTAATAAACCCGTGAGGCGTGAATGCGCAGTATCCGCCCACACCAATAACACGACGACCGGCAGTTCTGGTGACACAAGCGCATCCAAGGCGGGCAATAACGCCCAGCTTTCATAAAACACATTGGGTTCAAGTGCCTGACGTGTGAGCAAGTCCCAAGCCGGGACAATATCACGCAATTCATGTAGGGCGGTTACTAGTTGCGTAATCAAAGTGGATACCCGTTTTATCGTTATTGAATCACTGCATGGGAACTATTGTGTTCCTAATAACCCAATAAGCTTAAGCAAATACCCGACAAACGTGGCAATATGAGCGACAACAAAAAGCGGGCTACAGCCCGCTTTTTATATCCTGACAATCCCGTGTATTGCTTAAGCAGCAAGCCACTCTTTATAGGCTTCCATGTCTTTTTCCTGACCAGCAGCATAGCCCGCTTCATAGGCTTCAGTTAGACGCTGCTCTTCACGCATTGGGTTGAGCAGGTAGCCACCTTGCCAGCCTTGCAGGAACTCAGGGTCAACACCTGCTTTTTCCATTTCTACGACAGCGTTGTAATACTGCATATTCATTGTCATGTCCTCTCTAATCAAAAATGAAAATAAACCAAACGTGATGCCTCTTACGCCGCAGCACGCAATGTTTCCAGTGCCTTACCGCTATTCAGCGTCGCACGTACCGCAGCAGCGGCTTCCTGTATCGAACCGTAACGGCCCAAATGCGCCAGACAGATCGAGGCGGAGTATACCAGACTGTCGTACATCAAACCTGTTTCGCCACCCAGTGCAGCCACACCCATCGTCGCAGCTCTTGCTGCCAAGGCATCGCTGTCAACCGTGGTTGCAATCTCGTCACCAATCATCGGGGCTGCGGGCAAGTCATCCGGTAACGGTACTGCACGCACGTCGGCTTGCAAGCCAAAGTCTTTAGGGTCAAGGTCACGCTGCTGCGCTTCACCCTTGTCGTAGTAGTAGAACAGCTTACCCGCTTGTTGCAGCGAAGGAATCACCCCACCCTCAACACCGCGCACAAACATCGCACTATCAAACCCTGACTGTCGCGCCAATGACGCATAAATCGGTGGGTAGGCTTTATGTACATACCCGCCCATGCAGTGGGTTTTTACCCGCCCGCGAATCGGTCCTAACATGGTTTCTACTGTAGTCAAAACCTGACGTTTAATCATACGCTGACGGATAGGGATCAAATCATGCAACCGTGGGGCAAATTGGCGTTGGTCGAGGTAAGTCCAACCAATGCGCTCCAATTGCGCCAAGGCTTCTGTCGGGGTCAGATTCACATTGATACCCGCCGCTCGTAACACCTTGTGGTGAGTCGCCCCGAATTTTGGACCTACTTGTTCCAAACCATGCAATACCGCGTGTACGCCCATACTGGCTAGTACCACCGGCACAAAGGTAGAAGCGGGTACACCACGTGTATAACCGTCATACGGGTCAGACACATCGAGGATTTCATCCACTGCAGCGGTCTGAATCACGGAGGTATCCACCAATGCTTGCAAGGTTCCCCGGTTTTCTTCATCGGTTTCCCGTTTCATTCGCAAGGCAATAAAATAAACCGCCGCCTGCACCGGATCAGCATCACCACTTAAAATGTGGCGCATCGCATAATACGCATCCTCATAACTCAAGTCCTTGCTGTATTCAGGGCCTGTTGCTACTTTTTGAATGCATTGGCGCATGTGCAACTTTAAATTGCGTTCATTTATATCAGTCATCGTGGCATTTTCCATATCGCGGAAGTTTAAGAAGCGCGTCCCTGTTTCTGAATATCCCTCTAGGGGTAACACTGACACCCCGGCGGGCTATTTCAGAACACAGACCAGAATGCGCTAAGATCAAAACCCGATTTTACATTCAAGGAGATTCCCATGTCACAAATCGATAATGAGTCCATAGATTTCGCCAGCGGAATGGCAGCATTTGAAGCCAAGCACTTTTCCCGCGCCATGCAAATGCTCTCCCCGTTCGCGGATCAAGGCGACAAGGTAGCACAACACCTGTGTGCCATTATGTACCAAAACGGTCTCGGCACGGTTCGCAATGACGCGAAAGCATTTACATTAATGAAAGCATCAGCAGAGCAAGGCTATGGTTTAGCGCAACACGGCTTGGGTTTTATGTATTTGGAAGGTGAATGCGCGGAGAAAAATGGCGAAGAAGCTGCCAAGTGGTTTCGCCAAGCCGGTGCACAAGGGCTGCAAGGTTCACTAACCACACTGGCGCTGATGTACCAACAAGGCAACGGTGTTCCGCAGGACGCAGCAGAAGCCAAACGCCTCTATAAACTCGCTGGCTTCGATGATCTAGGGTAAACACCGGTCAAAGCTGAACCATAAATTAAGCCCCATAGTTTTTATAAATCAATAAAATATATCAATTAATAAAATTAATGAATTAAGTATTGATTCAGCCCAAACCCGTAAGATGCACGGCATGGATGATGGGCACACAACAACAAGAAGAAGCCTTGGCTAACGATGGAACTGTTATGAGAAAGCCAGTCGGTCTGCACGTTAAGTACGTACAGCCGACCACTACCTTAACCATCTGAGCGTGGGTGAGCAGACCCTTAACAGATGAGAATCATAACAATAAAGCGTTTTTTGCGATGTGCGCCGAGCAATAAGAATAACAACAAATGCTCGGTTTTTCTTTTCCCACGACGAAGTGTATTATTTTAATACAACTCTTAAGCGGCTTGCACCGCAATTTGCCCCGCTGTATGCGTTACCCGGTTTTGACTATCCACATAAACTAATTGTGGCTTATGCATAGTAGCTTCCGCCTCGGAAAAATTTGCATACGTGCAAATAATAATCAGATCCCCAGTGCTTGCCTTGTGAGCCGCTGCACCATTGATTGAAATAATCCCGCTCTCCGCTTCCGCACGGATGGCATACGTAGAAAAGCGTTCGCCATTGGTAATATTGTAGATATGCAGTTGCTCATATTCACGAATATTACCAATACGTAACAAATTATCGTCAATCGCACAGGAACCCTCGTAGTCCAACTCAGCATGAGTGACGGTAACACGGTGCAGTTTGGATTTGAGAAGCGTCAGCTCCATTAGCGATTCCTCCGGTAACAATCAAGCAGCAGCACTCCACGCAATGCTATTATGATGTTTCTGTTAATTTTTTCAATGTTAAAGGGATATTATCTATCAAACGTGCTTTGCCCAGCCACGCCGAACCCAATATCACCAAATCGGTATCATGTGCCGCAGGTGGCAACAAATCCAGCGCACGCCGAATTTCGACATAATCGGGGCGAAATCCAAGTGCCATCAGCGTCTGGACTGCCTCTGCCTGCAAAGCAGCGTAATCCTGCCTGCCTTTGTGCAGCGCGTCAACCACTTCACCGAGGGTCAAATGAAAACCGGGTGCGATTTTACGCTCAGCGGTTGTCAAATAGCCATTGCGGGAACTCATGGCTAACCCATCAGCCTCACGCACAGTAGGCAAACCTTCAATAAGAATATCCATATCCAGATCACGTACCATCTGACGGATCAGCATCAACTGCTGAAAATCCTTCTCGCCGAACACCGCAACATCTGGTTGCACTAAGTGAAACAACTTGCACACCACGGTAGAAACGCCGGTGAAGTGACCGGGACGGGATGCACCTTCTAATAATTCACTGACACCCAGCACTTCGACCTTGGTTGCCAGCCCGCCGCTTGGGTACATGAGTGCAGGCGTTGGCGTAAACACCAAATCCGCTCCGCCCGCTTGCAATTTGGAGTAATCTTCAGCAAGAGTGCGTGGGTATGCCGCCAAATCTTCCTCGCGATCAAATTGGGTCGGGTTGACGAAAATGGATACCACCACTTTGCTACCGAGTTCCTGCGCCCGTTTCACCAAGGCAATATGCCCTGCATGTAAGTTGCCCATTGTGGGTACAAAAGCGACGGTTTCACCCGCTTTACGCCAGCTTTTGAGTTCTTCACGCAATGCGTCAATGGCTTGAACAATAATCACGAGGGTGCTCTTTAGAAAAAACAGTGTTGATCGGCGGGGAATGCACCCGTTTTTACTGCCTGCACATACGCTGCCACGGCTTGCGGAATGGTTGCGCCAGCACCAATAAAATCTTGGGAAAACTTCGGTGCACGCGGTGCAATACCAAGCATGTCGTGCAAAACCAACACTTGCCCGTCACATTCACGCCCCGCGCCAATGCCGATGGTCGGAATATCCAGCGCTTGGGTAATTTGTACCGCCAGCGTGACAGGGACGCATTCCAGCACCAACATATCCGCCCCTGCATCTTGCAAGGCTTTGGCATCATCCAGCATTTGTTTGGCAACCGCCTCATCACGCCCTTGTACCCGATAACCGCCGAGTTTGTGGACTGATTGTGGCTGCAAACCCAAGTGCGCACACACCGGCACGCCGTGGTGGGCAAGCTGCCTGACCGTAGCCACTTGCGGCGCACCACCTTCTAATTTCACCATGTGAGCGCCGCTTTCCTGCATCAAGCGAGCGCTATTACGCAAGGCAAGTTCGGGCGAGGTGTAACTCATGAAAGGTAAATCGCCAATCACTAGAGCGCGTTGGCTCATTTTGGTGACAGCACGGGTGTGGTAAATCATGTCATCCACCGTCACCGGAACGGTGGTTTCATACCCTTGAACCACCATGCCTAATGAATCCCCCACCAGAATCACATCGACCCCTTGCTCATCCAAAACCTTGGCAAAACTGGCATCGTAAGCGGTTAACATGACGATCTTTTCACCCTCACGTTTCATCTTGCGTAGGGTAGTAACAGTCACACGGGGGGTTGGTTTACTCATGTGGGGTAGCTCTCAAAATCGGTTAAAAAATTGCACAACTTAAAAGTCTTCCTGTTCGGCTTCCAAAATCGCCAAGCTAATGTGCTTGCCGAGGGTATCTTCCATGCCATGCCAATCCTTGTAAGCAACAGTCTTTTCAGCAATTTTTGGCTTCATTTCGTGTGCTTCCATTTCATCACGGAGTTCTTTAACACCCACATACAACTTGCTCATGTAGTCGCCATAAGCGGTAACGATGGTGTTATCGCCAGTTGCACCGTGCCCCGGTACGATTTTGCTCAAGTTCATCGCAACAATGCGCTCAGCGTTTTTCACACTGCCGGGAAAACTGCCTTCATCCATTAAGATTAAACGGGCATTGCTGATGGTGTCGCCCGTAAATAACAGCTTGTCTTCCACGACTTCAAACATGACTTCGTTGGAGGTATGCGCTTTGCCATCAACCAGATGCGCTTTAACGGTTACATTACCCACCTTGATTTCCTGATCTTGTACCAAAACTTCGGTAGGAATGACTAGCTCAGTGCCTGCGGTGGCTTTTTCGGTCATCGTATCCATCGTTTCAATCCACGAATCGCCAGCGCCTTGCTTCGCCTCCTCAATCATGCCCGCACTGGCATAAAACTTGGCGTCGGCATTGTCTTCCTTGAATGCCTGATTGCCGAGCCAGTGATCGCCATGAATATGGGTAATGAATACCTTTGTGACCGGCTTATCCGTGACTTTGCGGATATGCGCCAATACTGCACGCCCAATCGCTGCACTCGAACCGGGGTCAACCACCGCGACTTCACTATCCCCGACAATGAAACCGGGATTATTAATGAAACCCTGATTTTCCTTATCAGGCTGACCAGCAGGGCCATGAATCACATAGACATGCTCCGATACCTTTTCAGCCTTGTAGTTATCAACGATGCCTTGATGAATGGCTTTCTCCGTTGCTGCCGCATTCAAACTGAATGCCGTCAAGGTAATGCCAGCAAGCCACAGTAACATGGGGTGGTTCATGGATTACTTTCCTCCTAATTAAATTTTCTGAGAACCTAGAGTGTATCCGATTACCGGAATTAGCTGAAATTTCTGTGGGTTTGTCTACAATAGGCTGATTTATCAAATCAGCACGCTGGTACGCTTTATACATGCAACACAATAACAATCATCGCAAGGGCATTATCCTCGCTGGTGGAAGTGGCACACGCCTCTACCCGCTCACCCGTGCAGTCAGCAAACAACTGATGCCAGTCTACGACAAACCGATGATTTATTACCCGCTGACCGTGCTCATGCTCGCCGGTATCCGCGATATTCTCATCATCACCACCCCCGAAGATTCCGCACAATTCCAGCACTTGCTGGGCGATGGTGCGCAATGGGGGCTGAATATTGAATACGCCGTACAACCCTCGCCGGATGGTTTAGCACAAGCTTTCATCATCGGTGCTGATTTCCTTGGCAACTCACCTGCCACGCTGATTCTGGGTGACAACATTTACTACGGCGAAGGCTTATCCAGTCGCCTGCAAAGCGTTGCGCAACAAACCACTGGCGCGACCGTTTTCGCGTACTACGTCAAAGACCCAGAACGCTACGGTGTTGCCGAATTCGATGCTAACGGCAAAGCACTCAGTATTGAAGAAAAGCCTGCAAAACCCCGCTCTCATTACGCGGTAACGGGCTTGTATTTCTACGACAATCAGATTGTGGATGTAGCGCGTGAAGTCCGCCCTTCCCTGCGTGGCGAATTAGAAATTACCACCGTCAACCAGATGTATCTGGAACGCGGGCAGTTGCAGGTGGAAATGCTCAAACGCGGCACGGCATGGCTGGATACCGGCACACACGCTTCCTTGCTGGATGCCTCCAACTACATCCGCGTCATTGAAGAACGCCAAGGGCTAAAAGTTGCCTGTCCCGAAGAAGTCGCTTGGCGCATGGGCTATATCGGTGACGAACAGTTATTACAACTCGCCGAACCGCTGAAAAAGAGTGGTTACGGCATATACCTCACGGAATTGCTGAAATGAAGATTATCCCAACCCATATCCCCGATGTGCTGATCCTTGAACCGCAGGTGTTTGGCGATTCACGCGGCTTTTTTCTGGAAACCTGGAATGCCCAAACGTTTGCGGATGCAGGCTTAGACCTGAATTTTGTGCAAGACAATCATAGTCGCTCCGGTCAGGGCATTTTGCGCGGAATGCACTACCAAATCCAACACCCGCAAGGCAAACTCGTGCGTGTCACCAGCGGTAAAGTGTTTGATGTCGCAGTCGATTTACGTCAATCTTCACCTACCTGCGGGCAATGGACTGGCGTAGAACTTTCCGCTGAAAACCACCGCATGTTGTGGGTTCCCCCCGGTTTTGCGCACGGCTTTTATGTCATGAGCGAATCGGCAGATTTTTTATACAAATGCACCGATTTCTACGCGCCCGCTTACGACCGCAGTTTACGCTGGGATGACCCCACCGTAGGCATCGAATGGCCGCTGGTTAATGGCACACAGCCCACCCTTTCCGCCAAAGATGCAGCGGGTAAAAACTGGCAAGAGGCGGACAAATTCGCATGAAAATATTACTCACTGGCGCACACGGGCAACTGGGTTCAGAACTGCAAGCCACCTGCCCTGCCAATATCACGCTAATCGCAACGGATCGGGATACGCTGGATATTACCCAGCCACAACAAGTGATCAATGCACTCGAACAGCATCGTCCCGATGTGGTAATCAATGGCGCGGCTTACACGGCAGTTGATAAAGCAGAAACAGACACAGCCAACGCTTACCTGATCAACCACGCTGCCGCACATGTATTTGCGGCACAAGCAGCGTTATTTCATTATTACCTGCTGCAAATCTCGACCGATTTTGTGTTTGATGGGCTGCAATCCACCCCTTACTTGCCGAACGCGATTGCCAGACCGCTGGGTGTTTACGGCGCCAGTAAACTGGCGGGCGAACAAGCGGTGCTGGAACAGTGTCCGACGGCTTGCGTGGTACGCACGTCATGGCTGTATTCGGCTTACGGCAATAATTTTGTCAAAACCATGTTGCGCCTGATGCGCGAACGCGATTCCCTCGGTGTTGTCGCTGATCAAATCGGCACACCGACTTGGACAGGCACACTCGCGGCTACGCTATGGGCATTCATCGCACAAAAGCCACAAGGTATCTTCCACTGCGCCGATAATGGCGTGGCAAGCTGGTACGATTTCGCGGTGGCGATTCAAGAAGAAGCACTGGCGCTTGGCTTGCTCGACAAAGTCATCCCTATCAAGCCGCTGCGTACCGATGAATACCCAACGCCTGCACGTCGTCCTGCTTTTAGTGTGATGGATCGACGCGCAACTGAGGCATTACTGGGCTACACGCTTCCGCATTGGCGCACCAGCTTGCGGCAGATGCTTACTCAATTGAAACAACAAAACCGAACAGCATGACAACGACATACACACCTCATCACGTGCTCGTCACTGGCGGCGCAGGCTTTATCGGCACAAACTTCGTGCATTTCTGGCTGCAACAATACCCAGACACCCGTCTGGTGATTTTGGATGCGCTAACCTACGCCGGACGTTACGAAAACTTGCAGCCGTTAGAAGGACAACGCAATTTCCGTTTTGTGCATGGCGATATTCTGGATCAGCCACTCGTGGAGCAATTGCTGCGCGAGGAAACCATCGACACGATGGTGCATTTCGCCGCCGAATCGCACGTTGACCGCTCGATTTACGGGCCGGATGCGTTCCTGAAAACCAATATCGACGGCACACACAGCTTATTGAAAGCGGCGAAAACCGTGTGGCTGGATGAGAAACCGGGTTTTGCTCACCGCTTCCATCACGTCTCCACCGATGAAGTGTATGGCACATTGTCTGCTACTGACCCCGCGTTCACCGAAATCACGCCCTACGCCCCCAATTCGCCGTATGCCGCCAGCAAAGCCGCTTCTGATCACATAGTACGCGCTTACCAGCACACCTATGGCTTGCAGACCACAACCAGTAATTGCTCCAACAATTACGGGCCGTATCAATACCCCGAAAAGCTGATTCCGCTGGCAATTTCCAACCTATTGCAAGGCAAACCTGTGCCGATTTACGGTGATGGGCAGCAAATCCGCGATTGGCTGTATGTTGATGACCATAACCGTGGCATTGATCTGATTATCCGCACCGGACGCGTCGGCGAAACTTACAATATCGGTGGCAATAATGAGCAGGCGAACCTGAATTTGATCCACGAATTGTGTGCGTTGTTGGATGCGCGATTCCCTGACTCGCCACACGTACCGCACAATCAGCACATTGTGTACGTAACGGATCGTCCGGGGCATGACCGCCGTTACGCCATCGACAACAGTAAGATTTGCAGCGAATTGGGCTATGTACCGGCGGAAACCTTCCAAAGTGGCTTGGCAAAAACGCTGGATTGGTATTTGAGTCACCCCGATTTCTGGCAAGGTGATGTCAAGCTGTTTGGCACACACGGCACTTCGACTTCGCTCAGTGAGCGTTCGGCTACGCTCAGGGAGCACGTTTGATGCAGTGCCGTATTTGTGGCAGCACCGGCGCACACCGCACGTATGTCGCCAAGGAAATGATGCTGGGCTTGCGGGATGAACACCGTTATTTTCAGTGTGCGGATTGTGACTGTCTGCAAATCGAACAGGTTCCGGCGAATATCGCCGACTATTACCCAGAAAATTATTATTCCTACAGCAACGCGACCAAAGCAGGTAGCAAGGTTAAACAAACCTTAACCAAGTGGAGGGATCGTTACGAAGTCAGCGGTAACTGCCTGATTGGACGGGTAATGCACTTGTGGATGCCAAATGCGAAACTCGCCACGCTGCGCCCGCTCAAGCTGAAACAAGCAACGCGCATTCTGGATGTGGGCTGTGGCGCAGGACATTTATTGCATTCCCTGCGCGAACTGGGTTTTCAAAACCTGCTGGGTATCGACCCGTTTAACCAGACGGACATTGTTTACCCCAACGACTTGCGCGTTGAAAAACGTGATATTTTCAGCGAAACCGGCGAATGGGATGTGGTGATGTTCCACCACTCTTTTGAACATTTGCCAAATCAGCGGAAGCATTTGGGGCAAGCATTCAACATCCTGAAACCGGGCGGAGTCGCCTTGGTGCGTGTACCTACCGTATCCTCGTATGTGTGGCAGGAATACGGCGTAAACTGGGTGCAACTGGATGCGCCACGTCATTTGTACCTGCATTCGGTCAAGAGTATGCAGGCATTGGCAGAACAGGCAGGCTTTTTGTGCGAACAAGTCGTATACGATTCCAATGCTCTGCAATTCTGGGGGAGCAAACAGTACAAACAGGATATTCCGCTACGTGACCCGCGTTCTTGGGCAGAATCACCGGAAAACGCGTTGTTCACCACCAAACAAATTCGTGAGTTTGAACAACGCTCGCGGGAATTAAACGCGCTGAATCAAGGCGATCAGGCGGCATTTTACTTGAGAAAACCCGCATGAGTGTTAAGCCGAAACTGTTGGCAATTTCCTCCCCCGGCGGGCATTGGATTCAGCTTAATCGACTGAGTGCGGGGCTGGAAGACCGTTACCAGATTGTGTATGCGATGCCTGCGGGGTTGTTCACGTCAACTTCGCGCAGTGAACAGGAACGCAAGGTATACTCGGTTGTGGATGTGAGTGCGGATGATAAGTGGCGTTTGATACCCTGTGCCTTACAAGTGTTGTATATCTTATTGAAAGAACGGCCGAAAGCGATTCTATCCACCGGCGCGGCACCGGGTGCGGTGGCTATTTGGTTGGGGAGCTTTCTCGGTATCCGTACCATTTGGGTAGACAGCATTGCCAACGTTAAACAAATTTCACGGGCGGGTAAGCTGGCACAAAAACGCGCCGATGTCTTCCTGACGCAATGGGAACATTTGAGCGACGGGCAGACTATCCAATACAAAGGGGCGGTCTTGTGATTTTTGTAGCCGTTGGCACACAATTCCCGTTTGATCGCCTGATTCGCGCCGTGGATGAGTGGGCAAGCCAACACGCGCTCACGGGTATGGCACAAATTGCGGGGGGGGAATATTTGCCGCAAACCCTGCAATGGGAACGCTTTATGACCACAGCGGTGTTTAACCAACACTTGCAAAACGCCGATTTGATCATTTCACACGCAGGCATGGGCAATATCATTACTGCGTTGGAACACCACAAACCCATTATTGTGATGAACCGTCAACACGCCCTCGGCGAACACCGTAACGATCACCAACTCGACGGTTTAGCTTGGATGGGTCAATTGCCGGGGGTATACACCGCTTCTACCCAAGAGGAATTGTATGCACTCTTAGCGCAGCAACACACCTTGCCAGCCGCACCATTGGACAATGATACCCGGCGGCAAACGCTGGTTGATTTCATTGATCAAGCGATTCGTGCTTCGACTCCGCTCAGCAACCGAAGATGAGTAATCCTTCCCTGCTGTTCACCAGTTTACTCTCGACGATTGCCCGCTTTGCCGGGGTCGGGTTGAATTTTGCGGTGGCAATTGTCCTGACACGCACCCTACCGATAGCAGAAGCGGGCATGGTGTTCATGCTCATGACACTCGTGACTGGCATTTCGCTGTTCAGCCGCTTGGGGGTGGAGCAGTGGCTGGTGCGCGATGTGGCGCGAATTCATGACACGGACACGCAGCAACAAGGCGTGCATTTACGTGATGCTTATCGCATGGTGTTGATCAGTAGCGGGATTTTCATGTTGGGCTGGCTGGTATTTGCTCCGCTATCCAAGCACTGGTTGTTTGATGATGCGATTCAAATGTTGCCGCTGTTGCTGGCGGGAAGCGGCATTCTGTTTTTCAATCTGGTGATGTTAAATTCGTCATTTTTGAAAGCCATCCAGCATACCTCCGCGTCAATTTTGGTGCAGAATTCCTTGCCTGCGGTGGCTTATATGCTGCTGATCGCGCTATTCTGGTGGCGCTTTAGCGACAATCAGCATTACTTGTTGTTGTATGTGGCATCACTGGCAGTGGCGGGGTTGGCATCGTTTTACTGGATACGCCCTTGGTGGAACAGTTTGCACCCCGCCAAGCCAACCCGGTTTAGTGTTAAAGCCGTATTGCAGCAGTCGCTACCACTCGCACCTGTATCATTTTTTTCCTTTTTAATGTTGTGGGCAGATACACTGCTGACCGGCTTATTGTTGTCGAATGAGGATGTGGCGCTCTTCACCGTCGCGGCGCGTTTATCGTTTGTCAGCCTGTTTTTTCTTGGGGCGTTGGATGCCACGATATACCCACGCTTACTCCGCATTCACCAACACCAGCCGGAACAACTGACACGATTTTTCTGGCAAGCTACCGCTTTGGTAGCTGGGTTGTTGGGAGCTGTCACGCTATTATTGTTGTTGCTGGGTAATCACTTACTCAGTGTGTTTAAACCGGAATATGTGCAAGCTGGCACGGCACTGGCTATCTTGTTGGTAGCGCAGTGGGTGCGGGCGCTAAGCCTGACCTTTTCGTTTATGTTTATTGTGCGGGAACAAGTGCGCTATCTGAACAGCTTGCTGGGGATGGCGTTGGTCATTAATGTCATCGCTAATTGGCTGTTTATTCCACAGTACGGCATTGAAGGGGCTGCGGGTGCAACGCTCGTCGCCAATCTGGTGCTAACACTGGGAGTCATGGCGCTGTTTTTCACAAAGCGTTTACTAAAACCATCTGCCAGACGCGGATAGGAGATGCAATGTTAAGAATTATCGCTATCCTATTCATTGTCTCGATTTTTATCCCGCTGGAATTCCATGTCATGGTGGGCTCGATCCGGGTCGAAACTTACCGTATTGTGCTGGGTTTGGCGCTGTTGTACGCGCTATTTAATTTGCGTGAAGTGCTGCAACAAGCGGACATCGTCGATATTTTGCTATTGTGCTTGGTAGGCATTGTGTTCACCAGTTTCTGGCACAATCATGGTTTGCAAAAAGCCATTGAATCAACCGGAATTTTTGCGATTGAAGTCATGGGTGCGTTTTATCTGGCGCGGCTATTTATTACAACCCCGCTGCGGTTTTACCGGGTCAACCAAACCTTCATCACAGTACTTGCCCTGCTCACGGTATTCACGCTTTACGAAGCCTTAAACCAACACCGCGTCTTGCATGAAATCGCCGAAAAACTGACGGGAAACCATGCCTTAGACCCACGTCTTTACACGTATCACTATATTCGTGCTGGTATTATGCGGGCAACCAGCTTGTTCTCCCACCCTATTCTGTATGGCACGTTATTGGCGCTATTCTTCCCGTTTGCGCTCTTATTGGCATGGCGTTTCCGTACCCTGAGTTACGTGAGCAAACTGGCGGGGATCATGGTTTCCATGCTGCTAACATTATCGTCAGCACCGCTACTGGCGTTGATTTTTCAGGGATTTACGGCTGTTTTAGTCAAGTTTTGGTATAACGCTCGCCAATTCTGGATTTCGCTGTTTTTTGGCGGTTTGGCGACGGCGTTGTTAATCGAAGCAGCTTCCAACCGGGGATTTTTTGGCATTTTAATTTCGTACCTGACATTCAACCCTAATACCGGTTATTTCCGTATCCTGCAATGGGAATACACTGCCGATGACATCCGCGAGAATCTAATTCTTGGGATTGCCCACCATGACTGGACGCGCCCCTATTGGATGGAATGGATGGGTAACAGCATTGACAGTTTCTGGCTATTGCTGATTCTGCAACACGGTATCTTTGCCTTGGTCGTTTTATTGCTCGCTTGTTTGTATGCGGTATTTCATGCCCTGAACTTGGCGCACCAGCATAACGACCAATTCCGATGGATGGTATCTGCTTGGATTCTGTCATTCATGTCACTGATTTTAATTGGCTTTACGGTGGACTATTTCGGCAAGTTGCAACCGATGTTTTTCTTCATGTTAGGGGCAATTAGCTGGGCGCAATACTATCCTTTATGGAACCGTCAGGCAGAAGAATTGGTATCCGCAAACGATTCCACCAATAATACTCCCACCAATAACCTTAGAAACAACGACAAGACATGAGACTGCGTTTTATCAATCAAAGAATGTTCATGTGGCTGGTGTGGTTCCGTGACAGCCTGCTGTGGTTGCGAACCTGGTATTTCCGCAAGCTTTACGGCATGAATATTGCGCCGGATGTACGGATTTCCTTCAAAGCCCGCTTGGATAAGACCAATCCACGTTGCATCGAGATCGGGGAAAAAACTTACATCGCGTTTGCTAGCATTATCCTCGCACACGACTACGCGACCCGGCGGCATGGCGGTCAATTTGAACAAAAAACACGCATTGGGGCTAACTGTTTCATCGGCTGTGGTGCTATTATTTTACCCGGCGTGACTATCGGTGATCAGGTGATCGTCGGTGCTGGCAGCGTTGTCACCAAAGACGTGCCTGCGCATTCGATTGTGGCGGGTAATCCGGCAAAAGTTGTGCGTTCAGGGATTCAAACTATTGCTTACGGGAGATTAGCATGACGGCAAGCACAGAAATCAGCGTCATTCTGGTTTCTTACAATACGTCCAGTTACCTGCGCCGCGCACTGGAATCGCTGTTTCGCGAAACCCAACTGAGCACGTTTGAAGTCATTGTGGTAGACAATGCCTCCAGTGATGACTCAGCGAGCATGATTCGTCAGTTTTTTCCACAAGTCACGCTGATTGAGTCGGGTGCAAATTTGGGGTTTGCAGGCGGTGTGCAATTGGGTGCAGCACAGGCGCACGGTAACTATCTACTCTTGCTGAACCCGGATACCGTAATCGTGAATGCGGCGGTGGATCGCTTGTTACGTTTCGCCAAACAGTACCCTGACAGCGGCATCTGGAGCGGCGTTACCCTCAACCATGACCTGAGCTTGAATACCCAACACGCTTGGAGCAAACCGAATCTACGCAACCTGTTTTACAGCGCCGTGGGCTTGAGCAAGCTGTTCAGCAAAACGTGTTTCTTCAATAATGCCAATTACGGTTGCTGGGAGCGCGACACCATTAAGGATGTGGATATTGTATCCGGCTGTTTCTTCCTCACCACGCGGGAATTGTGGGACAGACTCGGCGGTCTCGATACCACTTTCTTCATGTATGCCGAAGAAGCCGATTATTGCTTACGTGCCAAAGCCTTAGGTCATCACCCCATCGTAACACCTGATGCCCGCATCATTCATCATGGCGGTGTGAGCCACAGCCATTTTTCAGGCAAGCAAATCCAGTTGCTCAAAGGCAAAGTGGAGCTGGTTAACCGCCACGTAGTGGCATGGCAGCGCCCCGTTTACAAAGCGCTGCTGTATTGGTACGTGCTGAACCAGTACCTTGTGCATACTCTCTTCAAACCGAAATCGGCGCAACGGCGTGAATGGCAAACCGTGTTCGCCAACCGTGCTGACTGGTTGCAGGGGTATCGTTGATGGCGAGTGTGATTGTGCCTGCACACAATGAGGCCAGTGTGATCCGCCGCTGTTTGGATAGCCTCAAGGATCAAGCCGACCTCGACACGTTGATTGTGGCGTGTAATGGTTGCACGGATAATACGGCGGAGATTGTGCGTAATGAATACCCCCACGCCATCTGCCTTGACATAGCCAAACCGTCCAAGGTCAATGCCCTCAATGAAGCCGAAAAACACGTCACAAGCTGGCCGGTGTTTTACCTTGATGCCGATACGTGCTTATCGCCTAACGCGATTCAAGCCATTACCGCCACAATGGCAAGCGGCAGCCCCTTATTAGCAGCACCCGAACCGGTGATTGATACCTCGCAATCGTCCTGGCTAGTCAAACAGTATTACCGGCTGTGGTTACAACTCCCCTATATTCGCGAAGGGGTAGTGGCTACCTGTAGTTACGTCATCAGTCAGGCGGGGCGGCAGCGTTTTCAGGTGTTTCCTGACATCATTAACGATGATGGTTTTGTGCGCTGTCAATTTGAGGCACATGAGCGTCATAACATTGCAGGCACACAAGTATTTATTAGCGCCCCCCGTAACCTGAGTTCTTTGATCAAGATTAAAACGCGGGCGCGTTTGGGGAATATGCAATTGGCTGCGGCTAAACTGTGCACAAAAGCAGACAAGAAACCGTATTCCAGCATCTTGCTTGATAAACTTTTCAGCCGAAATGCCGTACCCGCCATGCTCTACCTGTTGATTGCCAGTGTCATTCGCTGGCGAGCGGCACGGCAATATCGCCACTTACAAACCTATACCTGGGAGAAAGATCAGTCTTCGCGCTAAAATATTTATGAGGCGGATACATAATATTTTGACCAATGCCGTTTGTATTTTTTTTACGACAAAAAACCCAAACATAGGCTATATTAGAGAGCGGTTTTAGCAACTACCGAGTGTCTTAAATAGTTGCACAATGACAGAGTATTTGCTTGTATAACAAGCAGATAGCGCTGCTGTCATTTATTACGCTACTTGTAGCAACAAGCGGGACTGTTGCTGTTTTACAACACGCTCCAGCAAAGTTAATACAGGTTTACTTATTAATAATAAACTCCATAATGGCTTGTTGGCGCAGCCATTGTCAGAGGATAACGGTTGCATGGAAAATTTGAAGGTAAACAATAGAATCAGTGCTGAATTGATCTACCGCAGCACCGATACGCTGATTATTTTGGGTATTCTGCTGCTCGCTTCTTTGCATTCCAGTACCTATAACATTCAAGGTTATCTCATCATCGGCTTAGGCGCTTCCTTGCTGTTTGGTCTGATTGGTCGATTTACCGATATTTATACTTCATGGAGCGGACGCCCATTCTTCCGTGATGAAGTCATCCGTCTCATTGCGACCTGGTTAGTCACCTTTTTGTTCCTCATTTTTATCATTTTTGCGGCAAAAACTTCCGAAGAATTTTCACGCTTTGTATTGATAGGCTGGTTATTCATCACCCCCGTTTTATTAATCAGCAGCCGTTATGCGCTGCGCATCTTGCAAGCCTCGCTCAAACGTATCGGTCTCAACAACCATCGCATTGCCATTGCAGGCATTACCAAACAAGGCTTGCACTTTGCCCAAATGATTGATAGCCAACCTCACTCTGGCTTTCAAATCGCGGGGTTTTATCATCTGGAGGATGATGGCACTGAGCAGGAACTCCCCCGGCACTATGCCCGACTGGGTGATGCAAGCGCCATGAAAGAGGCTGCTCGCACTGGCGAATGGGATCAAATTTACCTTGCGCCCTCCTCTGAACAATCCTTGTTATCCAAACGTCTGATTAATGAACTGGCGGATACCATCACGCCAATCCGTTTAATTCCCGACGACTTCACCAACACCTTGCTACACAGCCGTTACATGGAAATTGCTGAAACCCCCATCCTACACATTTACGACGCACCGATGTCGGTGCATCACGCCTTCATTAAACGCATTGAAGATTTATTGTTAGGCATGTTGATTCTGTTATTGGTGTCTCCTTTGATGCTCGGTATCGCACTGGCGATCAAACTGACTTCACGCGGCCCGATTTTATTCAAGCAAACCCGGCATGGCTTACACGGGGAAACATTCCAAGTACTCAAGTTTCGCACCATGACGGTTTGTGAAAATGGCAAACATATTAAGCAAGCTACCCGTAACGATTGCCGGATTACCCGTGTTGGTGCGTTCCTGCGCAAAACATCACTGGATGAACTGCCACAATTTTTCAATGTACTCCAAGGTCATATGTCAATTGTTGGCCCACGCCCGCACGCCGTTGCGCATAATGAAGAATATCGCCAACTTATCCCTGGCTATATGCGTCGCCATTTGATGAAACCCGGCATTACCGGCTGGGCACAAGTAAACGGCTGGCGCGGCGAAACTGACACCCTATTTAAAATGGAAAAACGGGTAGAACTTGATATGGAATACATCCGTAGCTGGAGCCTGATACTGGATCTCAGAATCATTTTTGTCACTGCCTTCAAAACCTTGCATGACAAAAATGCTTACTAGCACCCCTGCACACCCGTGAGAATCGAACAACTGACCTTCACCCGTTATGTCGCCGCACTAACGGTGGTGTTTTTTCACTATGGCACGACCGTGTTTCCTGCGGATTTGCCGTGGGTGAACCCAGTGTTGGCGGCGGGACCGATTGCGGTCAGCTACTTTTACGTGCTTTCAGGCTTTATTATGGCAATTGCCTATTATCGACCTGAGCAACCGCAGCAAGCCTTTGCGACACGGCGTTACTGGTGGGCACGAATCGCCCGGATTTACCCTGTCTACCTACTAGCACTATTGCTCATGATAGCAGCGAAATACCAAACGGCTGGCAGTGAGCCGTTAACGGTTGTCCTCAGTGTCAGCATGTTGCAGGCATGGGTTCCGGGCTACCCTCTCACCCTGAATGCGCCCGGCTGGTCATTGTCCGTAGAAGCTTTTTTCTACCTGTGTTTCCCGCTATTGCTACTGTTGGTAAAACGCTACCATTTAGTCAACCTTACTTTGGCAGCCGGAATATTATGGCTGGTCACGCAGCTTGGGCATGGCTTCTTGCTCAACACCACAGCCTACGTGCCGCGCGGACTGTTACACGACTTTATTTTTTACAACCCGTTAATGCACCTGAATACGTTTGTTATCGGTTTTATCGCGGGTGCCTGGCTGCAAAAGGGTAGCCTCGACCGTTTGAGTGCGCCGGGTATCAATATCAGTGGGTTGTTACTGGTTTCTGCGCTCATCATTGTCTTGCTGATTACCCGCCAAACGCTGATTGATGTCAGTGGTATTGCCTTTGACTACACCAATGGACTCATTGCCCCGTTGTTTTTGCTGTTCATTGTGTTACTGGCACTCAATACCGGTAAAATCAGTCAATGGTTGCAGCACAAATGGCTGGTATTACTCGGTGAAGCGAGTTTTTCGCTGTATATTCTGCAAAAACCGCTGCATGGCATCTACGAAAAACTCATGCCTGCGGGAATAGATCCCAACGGAGCTTTGCATTTTTACTTATTTGTCGTGCTATTGACCCTCAGTGCTTTATGTTCCTATTGGTTTTTTGAAGCACCGGCACGCCGCTGGATCAACAACTTTGTTAACCGCACGCCCTAAGAATTGCTACAATCCGGTGCTATATTTCAACTTGACCGATAGACTACCCATATCATGCAGAACGATCTTCTAAAAAAACCAGACACACTTGATTTACGTGAGTTCGGACGCACCTTACTGCGGCGTAGGCGCATGATAATGCTGATCACTGCCATGATTATGCTATTGGCACTGCTGATTACGCTCTTGAGTAAACCCGTGTATCGCGCCACTGCCACCCTGCAAATCGAACGCGAATCCAGCAAAGTGGCGAATATCGACAATATTCTGGGTTCTAGTGACATCCGTGATACCCGCGATTTCTATCAAACACAGTTTGAACTGATTCGTAGCCGTGCCTTAGCCTCACAGGTAATTACCAAGCTGAAACTCGAAGAAACGCTTGCCAACGCCACAATCATGGGTCAAATCAAAGCATGGTTTAGCACACCTGATACCAACAGCCAACAAACCGCACTGGAAGATTTGCTGTTGGACAATCTGACGGTAGAGCCGGTGAAAAACTCACGTTTAGTCGCTATCAGCTACACCTCATCAGACCCCGTACAAGCTGCCAACATTGCCAATACCGTGGTGGAGACATTCAAAAAAATCAATGACGATCGGCGTCGAGACAATACCATCGACGTTTCTAATAACTTACAAACCACGGTTGACGACCTCAAAAAACAAATGGATGCGGCAGAAGCAGCATTAAAAAACCACATACATCAACATCAACTCATTGAAGAAGATGGCAATGTATCTAGCCCTGCCTTAAAAGGATTACAACAATACCATGATGAATTGAGTCAAATACGCAAGCAGCCCCCCTTAACTCCCGAAACCATCGGCAGTATTACCAGTAAAGAAGCCGAATTGGTTGAGAAAATAAGCACGATTAAACAAACACAAAACGAGATTATCAACACTTACCGTACACTCCAGCAGGAATTCATCAATCATCAAGAACTCTACAAATCCCTCAAGAAACGTTTAGGGGAAATCAACTTGGCGGGAAGTCTTGTAATCGACAATATTACGGTGATTGACCCTGCACAAATTCCACTGAAAAAGTTCAAACCGCACCTATCCACAAACCTACTGTTTGGGGGTTTATTGGGGCTGTTACTGGGCATATCGGCAGCATTCATGCGTGAGTTTTTGGATGATACGGTCAAAGACATTAACGCCCTAGAACGCGCCACCCAACTACCGGTACTCGGTGTCATGGCAGAAACCAGCGACGCGAACAGCCGCCAGTTGGCAACCGCCACCATTAGCAAACCGCGTTCACCCATTGCCGAAGCATTCCGTTCGCTGCGCACCAGTTTACGGTTCATGCACCAAGGTGATGACACCCCGATCATTTTCATCACCAGTGCCAGCCCCAATGAAGGCAAAACCACCACAGCCAGCAACTTAGCCTGCGCTTATGCCTCAGCAGGCAATCGCGTCCTGCTGGTGGATGCCGATTTGCGTAACCCCTCACTGCACAAAGCGCTGGGAATCCATGCACAA